>JAUWFS010000056.1:0-16211 GCA_030606805.1 Deltaproteobacteria bacterium
AAGAATTCGTATCATGTCGGATTTGAAACAGCCTTTGGCTAACATTAATGATAGTGTTAAAAGATCTTTATATATCAAGGAGCTTGCAGAAATTATAGGAATTGATGAAGCAGCAGTTATGGAAAAGGTGAGGATAGTATCCGGCAATAAAAGCATCAAGCCGAATAAAGAGCTGCCAGACAAGACGCAGGATAGAAATCTTGCGTTAAAGGGTGACAAGCTCGAAAGAAAGATTATTGCAATGATGCTTCAATTTCCCGAAATATTACCTGAAATTATTTCGCGTAATATACTCGATCATTTCGAAGATGAATCTTTAAAGCTAATTGGTCAAATAGTTCTGAAGCAGGGAGAGCATGAGGACATTCGGGATGAATTGCATGATGTGAGCACCCGGGGCAACGGAATGGTATCTGATATCATTAACAGCATTGACGACAGGGAAAAAAGAAGTATTGTTGCCTCGTTGTCTGTTGCCCCGTTGTCGATTGGTGAAGATAAGTGGGGTCGTGAAGGCTGTCTCAAGTTGTTATCGCAATTTGAGTTATTCCGAAAGCGTCAAAAAAAGACCTTGTTGCAGAAGATAAGGGCAGCAGAGGAATCTAATGATCATGAGCTGCTTTCAGAATTGTTAAAGAAAAAGCAAATTCAGGTTAGGAAAGGCATAAAATCAAACCTAAATTAAGCGATTTTTTACTCGACCTGCACCAATCTCTTGCGCATCAAGGACTTGCGAAAAGTCTCGACATATCCATTGGTCTGCCTACGCTTTTCGCAAATCTTGCTGCATCAAGATCTTGGCACATTTCTTCGCAAAAAATCGCTCAACTTAGGTTAAGCTAAAAGTTTTGTAATAGTGAAGTCATTAGGAGGCTGAAATATATGGCAACTAAATCCGCTGCAAAACGGAAAAATGCAAAAAAAGTCAATAAACAAGCATTGAACAAACTGATTGTAAAAGGTAAAAAGCAAGGTTCTTTAACTTATGACGAGATTAACAAGGTGTTTCCCGAAGATATGTTATCTTCTGATCAACTTGATGAAGCTCTAATGTTGTTTGACGATCTTGATATTGAAATCGTGGATGAAAAGAAAAGCGATGTAGCGGATAACCAGGTAAAGTTAAAAGAAAAATTCAATAAAACCGGGGGTGCTTCTGCTGATGATTTTGGCACAGTAACCGATCCTGTTAAGATGTATTTACGTGAGATGGGGCTTGTGACTCTATTAAGCAGAGAAGGAGAGGTTGAAATAGCCAAGAAGATTGAGGCCGGCGAACAGGCTGTTTTAAGGTCGCTTATAGATACTACGACAGGAGTTGAATGTATTTTAGATTTAGGTAAACATATTGAAAGCGGCAAGCTTCGTCCAAAACATGTGTTAAGAGATGTTGACGAAGGAGATACATATGTTGATGAAGTATTACAGATTGAGAGGTTTTTAGGTACCATCCGTTCGATTGAAAAGCTTGACAAAGAAAATGAAGCATACAGGGAAAATCTATTTTCATCAAAATTAGACCTGTCTGAACAGCGTAGCATCAAAAGTCGTATAACTCGCAGGAATAATAAAATATTCGACCTGTTAAAAAATTGGCGTTTAGAAGGAAAAGTAATAGATAAGATTGAAAATATTATAAAAGGCCAGATAGAATGGTTCGATTCTATGAGCAAAATGATTTCTGTGTATGCAGATACAGTTAACGTATCGGTTGCTGAATTTTGTGTCAATTTAAAGACAAAGAAAAAATTTGTTAAATGGATTAACGGCAGTTGTGATTTGACTATAGATAAGGGAACCTTACTATATACGCAACTTAAGAAGATTCACGAAGAGATAAAAGAAAAAGAATACGCCATAAAGGCTAACGACCGGACTTTAAAAAAGATTATGTCAGGTGTTGAGGAAGGACGTCTAATAGCTAAAGCAGCTAAGGGTGAGTTAACCAGGGCGAATTTACGGCTGGTTGTCAGCATTGCAAAAAAATATACTAATAGAGGTCTTCAGTTCCTTGATCTGATTCAGGAAGGCAATATCGGCCTTATGAAGGCTGTGGATAAATTTGAGTATCGCCGTGGTTATAAATTCAGTACATATGCAACATGGTGGATAAGGCAGGCCATAACAAGGGCAATTGCCGATCAGGCAAGGACTATTCGAATTCCAGTCCATATGATAGAGACTATTAATAAGCTGATCCGTACATCCAGATATTTGGTGCAGGAGCTTGGACGTGAGCCTAAGCCTGAGGAGATAGCAAATAAAATGGAGATACCTATTGATAAGGTTCGCAAGGTATTAAAAATTGCACGAGAACCTATTTCACTGGAGACACCTATCGGCGAAGAAGAGGACAGCCATCTTGGTGATTTCATTGAAGACAAAAAGTTTATGCTTCCTTCAGATGCCACTGTAAGTCTGAATCTTGCTGAACAGACAAGAAAGATACTTGCAACATTAACTCCGCGGGAAGAAAAAGTTTTGCGTATGCGATTCGGAATCGGCGAAAAAGCAGATCATACTCTTGAGGAGGTTGGGCAGGATTTTGCGGTAACACGAGAAAGAATCAGGCAGATAGAGGCAAAAGCTTTGAGAAAACTAAGGCATCCAACTAGAAGCCGTAAATTGAAAAGTTTTATCGAAACCTAAGGGTTCGGAAAAAAATGACCAACTTATTTTTTTTCGAGCCTAATACTTGACAAAAAGTTTCCATAAAGTTATTAAATAAAATTCTACGGGCCCATAGCTCAGCTGGCAGAGCCACCGGCTCATAACCGGTCGGTCCCTGGTTCGAATCCAGGTGGGCCCATTTCTTGTGGCGTGGGTGTGAAGAACCACGCCTTTTTTGTGATTTAGAAATGATTGCAAAAATATTTGATATAATTAAGGCGATGGAAAGCTTTGCGCCATTCCATCTTGCTGAAGAATGGGATAATGTCGGATTACAGGTCGGGCAAAATGACTGGCCGGTAAAAAAAGTCTGGATCGCCTTAGATCCTGCTCCCGATGTTGTTGAGGTTGCCTGCAGCAAGGATGTTGACCTGATCATTGCACATCATCCACTGATATTTCGTCCTTTAAAATCCATTGATTTCAGCACTCCTGTTGGTTATGTGATCAATATGGCTGTCAGGCACCGCACAGGTATCTTTTCAGCACATACCAACCTCGACAGCGCAAAAGATGGTATAAACGATGTTATTGCAAAACGTATCGGTCTAAAGAACTTGAAGGTTCTGGGAAAGGTCAGGGGGGCTGAAAATTACAAGCTTGTATTTTACGTGCCTGTTGAGTATGAGCAAAAAGTTTTAGACTCACTTTTTGAAACCAGCGCAGGAGAAATTGGAAATTATTCATGTTGCTCTTTCAGGAATAAAGGAAAAGGTACTTTCAGGCCAGGCTCTCAGACAAATCCATTTATCGGCAAACCAGGTGAGATTACTCAGACAGATGAAATAAGAATAGAAGCCATTGTACAAAAAAGTGATCTCAAAAGCGTTATCCGGCATGTGAAAAAGCACCACCCTTATGAGCTGATGGCATATGATATTTATCCGCTTATAACTCAAGAGAATACTCAGGGTATCGGTCGTATTGGAGAACTTGATGAGAAAAAAGAGCTTGCTGATTTTGCATTGGAAATTAAAAAAATACTTAAACTAAAATCAGTAAAAATCGCCGGAAAACCGGATCTGCCTGTTAAGTCTGTATCTGTGTGTACCGGCAGCGGGTCAAGCCTGATGAATAACTTTTTTTCATCCGGATCTCAAGTTTATATAAGCGGGGATTTGGGTTATCATGATGCAAGGGCTGTCGAGGCCGCAAATCTTGGCCTCATTGATATAGGACATTTTGCATCTGAGCACTTAATGGTTGAAGTGCTGGCGGAACGTCTTCAAAAAGTTCTTGTTGAAAGTGAGTTTAATGTAAAAGTTGAGGCATGTAAACTTGAAAAGGATCCGTTTGTTATTTTATAGACTTTCAGATAAATATTTTCACTGCGTTATCAGTCGTCGACGTATAACTAATACGCCTTCCTCCTTCTATCCTTGTGAAATTAATTATCTGAAAGTCTATAATAAGGAACGATTAGAGAGTTGAGGATATGAAGGAACATATAGATAATCTGGTAAAACTTCAAGGGATCGAGACAGAAAGCAACGAAATCAGATCGATTCTAAGTAACGATACTCAAAGGTTGAACAGTCTTTCTTGCAGGTTTAATGAGTTTGAGCAGACTACGAAAGATGAAGAATTAAGGCTTAATGAGCTGAAAAAGAGTTATGGTTTATATCAATCTGATGTAGAAATAAATATCTCCCGGTTAAAAAAAAGTCAGGAGAGACTTGCATCTATTAAAACAAACAAAGAATACCAGTCATTATTAAAGGAAATTGAAGATGTTAAGATAATGAATTCTCAAATTGAAGATCAAATGCTCGAATGCCTTGAACAAATGGATGATATCGAGAGAGTTCTGGCTGATAGAAATAATGAATATGAAAAGCTTTCCAAGCAGGTTAATAAAGAAAAGCAGACTATAGATCATGAAACAGAAAAGAATAATAAAAGGGTTGCTGAACTTGATACTGAATGGAAGAAATTTTCCGATAAAATTGATCCTCAGTTGTTAAAAACATATCTTATGGTAAGAGATAAGGCTGGAGGAATTGCAGTTGTGTCTGTAAAGGATGCGGTGTGCCGTGGATGTAATATAAACATTCCTCCACAGATGTATAATGATCTTCAGCGCTGCGACAGCTTGAAGTTCTGTCCAAATTGTCAGAGAATAATTTATTACTGGAAGGACACTTAATCCGGATAAACCGGAAAAGTGCCTAAAATGCCTAAAGTGCTCTAAAGTGCCTAAAGTTGTGGTACGCCTTCGGCGTGCTGATCAATAACCAAAGCCACAAGGATTTGCAATCGCTCTCTTGCCGGAGAGTTGAGGGTATAAAGAAACCCATATAAATGGCAGGATTCCTTAACTTTAGGCATTTTAGGCACTTTAATATACTTTAGGCACTTGTGACTAAAGATAACAAGCGTAGAGCAAAATTGCCTGAAGTGTAAATTAAAGAACTCTATGCGCTAAATACAATGTAAAACAGTGCGGTCGGAGCAGTCCAAACGATCGCTGGATCATCTTGTTTGATCTGGAGGAAAGTCCGAACACCGCAGGGCAGGGTGCTTCATAACGTGAAGTCGCGGCAACGTGAAGGAAAGTGCAACAGAAAGTATACCGCCCAGTGAGTTTCAGGCTGCGCCTGACTTACAGGGTAAGGGTGAAAAGGTGCGGTAAGAGCGCACCAGTTCCCCGGGTGACCGGGGAAGCTTGGTAAACCCCACCTGGTGCAAGACCAAATAGAGGAGTGTTTGAGGGTAGCCCGTCCGAGCTCCCGGGTAGGTCGCAAGAGGTGCCGGGCAACCGGCACACATAGATGAATGATCGTTGCCCTGTTGGGGGTAACCCTTGCAGGGAACAAAATTCGGCTTATGGACTGTTCCGGCCGTTTTGAACATAAGTGCCTAAAGTGAGCTAAAGTATGTTAAAGTGCCTAAAGTTAAGGTGTTCTGCCATTTTATATAAAGATTTTTTGAGTTATTAATACATAAGAAAGTGTAACAGTTTCTATTCCCATGTTATTAATTAGCACGCCGAAGGCGTACCATAACTTTAGGCATTTTAGGCACTTTAATATATTTTAGGCACTTTTTGCTCAGCAATTCATCTATTCTATTCTATCGTACCGAATTGATTAGGCAAAAAATGGTAATTCCTATACAATTGAATAGCGGAAACTGGTGAGGTGAAAACTATGCTGCAGATTGAAGAACTTAAAGTAGAAGTCGGGAATAAAACCATACTTAAAAATGTTAATATGGAAATCCCGAAAGGAGAAACCCATATACTTTTCGGTCCAAACGGGTCCGGGAAGACAAGTCTGATGATGACCTTAATGGGATTTTCAGGCTATAATGTTACTCATGGGAAAATTACATTCAAAGATGAAGACATCACGTACATGCCTATTCACGAGCGTGCAAGACTCGGTATCGGGGTGTCATTCCAGAGGCCTCCGACTATTAACGGCTTAAAAACAAGGTCTATAGTTAAAATATGCAGCGGCGGTCGCCCTATTGATATAGATGAACTTTCCAAACAGCTTAAATTTTCTGATTTTTTAGATCGAGATGTAAATCATAACTTTTCCGGTGGAGAAATTAAACGTTCCGAGCTGCTCCAGCTCACGGCGCAGCAACCCGACCTTGTACTGCTTGATGAACCTGAATCAGGTGTTGACCTTGAAAGCATTGTCCTTATTGGTGATACTATAAATTCTCTTTTGCAAAGGGGGATTAAATGCCCCAAGGAACAGCCTCATAAAAACTTTGTGGAAAAAAGGACTAAATCCGCACTGGTTATTACTCATACCGGCCATATCCTTAATTATATAACGGCTGACAAGGGGCAGGTGCTTTATAACGGTGTTCTTTGCTGTTCAAGAAATGCAAGGGAAATTTTAAACTGGATTAGAGAATACGGCTATGAGGAGTGTGTAAGATGCACGATATAGATAATGAGTTGGAAGTTAATCTTGATAACTATCAGAATGAAACACAAGAACACGAATATATTAATGAGTTGGACAGGATCGATTCTTCCGACGCAGATAAGCTTTTAGACGTCGGCGTTGATACTAAAGAAACAGGTCGTGCAGGCACATTTATACAGAAAGACAAGTCTATTATACACTGCAAAACCAAATTGGACGGCGTTGAGGTAATGGGTATATCCAGGGCCAGAGAAAAACATGAATGGCTTGCCGATTATATGTGGAAAAACATTTCTCCTGATACCGACAAGTTTACAGCCCAGGCTAAGGAGAATCCTCACGAGGGTTACTATATTCGATCACTTCCGGGAGTTAAGACAGAGCAACCAATACAATCATGCCTTTATATAGCTAAAGATAAGTTTTCGCAAAATGTTCATAATGTCGTAATAGCAGAAGAAGGTTCGGAGCTTCATGTTATTACAGGGTGTGCAACAGCTCCGCATCTAATATCAGGTTTGCATGTCGGTGTATCTGAATTTTATGTAAAAAAAGGTGCAAAACTTATATTTACCATGATTCATGACTGGGGTGAAGAGATAAACGTCCGACCCAGAACAGTTATAAATGTTGATGAAGGCGGGCTTATTGTTTCTAACTATATATCTTTAAAACCAGTCGGTTCCCTTCAGATGTACCCTACGACATATCTTAATGGCAAAGGAGCCATTGCCCGTTTCAACAGCATTTTGGTTGCCAGTAAGGGCAGTTTTCTGGATGTGGGATCAAAAATTGTATTAAACGCACCTGATTCACGTGCAGAGATAATATCGCGTGCAATTACGACCGGTGGGACAATTATTGCCAGGGGAAACCTGATTGGAAAAGTCGCCGGCATAAAAGCACACCTTGAATGTAAAGGCCTGATAATAAATGATGGGCTTATGCATGCAATACCTGAGCTTCAGGGTTATGTTCCAAATGTTGAAATGTCTCATGAAGCTGCGGTAGGCAAAATTGATCAGCATGAAATTGAATATCTCATGGCAAGGGGCCTTGATGAGGATGAAGCAGTATCGACAATTGTTCGCGGATTTTTGAATGTAGATATTGAAGGACTGCCGGAAAACTTAAAAAATAAACTTGATAAGATTGTTTTTGAAACCCAGAAAGATATGATGTAGAATACAGTGGTCAGGGATCAGGGATCAGGGGTTAGGTGATTAGTCTCTTAATTCTGAAATTTGTGTTTTTTCTGGCAGAAAATAAATTCGAAATACGAATATCGAAATCCGAAACAATATCGAATGACAAAAAATCAAAAACGACAGTATCCGCCGAAGGCAGATTTAATCGCTCTCAAGACATCTTCTACAGTTTTGAATATTTGAGCATTTAGTATTTGGATTTGTTTCGAGTTTCGTGCTTCGTGCTTTGGATTTCCGGTTTATCCGGGTTAGGGATTAGGAGAGATAAGTTAATTGCAAGGAGTATTAAAGAAATTTTCTTTTGATCAAAAGGTTAAGATATTTTCTTATGATTATCTTAGATGTTGTGTTTACATCTCAAATCTTGAGCAAAACAGTATTTTTTTTACAAAAAAGCTTTTTTCGAGACTAATAGAATCATCTCAGATCCTGGAAGATTTTCTTGATTATCACGGGGCAAAAAACAATAAGAACTGGTATTATTATAGAGAGCTGTCTGCTGTTGTCAGGCATTTGGGCATTGGCAGCTATTCACAGAAACACATTTTAAACCGCCTTGTTTTTTATGATCTTGTGAATACTGAAGACTTTGAGAAAGAAGGCAGGGCAACATTTAATTTTTTGATAAAGTCTCTATTAAAACTTGCTCCGGTTATTCTTGATGAAGCCCGTCGACTGAACATACCTGTACCTGATGATAATTTTGATACTTTTGAATTCCCGGGTGTTACAACAAATGATTTGCTTGATTATGATATTGATGATGAAGACAAAGACCTGCAGAAGAAGCATATAGTTAAAATTGCCAGTGAGTTTCTATGTATTGCAAGAAATTTTGATAATCTTGGTTTTTATGAACCTTATGATTTGAAAAAGATTTTGGAGATTGTTCCCGACAAGATCAATGAGGTTGAGATAAGACAATTTGAGATGCTCGTACACAACCTTCAGTCTGCTTTTGATACTTATGTAATACATGGTGGATACAGGTTCGGCAACAGGAAACTCAAGGATCTCCGCGGTTGTTTTTCAGTTGTATTTCATCTTCTTCAAATGACAGGAAGGCTTCTGCATTTTTATGAGCGTCACCTCTATGAGGCAAGCTATAAGAACATCTACAAAAAGGTTCAGGAACAGCTATTATCACTTGTTGATTCTGAAGTTCTTCTTGATCGGACAATTAATTACGGACTTTATTATGTCTGTCACTTCCTGACAACCGGTAAAAACCTGGCCGGTGAGATATTGAATGAAAATATTGAGCGTTCTTCAATTTCCGTAGGTGTTCCAGTTAAACTGGGTTTCCACAGCAGGCCCAGTCTTCTGGTTGCCAAAATTGTTCGATATTATGGCGGTCAGGTGGAACTTTGTGTTGGAGAAGACAGGTTTGATGCGAGCAGCGTTCTTGATATACAGTGGGCAGGAGGAAAGATCCAGAAGGAAAATATAACTGAGGTTAAATTTGAAGGAGATGTTCGTGCGTTAAGAGACATTAAAATTCTTACCAGTGTCAATTATGGTGAGGATACAATGGGAAAAGGCGTACCTCTTCCAAAAGAGCTTGGTTATTTGAAATAGTTAAAGTGCCTAAAATGCCTAAAGTGAGCTAAAGTGCCTAAAGTTAAGGTGTCGCTTCGCTCCATTAATTCATATAAAAATTAACAGAATTATAGAATTTTAGCCACTTTAGTTACTTCATATGAGATAGCTTGTCTGGTAAAGGTTAAAATTAGCAGCGCCGGAGGCGCATTCCTTAACTTTAGGCATTTTAGGCACTTTAATATACTTTAGGCACTTTTATGACGGTATCAGCAATAATAGTTGCCGCAGGCAAGGGTATAAGGATGGACGATAACGTGCGCAAGCAGTATTTATTGCTTGATAACCGCCCGCTTATAAGCCACACAATTGAGGTATTTGATAAATGTAATATTATAGACGAAATCTTTCTTGTTGTTCCTGAAGAAGATTTTGTGTTTTGTAATGAGAATATACTCAATCAACAAAATTTTCAAAAAAAGGTAAGCCTTGTACCTGGCGGCGATAGACGTCAGGATTCAGTTTATAACGGTCTTCTGGCAATTGATAATATTATAGATGATAGCATTGTAGTTATCCATGACGGCGTACGTCCGTTTATTCGCTCTGAACAGTTAACAGAATGTATAACATGTGCAACTGATTATGACGCCTGCATATTCGGCATACCTGCATATGATACTCTAAAAAAAGTTAACAGCTCAGGATTTATTGAGAATACAATTGAAAGAAATACAATATGGCTTGCACAGACACCTCAGGCTTTTAAATATAACTTGATAAGAAGAGCCCATGAAAATGCCATACGTACCGGGATTAATGGTACAGACGATGCCATGTTAGTAGAACAACTTGGAATAAAGGTAAGGGTTGTCACGGGCAGCAGGTGCAACGTTAAAATTACAACCAAAGAAGATTTATTACTCGTAAGAGCAATGGTTAAAAGCGGAGCTTAAAATCCCCTAACAGCATATCTCCCAAATTTAAACGCTTGTTGAGCTCATCTTTAATTATTCCAAAATCCCTCAGACTGTTATTTGTCTGATTCAAATGATCGTCAACCTTGGCCATGATTGTATTTTTCAGCTTATTTTCAAGTTTTTCCGTTTCTTTGTGTATTACCTTTTCAAGAGTATTTTTAAGAATGCTATCGAGGTCTGATGTGATATTAATTTTGTAATCATCAAACGTTCCGTTTATATCTGCCCTGGCGGAAAATTTTGATACATCTGATAATGCAGATACAATGGTATTTGCAATAATGCCGGCTTGATCTTTGTTATTTGAAGATAGTTTTACTGATTGCAAATTTGCGATTATGTTTGCAGAAATATTATCACCTTTCAGGATTGCCATCATTTTGAGATCAGCAGACGCCTTATTTATTTTTAAAGGTAATTTTGATTCATCAGACAGCGTTAAATTATCAACATCATATCCTTTTATAAGAGAATAAATGTTGTCTTTGGACTGTGCAGCTTTGATGTGGTCAAATATGCCATTAATTTTAACGGATTTTATGCCCTTCATATTATTACCTGAAAACTCAAATGTAAGAGGAGCCCCCATAATATGCTGATCAGGAGTTATATTGTTAATCAAGCCTTTTATTATATCGCCTGATTTGAGTTGCAGTTCAGCTTTTGTCTGTCGTATGAGAAAATCAGGCAGCGGCTCATATTCCTTAAAGCGGATATTTACTCCTCTGCCCCTGATCGGTTTGACTACTTCTTTCCTTTTTTCTTTTTGTGCAGTCTTTTTTTCTAAGCAGGGCTGAATTTTATTATAACAGTATAATGCTTTTTCCATCCATTCTGATACGTTTTTCCCAAAGAGCAATTGAGTAAAATTTGAAAGATTTTGCGGTGATAAAGTATATTTTTGTTTCAGACGTTCCACATCTCTCATGGGCGCTTTTGATGCCAGGTCTATACGATTTTTAAAAGATGAAAACGATTTTTCAAATTCGTGACGTGCCTGTTTTATACTATCAAGGTCTTTTTGTACTTCTTGTTGAATGTCGGCTATATCTCCCGCTGAACTAAGGAGCCCTTCAAAAGTTATTTTTTTCTTCGATGTTATATTTTCAATTTGTTTTTTGTATTCGGCATACTTCTTCTCATCAAGAAGCTCATCAAGCTGTTTTTCCCATCTTTTCTTTTCTGCCTCGATATCATGCTGTATTGATTCGAGCATCTTTATGCTTTCCAGTTCCTCATTCTTTAAAATTTCTTCAACGTCGAGTTTCTCAATATCGGGCATTACGATTTCAAAAAACTTCATTTTTTTAGAAGATTTTAAAGAAATTGCCGGTGAGATATCCGATTCGGACACAACAGCTCCCGATACCTTGCGTGGTGTATTAAATTGAATTCCTTCTACAGCCATTTCATCTATAATAATTTTTCTGCGAAGCAAGTTCATGGCATCAAGCGATAAATTCATTCTGGAAATTTCCACGGCATTTTCCATTGGTTTATCGGGATTTGTTAGTTGAAGCCCGATAATCTCCAGGCCTGATGGTAAAATAGATAAATCTGTCTCATCTATTTCTACTTTTGCGCCGAGAGCTTTTGTGCCGTATTCCTCAATCAGTCTTTCTATAAAACCATCTACTAAAAGAAACCATAAAATGGAAATAACAACCGTGATGCCTAAAAAGGCAAAAAGACCCTGCCAGCGTATCCATGTTTTCATGAAACACCTCTCTATTCTGATACAGCCTGATAAGCCGTATAGAGCTTACTTGCCTTAACTGCCTGTATTATCCGGCTTCTTTGTACCCATCCAAGTAGATTGCTCCGATACTTTATTATTGCCAGCTTTGAAAATATAAATGCAGGGATAAACAATATGAAAGAGAAGAGAAGGCTTCCCATAACAACAGAATTGTTAAGTTTTTCAAGTCTGAAAAAAGTTATATTGTAAAGAGATGTACCTATGGTTTCTAAAGGTTTTGCAGTTAAAACTGCAAAACCGATCAAGTGGAAAAGCGGATCCAAAAGATAGGCGATTCCTGAAAAGAATATCAATCCCAGAATAAATGACGAAATATTAATTCTGATTATCAGTACTATAAGCAGAATAAATAAATTATGAAGACTGAAAAGAGGACTGAGGCCGGCTATCATGGCAAAACATAATGCAAGGCTGATTTGCCCCGGCTCTGTTTCTGAGTTAAGTACCTTAAGTAACCTGGCAATCATGGTAAGCATTGTTTTTCTCCCTGCATGAGCTTCGGGTGTGATACCTGAAGTGTTAGAGCTTTGAGTTATTGAAAAAGTTGCAGATAGTTAGCAAAAAGCCTTGGGTTAACCCTGGAAAAGCGATCAAAATCTGTTATCATCTCCATTCCGGGTATTAAAGCTTTTACTACAGGTATATCAAGGTCTTTTCTGGTCAAGTTTACATATAGCGGTTTGTAGTTATTAGCTATAAGCAGAGTTTCAAGAATCGCCAGATCCTTAACAGGATTACTGGTTGAGTAATCGGGCAGATTTTCAAAGCAAAGCGTCGGCAGCTCATCAGGGCCGGGATTTGAAGCAGATCCATTCGGGTAGGGATAGGGAGTTTCAGTTAACGCGGAAATAAGAGCTTTTTTGCCATCAAGGTGAGCAGCGGTTCCTTTAACGATTTCTTCGTTTTGGCTGACAACAAAACATTTATAGCATGGGACACCGAATGGCTGGCTTATATCCTGGAATTGAACCACTATGCTTTTGGTTTTATACTCTTCCAATAAGTCTGCGATCTGAGGGTCTTCAGCCTCAAGCCTGAAGCATCGAGAGGGGTTATAAAGAGATAATCCTTCACTTTCGCGTTCAATGATTTCTAATAGGGCATTTATTTTTGCTTCTTCTATTGAGTTCCCGGACGCAAGACCGGTTGAACCAAGTCCGCTGAACAGATCAATTTCATCCAAATTGCAGAAGAGAAACACACACTGGGCTGGAAGCAGGATGGGTTGCATACTTTGACCACACTGCTGTTCACCTTCAAGCCAGAATAGTGCTTCGTTATTGTATGGAGTTTCTAAAACAAGATTGTTTGGATTTAATGCGTTTTTTCCATCTTTGATCAGATCCTCGTATTTTGCATGTGTTAATGGATATTCCTTTATGAAATCAAATGTACCTTCCGAGGTAAAGCCGGCAAATGATGATCTGCGTTCAACTATTTCCATGCTGTATGATGCCCGTGCCGCATCAAGAGAAAGACCCTTGCCGTAACTGGTTTGATCGCCTATAAAAATATAGTTGTGGCGGCTGTTCCTGACGGAATAGCCGATATGCCATTTTCTGAGGAGCGCAAAAGGGCTCAGAGATGATTCATGCCTCATTTCCGTATCCGTGAGAATATCATATTCTGTAAGTTTGTTCAGAGCATGCTGGGAGGTTGTCTTAAGCGGAGTAATGTATTTATTTTTTTTTGAGCAATTCCCTGCTATTTTATCATAGATTCCGCGGATATGGACATAATTGTTTTGTATCTCCGAAAGTTTTTCTTTGCCGAACAATAGCGGAATTTTGATATCATCAGGCGCTGGCAGCGGCTTATGATCGAAGATGTTGTTTTTGAAAACAGCAATCCATTTTGAATGAAGATCATGATCGTCTAAAAGGCCGGATTTGATAAGGTTAAGCGGAGTGTAAGCTGAAAGCTTCTTTGTTTCTTCTGATTTAAAATATTTTTTAAATAAGTTGAAGTTATCATATGATAGAGAAGCTTCATATAATAATGCCAACAAAGTATAATCATCGTGCTTTGCTTCCTTAATGAGTTGCTGCATCTTTGTATCATCAAACTTTGCGATTATGTCTAAAAGATGCTTATGCATGTATGTATCATAGGGATGATCTCTCAAATACTCAATTGATTCTTCAAAACTGATTTTTTTCATCGGGCTGCATGAAAAATACCCAACCCCTGTCTCTGTATTCTTCAGACCCAGCTTATACACAATATTTATAAATGCCGGCTGTTTGGTATTATTATTGTTCATTTGTCAATATTTTATCAAAATATTCAACAGTCTTTTTCAGCCCCTCATCCAGTTTGATAATAGGCTCCCAGTCGAGTTTTTCTTTAGCCAGACTAATATCCGGCTGACGCCGGCATGGGTCATCCTGGGGCAGCGGCCTGAAAACAATCTTTGATTTAGAGCCGGTTATTTCTATGATTTTTTTTGCTAATTCAAGGACAGAGAATTCATTCGAGTTTCCAAGGTTGACCGGACCAGTGAAATCATCAGGACTGTTCATCATTTTGATCAGACCTTCTATTAAATCGTCAACATAGCAAAAAGATCTGGTCTGTGAGCCGTCACCAAAGACAGTTATGTCCTTATTTGAAAGCGCCTGCACAATAAAATTGCTGACTACCCGGCCATCATTTGGATGCATTAGCGGGCCATATGTATTAAATATCCTCGCAACTTTGATTTTAAGGCCATGCTGGCGGTAGTAGTCAAAAAAAAGTGTTTCAGCGCACCTTTTCCCCTCATCATAGCAAGACCTTGTTCCGACAGGATTTACTTTTCCCCAGTAACTTTCAGGCTGAGGATGAATTTCAGGGTCGCCGTAAACTTCGCTTGTCGATGCCTGCAGGATTTTAGCCTTTACCCGTTTAGCCAGTCCCAGCATGTTGATGGCGCCGTGTACGCTCGTCTTTGTTGTCTGAACCGGATCAAACTGATAATGAATCGGAGATGCGGGACAGGCAAGGTTGTATATTTCATCCGCCTCTATATAAAGCGGAAAAGTAATGTCATGACGCATAAATTCAAAATTCGGATTAGTTAGAAGGTCCGCTATATTTTTTCTGGTACCTGTAAAACAATTGTCAACGCATAGAACTTCATATCCTTCGCCGACCAGTCGTTTACAAAGATGAGAGCCCAAAAAGCCGGCACCGCCTGTGATTAATATGCGTTTATTATGATATATCATTGATATTCCTCTTAAACATAATTAAATTTTTTACATTTAGTAAAAGTATGTTCATCTTTACCATACACTAATCCACCAAATGGATAAATTATTTTTTTAGCGTTATTATTTAAATAGGCTGCCCACCAGGAAAAAGTAGAATTACTAGAAATTAAATATTTGGATTGCTGTAACAATTTAAAATCGATTAAATCATCTGGGTTTGACAATACTGTTATATTTGGAAACAATTTTTTACTGTAATCTATATCATCTGTAAGTATTACAAACTTAATATTATAAAAACTTTCTTTCATTTTTTCCATAGATTTATAATAATAAGATATTGGTAATTCATTACCCCCTATAAAATCAGTACCTCTATTATGAATAAAACAATAATTATTATAGCTACCCATTAATGTTGAATATACTTTATCGTCTATCAAATTATCTACATTAAACCATTTTTTAATATTTTCATAATTGAAATCAAAAAATTCTGACTTTTGAAAATAACCATCTAATTCAGTATTATCTTGTATATTTAAATATTCTACTGGTAACTTATTATTTTCATGTATATATTTAGCACAATAAATACCATTTAATTTATATTTGATAATCCCATCAATCTTGCCCAATGGAATATTAAATTTTTCTATATTATTAGCCCAAAAAGGATGTAACTGTATATAATAATTATAACCAAACTTTTCAGCTATACTTCTACAGGTTGCGTATTCAAACATTTGATTGCCCAACCTACCCTTCATTTCTATTGTTATCATTTATTTAATTTATCCACAATTTTATTAGCACAACCGTTAAAATCAAAAAATTCTTTATATATTTTTTTGCCATTTTCTACATATTTTGTAATTTCTTCATCAGTCTTATTACATACAACTGATTGTATAGTATCTAATTTATTATGTGGTAACTTTATTCCGATATCATCAAAATTAAATTCATCATAC
>JAUWFS010000084.1:0-12862 GCA_030606805.1 Deltaproteobacteria bacterium
GTAAGCTGCAATTTGTCGAGATTCGTTTCTGGCACATCGTTTTACTGTAAACAGACTTTTGGGTCGATTTAATAACAATGGGCATTAAAAGGTGTTTTTATGATTAACGCTCTCACAGAATTTGAATCTTAACAAGCGATAAGCCATTGGTTTGTGTAATGGATGGTGGCAAAAAGTAAGAACTGGGATGAATACTGGGAATTTTTCACAACACAGGCTAAGAACAATACATTTTTTCCTGATGAATATAATTTGATGAATGTACAGGAAAAAAATGGTTGCTTAACTTTTGTTACACTCAAATTTAAAAGGCACTAAAAACTGAAGAAAATTACAATTACTCAGATTGTCCGACGGATGCCCATCTCTAAGTTACCAGCAACCCTTTCGAATCTATCTTCACATCAAGCATGCAGGATTTTTTTCTTTCTGAAAGAATAGATTCCCAATCTTTCTCTAATCCTGCAATATCTTCGATTTCACCGATTGCCCATATGCAGCCGCCTCCTCCTGCACCCGTGAATCTTGCACCGCAATTATTCTCAACTGCCGAATCGACAAGCTTTTCACCCATTGAATCAAGAACTTCAGGTGTCATCTTTTTCCTTAAAGCCATTTCTCCGTTTATTGATTCAACTGCATATTTAAAATCGCGTCTAATTAAAGCATCAACAAATCTGTGTGTATAAGCAATTATCTCAGCCCAGAATTTCCGGTATCTTCCTGAAAGAAACTGCCTTACCCACTTTCCGTTAATATCCTTTGATACATGCGGAATCCCGCAATAGGCTAATAAAAGATGTTTCTCAAAATTTTTAAAGAATTTTTTCTGATAAACAGTTTTCTTTTTAAAACAAGGCCCTTTAATTCCATCAAGCCAATACCATACGTTAACTCCTCCATGAGCGGCAGCAAGTTGATCCTGAAGACCGCAAGGCACACCTGCGACACTTCCCTCAATAGCATGTGCAAGCATGGCTGTATGCTTTCTTGACAAAAGGCTGCCTGCACCAGTTTTTTCAAAAACCCTAGAAAACGCAGCAACAAGAGCGACCGCCGCTGAAGAAGATCCCCCGAGAGCGCTTCTCGGTGGGGATGAAGATTCAACCTGAATATGAACGCCTTGGACCCCGAAATAGGCTGCAATTGCAAACATAAGCCCGAGAGGATGATCAAAAGGAACTGTATCTAGTGGATATTCAAAACTCTTAAAGCCTTTCGAAGATACCTTTACCATACCTTTATTATACGCGGAAAGACAAACCCTTGTCCTCATGTCCAATGCTATGTTAAATGTGCAAGGGGAAAAATGCCTGAGCGGATAATGAAAAGAACTGATATCCAGGGTTCCTCCCATGTCAATCCTGCATGGCGCAGATGCCTCAATATGCTCTGTTTCAAGTATATTTCTCAGATCATTATACATAATAAGTAACCGTTTACAGTTCACGGTTAACGGTTCACAGTTTTTTCAATGAACTATGCAACGACTCAAGCATTTCAACCGTGAACTGTAAACTGTTAACCGTAAACTGTTAGTTGCTTCTTATCTGCCTCAGGAATTTCAAGCTCCGGGGCTCCATCCCCAGATGATAAGGCACAAACGCCTCTATAAATTTCAATCCCTCACTTAAAGCTGTTTTTGTAAATCTAATCCTTTCCGCCTTTTTTAAATCACCGCTTTCAACCCATAGTAACTGTTTTATCGTTCCCTTAGAAAGATATATTTTACCTGACTTGGCAGAAGAACATCTGTCACAAATAAGACAGCCTTTAACAATATCAAAAGCAATCTTACCTTTCCTGATCTCTTCTAACTCAATTCGGCAGTTGCCGCATCGAGTCAAATCAGGACAAAAACCAGATAGTTTCATAAATCTAATCTGAAAAATTATACTCAGGGCATCCCGGGATATATAACCAAGATCTAATTCTCCAAGAAGGTGCTGAAAAAGTTGATATATTTGAACCTGTTTTTTACCATCTTCCATCCACACATTAATCAGTTCAGCCCAGTAGCTGGCATATGCGATTTTATTTATATCTGTTCTGATTTTTGAAAACGGCTGTTTTAATGCTGCCTCCTGTAGAACAGGCAATCCTTTGCTGCGACCGGAACTGCAAACTACTTCCAAAACAGAAAATGGTTCGAGGATTCCTGAAAATCTTTTAACACTCTTTTTTGCCGACTTTGCAATTACTGAAATTTTTACTTTATTTAACGTAAAAAAATTAATTATTAAATCATAGTCACCAAAATCAATACGACGGAGAACAATGGCAGGCGTAGAAAAACTTGACATTTATTAAATACCAAGAAGGGTTGTGGCTATCTCAAAATAGAAAAATACACTGATAATATCGACAGATGTTGTTACAAAAGGACTGGAAGCTACGGCAGGATCTATATTTATTCTCGCAAAAGCCATAGGGACAATGGAGCCTAGCAAGGCAGCAACTGACATGGAACAGATAACGGAAAGTCCAACGGACAGGGCAAGTCCCCAGGAGTCATAACGAAATTGAGCCACCATGCCAATAATAAAACCATATACTATACCCAGGATAAAACCAACAGATAGTTCTTTAAAAACAACGGCCCAGATATCTCTTACATTGAGCTGCCCTGTTGCCAGACCACGTACAACAATAGAGGAAGACTGGGTGCCGATATTTCCACCCATATTCATTATTACCGGTATAAAAGCCGCAAGATAAGCGAGTTTGCTCAAACTGCCTTCAAAACGACTAATAATAAAAAATGCGATTATACCACCAACACAGCTTGCAAATAACCAGGGCAAACGAGTCTTCGTGCTTTTAAAAACAGACTGGGTTTCGATAAATTCCTCACCTGCACCAGCCATTTTCAATATATCCTTTGTGGCCTCCTCTCTGATAATATCAATAATATCATCGACAGTAACTATACCAACCAGCCTGTTTGTGTCATCCACAACAGGAACAGCCAGGATATCATAACGGGCAACTATTTTGGCCACTTCCTCCTGATCCATTCCTGTCTCAACTGAAAAAACATCAGTTGTCATAAATTGTTTAAGGGGAGTTTCAGGATGGACTACGACTAACTGCCTTAATGAACTCACGCCAACAAGCCTGCCATGATCATCAACAACATAAAGATAAAAAGGCATCTCAACATCCAGATGCTCTTTCTGCAGCGACTTGATTGCCTCTTTTGCGGTTGTGTCCTCCTTTAAGGCAATAAAATCCGGAACCATAATACCGCCTGCTGTATCATCACCATATCGCAGTAAGTCTTCAACCTCTTCAGACCCCTCTTTTTTCATCTTCTCGAGGATGGTATCAGACTTTTCCTTTGGCAGTCGTCCTATTATGTCGGCAACATCATCTGTTGGCATTTGTTCCAGGATCTCGACAAGTTCGTCCAAATCCATGCCTTCTATGAAGTCAGAAAATATATCTTCATCAAGTTCGCTGAAAAGGACACCCTTTTGCTGTGTGTCCTCTATCATATCAAAGAGTTTCTGCTGGCTGGAAAGCGGCAAAGAACGGAATACAACAGACATGTCAGCAGCATGTGTCTTGTCTACAATCTTGCGGAGATGAGTTGTAGCATCTCTTCTCAACAATCTTTTGATGCTTTCAACAAGTATTTTATTGCGCTCACTTAGCATAATTTTTTCGCTATACTTTCACTAATCCCTGATCCTATAGACTTTCAGATAATTATTTATCTGAAAGTCTATTTTATAGTTTTTATATAAGACCTCTTTCGAAGTTCATCTATCCATGAACTGAATTTCTTATCAACTATTTCTTTATAAAGTATATCTTCGATCTCAAGGGATGTCTCTTCAAGCGACTTCCCAGGAGCATCAACAATCTCCTGAATATAGAATATCTGATACCCTTGATCAGTATCAAGCACCGGCGTAAACTCACCTGCCTTCATATCTTTTATTGCTTCTTGTATTTTGGGAGAAAGTTCTTTAAGTTTAAATAAACCTAATCCGCCATCATCGCTAACGTATAATGATTCAGAGTAAGCTTCGGCTGTTATATCGAAGGGTTTTCCTGCCTGCAATTCTGTTAAAGCCATCTCCATTTTTTCTAATACCCCAAGCTTCTCTTCTTCAGAAGCAAAAGAAGGCACTTTCATAATTATGTTACTGAGGCGATATTCCTTTATTTTGCTATACTTGTCACTGTGGCTTTTGTAGTAAGACTCTATATCCTCTTTTGTAATTACGATTTTGGATTTTATCTCAAAGTTAACCAGTTTAGCCCTGAGTATCTGATCCTTTATACGCTCCCGATACTCCTCCATGGTTAAACCTTCCACACCCAGCATCTCCCTGAGATCTTCATCAGTAAAAAAATTTGCTTCTTTTAAACGCTCTATTGCTTTATCTATTTCATCATCACTGACCGTGATTTTAGATTGCTTTATCTGCTGGTCAGTAAGTTTTTGATCAATCAGTTGATTAAGAATTTCCTCCCGAATGTTGAATAGCATCCGGCGCTCCTCTTCAAGCGAATAACCAGACGCCATTATTCTTTCAGCATATGGGTTAAACGACCCGTCAAGGTCGGAAAGTAAAATTATATCATCGTTAACAACGGCAACAATTCGGTCAACAACTTCTGCGCTCTGCACATCAGCAGTCATGAAGAAACAAAGGGCACAAAAAAGTGAAAAGAGTTGTATCCAAAAAACAATTTTACAGAATATTTTTCGTAATAGTTCAGCCACAAAGACACCAAGATATATAATTAATAAGAGTTTAAGGTTGTCAGTTTACAGTTCACGGTTGTCAGTTGATCAAAACTTAAAACCGTGAACCGATACTCAGCCGTTAACATGTTGCGCTATTTCTTTCAAGATGTTTCTGGCCTGAACTAAAAGGCTTTTTATATCGCCGTTTGAAAGCCTGGCCCTAAAAACATGGTCCGGTGTAATCTTAAAACGATCTTGCTTTGAAACTATCATGTCAACTATTCCAAAAGAATTTTTTTGGTGAGCTGGTGAAAAATAAAGTAAAAGATGCTGTCCTGCCAGGTCAAGCCTTTTTACTCCAGCTTTTATGGATAAAACTTTAAGCATAATTTTTAAAAGAAGATTGGCGGCCTCATTTGGCAAGGCCCCAAACCGATCGATCAATTCCGCCTTAAAATCGGATAATTCTTTTAAATCCGTTAGCTTTGCCAGTTTTCTATAAACCGAAAGTCTCTGATCAATATCAGGAATAAAATTTTCAGGGATAAACGCAGAGAGAGTCATGTTAATCTCCGGTTCCAGGCTTTCTACAACCGTCTCTCCTTTCAGCTCAGACATAGAGTTTTCCATCAACTTGAGAAACATGTCATATCCGACTGCGGCGATATGACCTGTCTGTGAAGCGCCAAGTATTGCACCCCCTCCCCTGATTTTCAAATCACTCATGGCTATTTGAAAGCCTGCCCCGAGTTCGCTATGTTCCATCAACACTTTAAGACGTTTCCTGGCATCTTTAGTCAATGCGCTTTCTTCTGGAATAAACAGATATGCATATGCCTGTTCATCAGCTCTTCCGACACGGCCGCGAAGCTGGTAAATCTGGGCCAGTCCAAACCTGTCGGCCCTGTTGATGAGTATTGAGTTGGCGGAAGGAATATCAATGCCCGACTCAATTATAGTTGTACACACCAGCATATCTATTTCTTTCTTCATAAACTTAAACATTTCTCTTTCAAGCTCATCTTCGCTTAAACGGCCATGTGCAACACCCAGCCTGACATCAGGTACCAGCTTTTTTAAATGCTCTGCAATTAACCATATATTATGAATATTATTATGAACAAAGAATATCTGACCACCCCTTTTCAACTCCTTTCTTATAGCTTCCGCAATAATCACATCATCAAACTCCGAAATATAGGTTATAATGGAATGGCGATGTTCGGGCGGGGTTGAAATAATACTTATATCACGTATCCCAAACAGGGACATTTGAAGGGTTCTCGGTATGGGAGTTGCTGTTAATGCTAAAACATCAACTGTTGTCCTTATTTTTTTCAACCTTTCCTTTTGCTTAACACCAAAGCGCTGTTCTTCATCAATCACAAAAAGGCCCAGATCTTTAAAATCCACATCTTTTTGCAAGAGCCTGTGAGTTCCGATAACAATATCTGTTTTGCCTGTCTTCAGATTCTTAATAATGTCGCGTTGCTCCTTTATAGTTCTAAACCTGTTCAGGCATTCCACATTAAAGGGATAATTTTTAACTCGTTCAGAAAAGGTCAAAAAATGTTGCTCTGCAAGAACTGTAGTTGGAACCAGTATAGCGACCTGTTTCCCATTATTCACAGCCATAAACGATGCGCGAAGCGCAACCTCTGTCTTGCCGTAACCCACATCGCCACACACCAGCCTGTCCATTGGGCTTGGGAGCTTCATATCATGCAGCACGTCCTCTATCGCCCTATGCTGGTCAACTGTCTCCTCATATGAAAAATCCGACTCAAAATCTTTGGAATAGCTGTCTATATGTTTATAAGCATAGCCTTTATTAAATTTACGCGCCGCATAGAGTTCAAGAAGTTCCCCTGCAATTTTCTCTACCGATTTCTTAACCCTCTTTTTAACTCGATCCCATGATTTCCCGCCCATTTTGTCAAGAACCGGCTGCATTCCATCAACCCCAACGTATTTCTGCGCCATGTTCATACGTTCTACAGGAAGATAGAGTTTATCATCATCCCTGTAATAAATAAGAAGAAAATCATTTGTTGCTCCGTCTATCTTCAATTTTACCAAACCATCGTATCTGCCTATGCCGTGTTCCGTGTGAACAACAAAGTCTCCTTTTTTAAGATCTTCGAATAAAAGCTGTTCGGTTTGTATCAACCGTTTTGGCTTTACTTTTCTATGCTGCTTTCCAAATATTTCATCTTCCGTGATAATGGACAGAGGCAGGTCAGGCCAGACAAAACCGGAAGAAAGAGCGCCATAGCATATATAAACACAATTCGTGCCGAGTTTAACATGGTGGAAACTATCAACAAACTTAGCTTGAATACCATATGGCGAAAGGATGGATTGCAGTTTGCCGGCACGTGCCCTGTTGCTGCAAACAATAACTGTGGTATGGCCGAAACGCTTCTTATCATTAATCCAGTCAGATAGAGGCAAATACTGTTTCTCATCCCCGCGACGGCACTTGAGCTGATCGTTGATAGAGGTGTTGTTTATCACTGAAAAATTATACTGCGGAAAAGCCATCCCCCTGTCCCAGCTCTCGCTTAATACAGGAAGCATCTTTAATGCCAACGGCTTCTTATGTAAAAGCATCTCTTTAACCTCTAACCATCTCAGGTAAAGAGAATCCGGCTCAACGCACAGCCTTTTTTCCATGCAGGCATCCTGGTAGTTTATTTTTGCTTGCTCTTGTGATTCAATAGCAATGTTTTCAAGATTTTTTGGCTCTATCAGAACAAAATTCGCATTATCGGGAACATAATCAAAAAAAGTATCAAGTTTTGGATAAATCAGCGGAATTAAGCCCTCAATCCCCGAGAAAAAACCCTCTTTTCTGATAATATCAACAATATTTCTAATCTTGGTTACGGGCATATCAAGATCTGATGCCTGCTGTCTGATCCTGCTGATTATTTGAACTATAGACTCTTTTTTCAAAATCACTTCTCTGGCAGGGAGAATGACTGCTTCATTGATATTTTTTATAGTTCTCTGGGTTGCTGCTGAAAAAAACCTCAATGAATCTACTGTATCTCCAAACAGCTCTATTCTGAGCGGGTCAGGATAGAGCGGAGAAAATATATCAATAATGCCGCCCCTTATACAAAAATCACCAGGTTCCTCCACAATCGCTGACCTGACATACCCGCCGGAAATCAATTTTTCGATCAAACAATCACGTTCTATGTCCTCGCCTGCCATAATAAGCTCGGCATAGTTGCAAATTTCCTGTTTGGGAATAAGCTTTTGTAAAAGAGCACTAACAGTAGTAACAACAATTAACGGCACCTCATCATTAATAATCCGGTAAAGTGCGCTGAGCCTTTTTGCTGCTGTTTCATTGTGGTAAGATAGTTTCTTGAAAGGTAATATATTGTAAGAAAGAAAGTGTATTACATGCAGCTCGGATTCATTTATAAAAAAAGACAGGTCATTTATAAACATTTCGCCGTGTTTTTGCGAAGGCACTATAACAATAAAAGGCGTTCTATGTTCCGAATACAACCTTGATACAAAAAATGCCATATCAGATCCGGACAATCCAATACAATCTATTCCACAATCCCTGTGGAGAATTTGATTAATCAAGGATTTAAATGCAATATTTTCTTGATTTTGGCTCATAAAAAAAGTAATCCATTATTAATCAGGTCTATAGACTTTCAGATAATTAATTTCACAAGGATAGAAGAAAGGCGTATTAGTTATACGTCAAGAACTGATAACGCAGTGAAATTAATTATCTGAAAGTCTATAAATATGCCGGCGTAGCTCAGATGGTAGAGCAGCTGATTCGTAATCAGCAGGTCAGCGGTTCAATTCCGCTCGCCGGCTCCATTGAAAAAATTAACATAACTTTAAAACCTAAAACCTGCAAGTGTTGAGTTCACCCCTAAAGAATCTTGACATGCAGTTAATATCCGTATATTTTAAATAATTACAGGGTTTTTTGCGTTTTATAAATTTTTGAGCAAAACAAATCTATAACCTAAGTTGAGTGATTTTTTGCGAAGAAATGTGCCAAAATCTTGATGCAGCAAGGTTTGCGAAAATCGTAGGCATACCAATGGATATGTCGAGACTTTTCGCAAGTCCTTGATGCGCAAGAGATTGGTGCAGGTCGAGTAAAAAATTACTCAATTTAGGTATAAATATTTTAAATCGTGTCATGAAGTGTATAGATGCTATTGAAGGTACGATAAAATATATAATATCCGAGTTTCATCAAATATATATTGAAGAAGGGCTTGATGATACTGAATATATAAGAAACATCAAGGCGATAATCGATGGGATTGACATGTTCATCCAGAACAACAAAGAAATTATTAGTGAAGCCAAAATGCTTAAAAAGGTTCTTTATTCTTTTTCAAAAGAATTATGGTTAGCAAATTTAGAAAAAACTTACACTGAAAATATTACATCCCATGATGAAGATGACAGTTCTGAAAATAATGGATACTACGACTATTATTTCGACTATATATACAATCATGGAGTTTATCCCCTATAGATTTTAATATATGAAGTTTTTTGAGGAGGTACAATGTCATTAACTAAAAACAATATTGTTGAAAACGTTCACAGACTAGGTTTCACCAAGCAAAAATCAGTTGAAGTTATCGAATCCCTGTTGGAAATTATTAAAAGTACGCTTGATAAAGGTAGTGATGTTCTGATCTCTGGATTTGGAAAATTCTGTGTCAAAAACAAGAAAAAAAGAAGGGGCCGGAATCCTGCAACAGGAACTGACTTGATTCTTAAGGAAAGAAAAGTCGTTACTTTTAAATGTTCCGGAAAGTTAAGAGATAAAATTAACAGGCCGGAATAAAAATTAATGGCTTTTGCCTCTAAATCCGAGCCTCATAACTAAGCCATACATACTGGTAGGGATTTAACATTAATGAATCCGTGTTAAACATTTTACCGGTTAGAAGATCTTTTATCTCAGACGGCACTCCTTTTCCCGATAAAGACAAAGAAACATATTTGGATGAAATGTTTGTAAATGAATAGATAGTCTGATTATTGCAATACCTTACGATAGCAAATATTTTAGGATCAATATCAAGCACCTCGAATGAAGCGTTTGGATGAAAAGCTTGCTGCATTTTTCTGACTTTGATTAAATTTATATAAGAAGAAAAAATCCTGGAACGAAAACTTCCGGGATTTTTTAATTGAGATAATACTTCTTCAATTTGAAGTTTTTCTCTATTTATAGTTCTATTCCTATTCGTATGCTCAACCCCTTCTCTCCAGTTCCGTGAACCCAGGATGCTGTGAACATACACAGCAGGCACTCCCGGAAGGGCAAACTGTATAGCCTGTGAAGCAAGGAATCTATTAACGCCTAATTTTTTTTCATTGTTTATTAAGGCATCGACATAAGTAATATTCATTTCATAAGGACTTTCTGTTCCGTCAGGATTTTTCTTAAATGAAATGTATCCGCCATTTCTTCTGACGATTTCTACAAGCCGGCTAATTTCTTTATCCGGCAATATTCCCTCTAATGGCCGCACGCCAATACCGTCATGCGATGCTGTAAAATTAAAAAAGGTGTTGCTTGATGATTCTAATTTAAGCCCCCTTGCCCAATCTGACAGAATTTTTGAATCTCCAATTGCAAACGAATAAAAAAGCAGCGGCGGTAATGTAAAATTATAAACCATCTGCGCCTCGTCTTTACCATCTCCAAAATAGCTTATATTTTCTTTATGCGGTACGTTTGTTTCCGTAATAATTATAATTTCAGGAGCAATTAAGTCTAATACCCTGCGAAAAAGTTTTACAACATCATGAGCCTGGCTTAAATGGATACAATTTGTACCTATCTCTTTCCACAGATACGCAATAGCATCAAGACGTATGACTTTTGCTCCATTTTCTACATAAAAAAGCAGGACCTCAATCATTTTTTCAAGAACATCAGGACTTTTATAATTGAGATCAATCTGATCAGAGCTGAATGTCGTCCAGACATGAACTGTCTTTCCCGAACTTTTTTTGAATTTAGTTAGTAATGGCAAAGATCGAGGCCTTACCACATCTGATAAGTCAGTTGATTGATCGACTTCTATGCAAAACTTTTCATATCCTTTCTCTTCATCTAAATATTTATTAAACCAGCTACTTTTTGAGGAAATATGATTTAAGACAAGATCAAACATAAGTTTAAAATTGCTGTCTAACTTTTTTATATCTCCCCAAGAGCCAAGCTCAGGATTAACAGAATAAAAGTCTATAACTGAAAAACCATCATCCGAGGAAAATGGGGAAAACGGCAAGACATGTATAGTAGAAAAAATTCCTTTAAAGTACTTGTCTGCAAAATTACAAAGTGTGCTCAAAGGAACTTCTCCCTCTTTATTTAAAGAATCACCATAAGTTATAAGGACTACATCCTCTTGAGAAAAATAATTCTTTGCTTTTGTTTTTTGTTTAAATGGAAAATTTTTTATTAGTGTAAGAATTTTTTTAAGAGCTATGTCTGCATGCTCTTCACCATACATCCTTTTCAATATGCTCCTTATGGCATCAATCTCTTCCATTATTATTCACCCTTTAAATTAGCGCACCTTCGGTGCGAACATAAGTGCCTAAAGTTAAGGAATGCGCCTTCGGCGCTGCCAATTTTAACTTTTTCACCATACAACTTTGCTCACTATATTTCCGGCTGAAGTTATAATCAAGCCTTGAATCTCTATAGCTCGCCGAAGGCGTACCATAACTTTAGGCATTTTAGCTCACTTTAGGCACTTTTTACTCATCTATCTTATAACCTTGAACAGTGAACTTTTGAACCTGTGAACGGTTATCAAAAATATTGCATCGGCAAGTAGCATATGATAATTGAACCTAAATTTCAAAATAAATCAAAGATAATTTTTCAAAGAAAAATATACAGGAGGCTTTTAATGCGCGCAATTATTACGGGTGTCGGTCATTATGTTCCGGATCGGAAACTTACAAATAAAGATTTAGAACAAATGGTTGATACAAGTGATGAATGGATAACAACACGTACAGGAATAAAGGAACGAAGAATTCTTGATAACGATAAAGGCACTTCTTACATGGCAGCCAAAGCTGCAAAGACAGTTCTTGAGCAGAGAAATATATCAGCCGATGAACTTGATCTGATTATAGTTGCCACAATAACTCCGGACATGCCTTTCCCAGCCACGGCAGCTCTGGTTCAAAAAGAGCTTAATACCACAAAAGGCTGGGGATTTGATCTAAATGGTGCATGCACAGGATTTGTTTATGCTTTAGCTACCGCTTCTCAATTTATTGAGACGGGAAAATATGATAAAATTATGGTAATCGGGGCCGACAAGATGAGCTCCATAATTGACTATGGGGATCGAAATACATGCCCTATATTCGGAGACGGTGCAGGAGCTGTCCTGTTAGAGCCGTCAAACGATAACGACCTTGGAGTTGAGGATTTTATTCTTCATTTAGATGGCTCAGGATATAAGTACTTAGGTATGCCGGCTGGAGGAAGTTTAATGCCGGCCTCTTATGAAACTGTAAAAGAGAAAAAGCATTATCTTTATCAGGAAGGTAAAACAGTATTTAAATATGCTGTCAACGGCATGGCGGATGTCGCAACAAAAATTATTGAAAAAAATGGACTTACCGCTAAAGATATAAAACTTTTAATTCCCCATCAGGCAAATTTAAGAATAATTGATGCTGTAACGAATAAGATGGGACTAAATAAAGAGCAGGTGATTATAAACATAGACAAATATGGCAATACAACCGCAGGGACAATACCTATTGCCATGTCGGATGCTTATGAGAAAAAAATGATGAATAAGGGAGACTGGGTTATTCTCTCAACATTTGGTGCGGGTTTTACATGGGGAGGCTTACTGCTTAAATGGGCTATGGATTAAAAACAATATTTACAATATATTACGGCATTTTATTATACCTTTCATAAGAAATAGTTTACAGTTGTCCTATAATGACATAAAGGTTAAAGAACGGGGACGAAATAACTTCCCCAAGTAGGCGTATAGATTTGGGTCAAATTTGTTCGATCTCAAATCACAAAAGTTGATGGAATAGCGGGCTATTTTGATATTTTTGTGATTTGAGATCGGGCAAAGGTGGCCTGAAGCT
>JAUWFS010000200.1:0-6059 GCA_030606805.1 Deltaproteobacteria bacterium
AAGCTCCCAGCATTGTTTATGTTACATTGCAGAAAACCGCCGAAAAAGTTGCACAATTACTCTGTTTAAACAAAATCAATGCGCATCCTTATCATGCGGGAATGAAAAGCGAAGAACGGGAACTTATTCAGAACAGATTTATGAATGGAGAACTGGACTATGTTGTCGCAACAATTGCCTTTGGAATGGGAATAGACAAAGAGAATATCCGCAGGGTAATTCATTATGATCTGCCAAAATCCATCGAAAACTACGGTCAGGAAATCGGGCGTTCCGGAAGAGATGGAGAAAAATCTTTCTGTGAAATTCTGGCAAGCAGAGACAATGTTAATATTCTGGAAAATTTCATTTATGGCGACACACCGGAAAAAGATTCTATTTATAAGCTGTTAGGCAATATAAAACATAATAACGGATTCATCTGGGAAGTCAAATTAACAGCTCTTTCAAATGAACTTAATATCAGAATGCTTCCATTAAAAACATTAATCGTTTATCTTGACATTGAAGGTATTATCACACCGAAATTCACATATTTTAATGAATATTCATTTAAATACAATTTAAAGCCGGCAAATATCATTGACGGTTTTCAAGGGGAAAGAAAGCATTTTGTCACAACTATCATCAAGCATTGCTCCGCAAAGAAGATATGGAGTTATGTTGATATCCAGGGAATCCTGAACAATTATAATACTGATCGTAAACGTATTATTACCGCCCTGGAGTATTTTGAAGAAAAAGGATGGATTGAACTGCAGTCCAAACAGGCAATTGAAGTTTATGACATAAAGACCCAGGCTTTCGATATCGATATAATTGCTGAGAAAATGTATAACCTGTTTAAAAGCAAGGAAGAACATGAGATTCGCAGAATACACGATATGATAAGATTTTTTGAAAATGATTCATGTATCTCTATAGAACTTGCAAAATATTTCGGAGAAAATCTCGAAAAAGAATATTGTGGTCATTGTTCATTCTGCAAAAACGGAAAAGTAACAATTCAAAACTCAACAGAATTAAAGCCTCTTTCCAATTTTGATTTTAAAGAGATCACAAATGAATTTATCGGAGCTGCAGGAGAGCATTTTTCCATATTAAATCTGACAAAGTTTCTTTGCGGTGTTTATACGCCTGTTTTCTCGAAACTTAAAATAAAGAAACTTCCCTTTTTCGGCATTTTTGAAAGATATCCTTTTTTGGATGTGAAAAACTGGGTTAATGAACAGTAACTATTTACAGCAGGATGCAGAGCTCGGAGAGAACCTCTTGCTCGTCGATAGTTCGACATAAGCCAGGCTCAATCATTGTTTGTAAATCGCAGGGTGCGTTTTACGCACCAAAAACATTTTGCCCATCAAGATGTTTTATCATTCATGCATTCAGGATGATATGCATGCTGTTTGATGGTGCATGAAATGCACCCTACCTACCTGGCTTTCCGAAAAAAAAATTTATTATGGAAATATTCTTTCAACACTTTTGCTGCAATTTGATGTCCTTTTTCATTCCAGTGAGCTTTATCTGCCGCTCTTACTACAACTCCGTTTTGTTCCGCTACTTGTATAGCTTCAGGAATTCCATCAATAAATTTGATATTGTTTTTGTTTGATATTCTTTGCAATTCTTCATAATAAGGATGTCCGTTATCAACACAGAAAGCATATATTTCTATGTTAGCTTTAGAGCATCGAGTAGCGATTTTCCTTACCAGTTGTTCTGTTTTTTTGATTGACTCTATAAACAGAGGAAACTCTCTACCTTTACTTTCAATAATATCTTCCACTGACCCTGACTTTTTTTTACCATAAAACAATCTATCTATTCTACTGATTACAAAATACAAAAAACGGAAATATTTACACGCTATATCCCGAATATTTCTTTGTATAGAGTGTTTAGGGATAGCATAAACAATTTTGTCACGATTTGTTAAATATGGTCGACGCATGCCATTATTATTTCTATTACTTCTAAGTTCCAATTCAAAGTGATTATTAATAAAGTCATTTGAGCAATATTGCAAAATTACCATATCAGGCTTTACCACATCTAACCACTTGTTAATTATCATAAATTCTTGCAATGTTCCATAGCCACCACCACCATAAGCAAAAACTTCTATTGGGAGGGCATCGCCCAGTATGCCGTAATATGTTTTATTATTAGAAACTTGCACTGCATGAGTGAATGAATCACCAACAAACATGACTTTTCGTTTCTTATTATTTTTCAGATTTCCAAACAGCCGAAAGCCATCCTTATTTGTTTTGTATTCGATTAAATATCTATTGCCTCCCGCATCCATTTTTTTTTGGACAAACTTAACGTTTTCAGTTGTGCGCCATCCGAGATCATTATCAAGAGTAATAGTACCAACACTTTTCCCGCCATATTTGAAGTAATGATATGTCCTAATCGCAATTTCCCCGCTAATCAACATTAAAGTGGTTAATATTACAGCAATAATAATTCCTAAAAATATATTTTTCATTCTATAGCCTTCCCCCTAAAACAACGTATAAATAAACGGCGCAACTGCTGAGCCCTGCGAAAATACTATCAGCGCCCCCAACAAAAGCAGGATAATAATAATCGGCGCAAGCCAGAATTTTTTTCGGACTTTCATGAAACCCCAGAGATCTTTTAGTAAGTCTATCATCAGTATATCCTTTCCATCTGTTCTTTTGGTTGTTTTATGCTGGCGCAGCAGTAGCTCGCGGCTTTGCCGTCCATCTTCCGGCGCATCGGGTCTTTGCGGAATATCCTCATCAAAAGCCCCATTGGAGTGAAAACAAGATAAAAGACTATCCCAAGAACGATCTTTGTGTTGACCCAGCCCAGCGAAAGGCCTATGCGCATCCATGTTTTGTAAACAATCTTTAATGTGCCAGGCGCGATGAGCGCCCAGACGATCAAAACAGAGGATACCGCCCACGGCCATCCGGGAATCGGCCTTGAGAATATCCAGGGCATGACCAGCCCGAACAGCAGGGCTACTATGATCCCGGTTGTGATCCCGAATTTGCGAAGCTCTTTTATGTTCTGTTCCGTTGTCTGCTTTTTCATGATCTAATCCAGTTCAAATTCATCCTTCCACGAATCATCCTTTTCCCATTTTGGCTGCTCTTTTTTAGAAAGGAGAAGATTTTCCATCACAAGATAATCCATTTCCGTGCGCATGAAGCAACGGTAGGCGTGTTCCGGCGTGCAGACAATAGGCTCTCCCCGCACATTGAAAGATGTGTTGATCAGGACAGGGCAGCCCGTCCGTTTTTCAAATTCCCCGATTAGGGCATGGAAACGCGGATTGGTCTCCCTGTGCACAGTCTGAACCCTGGCAGAATAATCCACATGGGTGACAGCGGGTATCTCTGACCTCGGCACGTTCAGCTTTTCTATGCCAAACAGCTCTTTTTGTTCGTCAGTCATCCTGATTCGCCTGTCCTCTTTTACATCCGCCACCAAAAGCATGTACGGGCTTTTTCTGTCTGTCTCAAACCAGTCTGATACGGCCTCGGCCTTTACTGCCGGGGCAAATGGCCGGAATGATTCGCGGTACTTGATCTTCAGGTTCATTGTGGACTGCATGGCGCTGCTGCGTGGATCCCCGATGATCGATCTTGCGCCGAGCGCCCTCGGCCCAAACTCCATCCTCCCCTGAAACCATCCGACAACCTTTGTATCCGTCAAAATATCCGCTATTTTCGGCAGTAGTTCTTTGTCGTCGAGTTCCTCGTAACTTGCGCCGATGCTGTTCAGGTATTCAGACATCTCCTTATTCTCATAAGACGGCCCGAGATAGGAGCCCCCTGTCTGATCGGTTTGATCTGTCCGGTTTAATGTCTCACGTTCCTTTTCAAGATATTCGTGCCATATCGAATAAGCGGCCCCGATTGCTCCACCTGCATCGCCTGCGGCAGGTTGAATCCAGATATCTTTGAATATCCCCTGGCGAAGGAGTTTGCCGTTAGCAACACAATTGAGAGCAACTCCGCCGGCAAGACAGAGATAATCGACGTTCAGTTCCTGTTTGAGGGTCTTTGCAAGTCTCAGGACAATATCTTCTGTGACGATCTGAATAGAACGGGCAATATCCATTTCCCTTTGAGTCAGCTCTGATTCGGCTTTTCTCGGTTTGCCGCCAAAGAGGTGGTTAAACCACTCATTGGTCATGGTAAGGCCCGTTGCGTAATTGAAATAGCGCATGTTCAACCTGAAGGTTCCGTCTTCTTTGACATCGATCAGGTTTGTGCGGATCAGATCGACGTATTTGGGCTCGCCATACGGGGCAAGCCCCATCAGCTTGTACTCGCCGGAGTTTACCTTAAAACCTGCATAATAGGTAAAAGCAGAATAGAGAAGACCGAGTGAACGGGGGAAATCTATCTCCCATTGAGGCGTGAGGCTGTTTCCCTGGCCGAGCCACGCGGTTGTGGTCGCCCATTCACCGACTCCGTCTAAACAGAGGACAGCGGCTTTATTGTAAGGAGATGGGAAGAAGGCCGAGGCCGCATGTGCCTGGTGATGCTCTGTAAACATCAAAGGCGGAAGCTCTTTTTGTTTTAATCCGCCAAGCAAAGTCAGCTCTTTTTTGAGGGTGGATTTGAGAAAAAGCTTTTCCTTTAGCCAGACAGGCATCGCTGACAGAAAGGAACGGAAGCCTCTCGGGGCATAAGAGAGATAAGTCTCTAGAAGGCGTTCAAACTTGACCAGGGGTTTATCGTAAAAGACGATATAATCGATGTCCGAAACGGTTATCCGGGCATGCTCAAGGCAGTAGCGGATCGCGTTTTCCGGAAAACCTGCATAATGTTTCTTGCGTGTAAACCGTTCTTCCTGTGCGGCAGCAACTATTTTACCGTCAATCAGCAATGCAGCCGCGCTGTCGTGGTAGTATGCTGATATACCGAGTATCTTTGCACCCATTGTTTATCTCTTTTATCCTGCCATGCTCAATCATTGTTTGTAAATCGCAGTGTGCGTTTTAAGCGCCAAAAACATTCCATTTTGCCCATCAAGGTGTTTTATCATTTATACGTTCGATAATACGTATGCCGTTGATAGTGCGATGCAAAAATACTTCTAAATTTTATAAAAAATTAATGAATATAGTCCTTAAAGTCAACATTAAAAATGTATATATCCTATGGCAATCCTTGAGAAAATAAGGTCTATTTACATAAACAAGGATGAAAAAGATGGATATTGTCAATAAAAAATCATTTTTAAAATGGTTTGGTCAAAATCTAAAAAGAGCCAGAAAAGAAAGTGGCTATAGTCAGGAATCACTGTCAGGGCTTGCCGGAATGGATCTATCTTATTATGGGGCAGTTGAAAGAGGGGAGAGGGCGATTACCATAATGAAATTGTCCCAAATAACTAATGCGTTGGGCATTCCTATGCGGAATCTTTTTTCCGGCGAACCAAATTATCCGTTAAACGAGAAGAAAGACAGATTTGAGGAATTAATCGAATTTTTAAGGGAAAGGGAATCTAAGGATTTAGATTTGTTTATTGATATCTTACCAAAGCTTATTAACTGGAAACTCAGCAAATGAGGATACAGTTAACAGATAAACTCGCGAGTGGTTGAGATAATTTCAGTCTGCGTGAAAGTTCCGACATCCGCTGAACAATCCTGTCAAGATCAAATCAGAAAATTTAGATATTTATGTCACTTGACACGTTATGGGTTACATGTTATGGTATTTCAACAAATTGAGGAATACTAAATGATTAGATTTTTCAAACACAAAGGCTTGAGAAAATTTTTTCATAATAATGATAGAAGCGGTATTAATCCAAAGCATGCCTCCAAACTTAGCAGGATTTTAGACCGGTTAGATGCATCTGTAAGACCCAGGGATATGAATTTACCTGGCTATAAATTGCATGAGCTTTCTGGAAAAGGACAAGGCACATGGTCAGTTTGGGTTAGCGGAAATTGGCGAGTCACTTTTCAGTTTGACGGCGCTGACGCCATTGTCGTTGATTATCGTGATTATCACTGAATTTTAAGGAGGATCTAAAATGATAGGTCACAGAAAACCTAC
>JAUWFS010000053.1:0-16713 GCA_030606805.1 Deltaproteobacteria bacterium
CAACGCATCTGCATATACAGGGGCAAGTATAGCTACTGGTTACACAGCCGCCAAATGCACAGATGCTAATGCTGATCAGACTTCGGCACATTCCTGTAACGACCCTTGGAGTGGACATGATCTTGACGACTTAGCCAACGGCGCTTCCTATGGCAGAGTCCAACTTTCTATTTTAGATTCCGGCTATTTATATCTCTTGCGCAAAAGTGCTGATTCGACTGAACGATTATTAGTAACGGCAGGCGGCATAGAGGCTTATGCAAACAACGTAAAGAACTTTGAACTTGCAAGCGGAATAGCGTATCTCGGAGATCAAGCGAATGAGTATATTAAACTTTCAAGTAGCGGTATTCAGATTTATGATGGAGCTTCATTATACGCAACCTATGGGGCCATCACAACGCTTGGCTTAGTCGCAAGTGAACATATCAGCCTTTCAGCAACCGCCATTCAATTCAAAGATGGTGCAAATGTTTATACTGAACTTGCCGCCGGAATATTGAAACTTGGCTTAGTGTCCGGTGGTGAATATATCCATATTGATTCAACAGGTATTGAGGGCTATGGCGGGGCAGTAAAACGATTTGAGATTACAAGTGCAGGATTAGTTTATTTAGGCGATCAAAGCAACGAGCATATAAAACTATCATCAAGCGGATTGCAGATTTATGATGGAGCTACGCAGTTAGCATTATACGGAGCTACTACATTAATCGGAAGAGAAGCGGCTAATCAATCAAATGTTAAGATTAGTGCTGGTCAATTAGAAATACGAAATAATGTCACTGCGGTTATTACTTTGGCAGCTAATGGGAACGTAACACTTACAGGCGAAATAGTTTCATTAAACAACCTTAAAGGATATACAGCAGGGGATGTTGTTTTAATTCGTTCAGAAGTAGAGCATAGTTATACAGGAACTGGCGGTGGTGATTTTTGGAATAAGGTTAAAGAAATTTCCATTGGTAAAGGCGGGACTATAAGAATAAGTTTTGCTATGTGGGCACAAAACAAAAATTATTGTGAAGGACGGATATATAGGAATGGGGCGGGTGTCGGAACAATACGAATTCCGGCATTAAGTGCAACTTATCAAACATGGTCGGAAGATATAGCAGGATGGTCAAGAGGGGATTTAATCCAATTATTTGTAAATGTAGAACAATCTGTAGGAACAATAAAAGTTAAAGAATTTAGATTATCTGCTTCTGCTTTAACAGCCGGAGAAACAGCCGTAATACTTGAATAAAAAGGAGCCCTAAATGAAAATATCAAATAACAAACTTGAACTAATCACTCAATCATTCGAAGGCAACGGAACATTTAACACTCTAATGACAAGCAAAGACCTTGCGGTCAGGCTTTCCTTTCAGCTTGCTAAACTCGCAAAGGAATTATCAAGTCTTTTCGAGGTGTATTTTGCAGAGAAAAACAAGCTGATTAAAAAATATGCCGATAAAGACAAGGATGGTAATCCGATTGAGGAGAAAGGACAGTATAAAATCACGGATAAGAAATTCATGGAAGAGTTTCAGATATTATTAAAACAGGAAAGCAATTTGAATATTGAAAAAGTGATAGTGTATCCAAACGAGCTTCCAGCCGGGCTTTTATCGCCAAATGAGTTGCTTCAATTCGAGGATATGCTGGAATTTAAGGAGATGACAAACGATGGCTGATATTAAAATAACAGGGCTTCCAGCACTTGCAGCAACACCAGATGATGCTGATATATTGGAAATTGTCGATGATGTTGCGGGAACGCCTACGAGTAAGAAAATTACAGTGGCTAATTTAAAAGCGGCGGCTCCACAAGGCGATGTAACCGCCGCTGCCAACATAACTGACGAAGCCTTAGCAGTTGGTGATGGCGGAGCGAAGGGAATTAAGGTACTTGCTCTTGGTGCGGCTAATCTTAAACTGTTTGTGAATGCTGCTGGCAATGCTAATGAGTATGCCTCTGGATTTAAAATTGGTACTTTTACTCGTGATACCGCAGTTGCTACAGGAACGCAAGCAATTACAGGACTTGGCTTTAAGCCATCTCATGTTATATTTTTAGTCAGTACAAGTAACACAGCACAAGTCTCAATTGGTTTTGATAGTGGCTCATTAGCGTATTGTGTCCAAAACAAACAGGGTGTTGCTGCGGACACTTGGGGCATCGATACAACATATTCTATTTTGCTTTTCCAAACTGATGTCAAATATTATGCCGGGAAACTCACAGCATTAGGGTCAGATGGCTTTACTGTTTCGTGGGTGAAAGAGGGGGACAAAACAGGAACAGCAACTATATCTTATATGGCTTTTAGATAGGAGTAATTATGCGAATATGTATAAATAAATTAACAGGAAAATTAATTGAATCTCAAAGCGGTGGGAAAGTTGAACGACTGCTACGAAATAACCAAGTATTTATTGATATTGAAAATAAGGCAAAGGGTATAGCAATTAAAAAAAATTTGTCTCAAGAAGAAATTGAAGTAGCAGCTAAGTTTGCGGGAGATGCGGCTTTCTCTATCTATGAAACGGAGTGTACTGTCATAGAGCATAATCGTCTTGCAACCCTTTTTGAGAATGCTCTTAATGCCGGATATAAAGAAGATGAGATTGAAACTAAGTGGGTAACTAACGAAGAATATCAGATTATCATGGACGCACAGCCTAAGCCTGAAAAGACACTTGAGCAGATCAATGAAGAAAAAATACAAGCTAAAATGCGAGAATTGGCAATCCAGAGTCTAAAAACAAGCGGTGAATTACCAAAGGACTATAAATAAGGAATTTATCATGCTTGAAACAATAGCAATAATCAGCAATGGCGTTGTAGTTGTAGCAATCGGGGCTTTGTATGCAAAGATTAATTCTCATGGAAAAGAGTTAAATGATCATAAAGTTTATATTGCAGAAGAAATCACAAAGCGTCCTGATTTTGACCACTTGCACGAAGAAATAGAGAAGGCTGAAAAACGGGGATGCACTAAAATGAAACTTTTGTTGCAGGCGAAATGAAGAAATTATTTGAACAGGCCAGCCAGCTTGTGGTAGAACTCCAGTCAATCGCTGATGCACTTAGTGAATATAATCCTGGGCTTTGTAAAAATAGAACTCCATTGTCGGTAATTCAAGCTGACGTAGGGAGTTTAGCGAGGGAGCTTGCTGGACTTTATGGGAAAATAGGGGAGAAGGCAAAGAATGATTAACGTAAAACTCATGCCATACTGCGAAATTGACGGAATAGCCACTTTCACCGATTCCGAAATAGGCTATCTTTACACTATGCTTGAGAAAGCGGGGAAGGCTAAAGATTTATTTTGTGATGGCTCTATCCAGTCTCCAGAGGAATTTGTCGATTTGTTCAAAAACGGTTATAACAAGTTGTGGCTAATTAGCTTTAACGAAGAAATAAAAGGAATTGTATGCCTTACCGATTTTAGACAGGCAACAGCGCAGGCTCATTTTGCTTTTTTAAAAACAGAGAAAGATACGCTTGAAATAGCCAAAGAAGTAACAAAACAAATGATACACATGAAAAACAATGACGATAAATATATTTTTTCTGTTTTAATAGGAATAGTACCGGAAAATAATAAAAGAGCAATAAAGTTTACTGAAAAAATGGGATGCACAAGATTATGCAATATCCCTAATTTTATATTTGATTACGCTAAACAAGAATATTTTGACGGAGTTTTATTTTATATAACAAGAGAGGAGTAATCATGGGTTTTTCATCATCGTCACAATCATCGTCAACGACCCAATCCCCGACCGACCCTGAAGCTGCCCGTAGGATGGCGGCTGTGGCAGAGCGTCAGATGACAATGGCAGAAGAACAGTGGCAGTTAGGCAAAGAAGTGTATATGCCTTATGAGAAATTAATGGTTGCGTCTAACATAGAGCTTATTAAGCCCCATGAAGAATTAATGGGGGCACGTCTCAAAGAAGGGACTTATGATATAGCTCAAGACCGGACAAGGCGTAATTTAATCAGGTCTCAACTAACTGGTGAACTAAGAGATTCAGCGGACGTTCCTGGTAAATTCTACGATGAGACTGATATCGATATCGAAGATAGGATGGCTAAGGCGCAGGCTGATGTTGAACAGGCTTATGGCGGGGTAGAAGGAGAGTGGAGACGATCAGCGGGAAGGATGGGTATTGCGCCTGACTCTGGAAGATTCGCAAGCATCAGAGGAAAAATGTTAGGGCAAAAAACGGGTGATATCGCTGGTGCAAGAACGACTGCAAGGCGCACAGGACTTGACGATAGATGGGCAAGATTAGGGGCCGCTATGCAGTTGAGAGCCGGAGCGCAAAGAGGTAGTTTAGATACTGCTCCTTATCAACAAGGTCAATTACAACTTGGTAATTATAGCTTGACCGATTCACGTGAGAGATCATTGCAGCTTGCTCAAAATGCAATACAAGCAAACCAGGCAGGCATGAGACCATTAACGCAGGGTCGATCTTCAGGCAAAAGCTTTGGTTTTAATTTGCCTGTTAGTCTCGCACTATAAGGAGAATAGATAATGGAATGGTTAGATAATATAAGAACGAGAGCAGACAAATTAAGAACAGGCTTGGGACGGCCAGCAAGAAATACCGACACGCCCGCAAGTGGCACTAATATAAATGCTGAAGAGAAAGACAGGCGAGCAAGATCAGTCCAAACTTTGGAACATGGCCAAGATTGGTTCAGCGACCAAATGGAAGCCCAGAGAAAAAGAAACGAAGATGAAGACAGGCGAAGGCAGTCTGAATTAAAAACATACTATCCTAATCTGTTTTAAGGAGAGCATTATGGATGAGAAATACTTACGAGACCGAATCTTAAATAGAGGTTCTACTGACTCAATGGCCGCAGTGAACCTCCCACCCCCAAGATCAATACCTGATGCTCGCCAACAGCTTAATACTGTGATGCAAGAAAAACCTGCTCGATGGATGTTTAAACCGCAGCTAAGAGCCAGAGAATTTGAGATGGATAAAGAAACCCATAGAGCAAATATGGAAACCCATAAAGCAAGTATGGCTGCTAACGAAAGAGAAAGGGTAGGTAAAATAGCCATACAAAAAATCAGCGGGGGGCTGGCTTGGATGAATGACAACAAGAGCCCTCGTTTTAAAGACCCTACCGTCTTAAACGATATTTTTAAAAACTCAAAAGAAGCTCAAGCTTTTATTGGTGGGGGGTTTCACGCAACGCCTACCGAAAAAACCCACGAAGGAAACAAAATATATTCTATCAGAATCTTCAACCCTCAAACGAATGAAGATATAATAACACGAGAGCAGACTGCAAAAGATATGATAAACTGGTTTGACGGGCAGCTTCTCCCAGAATACCGAGCAGAGTTGCGAGGTAAGGTTGCAGCAAACAACAGAGAGCGCACAAGGATACAGGAGAAGTTAGAAAAGAACCCAGAGCTTTTAAAAGGGGTTTTAAAGGGAGATATCCCCAAAGATAATTTAGATTTATTGTTAGGTGCAGGAGAAGAAAGCGGGGCTATTCTGGAACAGATATTAGCAGAGGCCAGCGAGACGAGAAAAGCGGACGAAGCTGAAGAAACAAAGAAAAGGAACAGAGAGCAGCAACTCCACAAAATGAAAATGGCAAAGGCCAAGAGAGAAGCAGCATCAGGCGAAAGAGATGTGATTAAAGACGTTAATGATATTCTTAATGGAAAATCTTTCGAGGAAGCAACCGACTCCGAAAAGGTTGCCATTAATGCTATATTAAAGGGCTCTAACAGGCTTAGGATTGAGACAGAAGATGTGCCTGCCCAAAGAAGCGGGCTGTTTGATATTGGCAAACCGAATATTCCTGCAACAACCAGAGAAACTCTTGGGGTTGTACCGAGAACAGAGGAAGGGCAATCGAAACAAACTGGGTTGGCACCACAAGAAGCACCCATAATTAGGACTGACCCAAAAACAGGAAGAAAGGTATATGAAATTAAAGGTAAATATTTTGAAGACTCTGAAGGCAAGGTGAGAGCAAAGAAAACAGCGCCAACAAGTGCTTTAAGAACAGATAAAATAAAAACAATAACACCTGAAGACCCTGAGTTAAAAGCCTTGAAACAAAAAATAGGAAAATACAAAAATATAGGGAACACTCCTGAAGAGAAAAAGGCACAAAAAGAATTAGCAAGGCGGGAAATCAAGGCTTTTCTAAATAAGACCGGTCTCAGCAAAGAAGACTGGGAAGCTACAGCGGAACTTTATAAAGATATTTTTGGCTGGGCATTAACTGGTTGGGGTTGGTGGAAACGTAGAGTTGGAAGCGCCCTTGAAACTCAAAGAAAAACACGGGAATCTCTCGGTAGATAAATGGCAGAATATTTAACATTAAAGGACGTTTCATCGTGGGAAGAGACAACAGCATCTCCTGCAGACTTACCTAAAAGACGTGACGAAGAATTCTTGTCTTTCGACGATGTTGCTTTATGGGATGTTGAAGACCAACAGCCAGAACCAGAAAGAGGGCTTTTGGGGGATGTAGTTAGCCATACGGCACGTGGTCTTGTTTCATTAGCAGAACACGGCGCACAAGCTGTTAAGACTGTAACTGACGAAGCTATTGGCGGCGATATAGCAAGATACCTGTATGAGCTACCAGAAACTACTCCGATATTACGACCTGATGTTTCAGAGATTGAAGGCGAAGGCGCAATCAAACGGGGGGGAATGGGAGCATTAGAATCTGCCCCTATGACCGGAGCTGTATTTGGAGGGGCTTATGCTGGTGCGAAATTAGGGGCTTTGACTGGGACTCCGGCAGGTGTGGCAGTTGGTAGCTTTTTGGGCGCTGGGGCAGCTATGCTTAGTCTTTTTGGGTTTGGTTCATACGGGCGGCGCAAAGATGAAGTAATCGAAGAACTTACAGCTACCCGCCCAGAACTATCAAGCACTCAAATAGAAGAAATGTCCCATGCCAATGCCATGACACATGCCAAGGCTGAGGTCTTTGGAGAGAGTATAGGAGATGCGGCGGCTTATATTATATTTTCAAGAGTACCTGGTGGAAAAATAGCATACAAGGGCGGCAAGGTATTCTTAAAAACACTGGCTGCTCCCAATGCAATTAAGGCAATCGGTTTGGGTGTGGCAAAAGATATGCCTTTTGAGGTTGGGTCTGAGATGGGAACGGCTTACTTCCAGCAGAGGGCTGATGAAAAGATAGGCATAGAAAAAGGAACCGCTCTTCAAAACATGGGAGAATCAATTATCCCTGCAATGTTCTTAACTGGTGGGATGGGTATCGGCATTGGGGGATATAGTGCATACCAAAGGAAAACGGCATACAATTCTATCAACAGCAAAGACCCCAAAAAGAGAGCTGATGCGCTTAGGGTTGTTGCGAATAATATAGCACAATCAACTGGAGAAAAGAAGATAGCGGAAAAATGGTTTAACGCAGCGTCGCAGTATATGAAAGATGGACAAGATATTCCTTTAGATGTTGGTTTTTCTGAGTTTATTGCAGAGGAAGAATCTCATAGCAAGGGTAAAAAATTCCAAGACATGCCTGAATCTACACCCGAACTATCACAACAAAACACCCTAACCAACATAAAAGCAGCCCTCGAATCAGGCGAAATCACTACAGACGATGTTACGAACTTCGCTCTATCACCTGAAGCACAAAAAGAGGGGATTGTAGATGACCTTAATGCTTTGATTGTTGAGACTAAAGCTAAAGAGGTTGATGAAATCGCAAAACCGCCGGATATAGCTCCTTCTGCTAAAGACGTATTAACCGAGGGTGAAGACGTTACAGCGAGAGACCTCTTAAAAAGCCCTGAAGAGAGACAGGCCGAAATTGACCGGCAAATGGAACTGGAAGCGGATAAAGAAGCTTTTGGAACGCCTTCAAGGACCGAATTGGATGTAATGGGTGATGAAGTTACTATGCCAACACCTACTAAGCCCACAGCAGAGGTAGCCCGTGAGCCGGTGGGTGTTGAAAAGAAAGCGGTTATGCCAATACACGAATTAACCCTCGATGAATTTGAGAAGGCCGGCCACAGTCCATGGGAAATTACTCAATCGCAATGGGTAAACATGCAACGGACTCACAGGAAAAGTTTAGGGCAGGCAGAAGAATCAGGCACACGTGCTGCTCCTTTTGGAGATATTGAACAGTTCCATCGGCAAGAGGTTGAGCAAGCTCGTAAAGAGGGCTTGCCAGTTCCCGAAAATGTGATTGCTGAATATGAGAAAGCGGTTGCGGGTGAGAAGGTTGAAAAGGCAGAAGTTAAAGAACCCTGGAAGGCAGACACCAAATTAGAGAGTAGAGAATATCAAGAAAAATATCCTGAGAAAACAGTACACATGAATTGGGATTTAGCGAATTCTCCACGACATGATTTTGAGGGAGCAGGAGACATATTAAGAGAGTTTCAAAAGAAAAATCAAGACCCTCATTATATTAGTGAAAAGTTAGGACGTGTTAAGAGATTTGTCGAAGGCCATTTAAACAACACGCTCCACTTTGACGATTCTTTGGACGCAGCTATAAAGCATGCACCTAAAAAATTAAATAGACTAATTTCTCAATACGAATCTCAACCTGTTTCAACTGAATCACAAAAAACAGCGAAAAGTCTTATTCTTAATATTATGAAGGGCAGTTTTAAAGAAGCGGAAAACAATCTTAATACAATAGAAAATAATATTGGAAAATGGACAGAACAAGCTCTAAAGCCCCAACCCCCTAAACCCAAAGCCAAAGATAATATTGACAATCTAATCGAAAGCTTTGAGGCAACCGGACACGTAGCAACCCGATACTCTCGAAAACGACAAATATCTGTTGATGGTCGCATTATGAATGAAAAAGAGGCCATTGCAAAGATGCGTAGGGTGGTAGAAGCCCTACCCCCTAAGCCTAAGAAAGAGGTTGCGCCAGAGGCCGTTACAGAGGAGACTGAGGGCGAAGGTATACCTAAGCCTGTCTCAATCCCAAAAGAACTTGAACCATTGGCAGTAGAAGCAAGAAAATACAAAAATGCTGATGAGTTTGCGGCAGAAATTAAAAGAGTTACTCAAAAATATAATTCCGCAGTATTGCACTCAAGCGAAGCGCAAAGAGGATTTTTTGTTAAAAAGACAGGTTTAAACAAAACCGAAACCGAACTTCACCAGGCATACCTGAAAAGCATAGAGGCAATTGGAAAATATACGGGAACAGGTTCTTTTGTTGATTTTTACAATAAGGTCATCGAGGCCAAGGCAATACCAGAGGCCAAGCCTGAAGTCGGAAAAGAAAAAGTCGAGGTAACGCCTGAGGAACCAAAGCCTTTTAATATCATCCAAGCAACTAAAAAAATACTTCCTGCTGATTCTGATGTTCATTTAGATGGTGAACAGTTATCAATTTATCCTTCTGCTGTGGTTGACTCCAAAGCTATTAATACCAAAATATCTAAAATTTTAACAGATAGGCAACTTCATGCTTCTATTAAGTCTATAAAGATTTTCAATCCCGAAATATCTGAAGTTAAAGAAAAAATCGAAACCAAAACAACCCCCGAAGGCAAAGAAATAACCCAAGAAGTTTGGGAGGATTTAACATTAGATGAATTTGAAAAAATCCCATTAAAAGAAAGAGGCGAATATCCACAATTACCAAAATCTGTGAGGGAAGAAAGGCTGGAAACTGAAAGATGGGCAGAGGAACAGGATCGAAAAAAGCAAGAGACAAAGGCTAAAAGGGCAGAGAAAAAGGCTAAAGCTTCGATTGAAGCAGAAACCGGAACAGTATGGATTAAAAACGTACAAAAACCTATCTTGTCTGCAAGAAAAATAGCTCGTGGTAAAAACAAAGGTAAATACGAAGTCGTTTTGACCAAAGGCCGTGATGCTGAAGGTAATATAAAGCCCGGGCTGAAGAAGATTGTCGCTGAAGATGCTATCATTAAAATGCCGCTTGAAAAACCCACAGGCGTAGAAGCTCCTAAAGGGAAGGTGTTTGCCACCAAAGAAGCTGAAATAATATTCCAAGCAGAAACAAAAGCATTCATCGGGGACAAGGGGAATGAAGACAAAGGAGTAGATGCGTCTGACTCGCTGTCTTTATTAACAGAAGATGAATTTAGTAATATTACAGGGGTTTCAAAAAAAGACTTTAAGCGGAAGGGCGGTTCAATTTATTTTATTTCAGCAGGTGAATCAATAGCAAATTCAATAAACGAGTTATCTGGAGAAATTGTTTTAAGCGATGCCTTGAAAGACAACAGGCAAGGATTACGCAAAACGTTAATTCACGAATTGACGCATTGGGGACAAATGGAACGAGGGCAAGCTCCTAAAGCATACTATGCCAGTCCAGAAGAAAGTATCCGGGATTTTATGGAATACCTGTCTGACCCCGCTGAGGTCGAAGCAAGGTTTAATGCTGAAGGTTGTTCCAAAGAAGAATACGATGAGTTTATGGAAAAGTTGAATTGGGCGAAAAGCGAAGACGCCGGTAAATTAAAAATGCCTGAAATTGGTGAGGTGATAGTTGAAGTAGAGAAAAGACGCTACATGCCATTACCGTACATACAAAAAGAAATCGAATTGGCAAAGAATCGAAAAGAACCGGACTATTATCGATATACAACGCAAGGCCAATTAAGAAAAGATATTTTAGAGTTAGAGAATATATTAGGCAAAAATGTAGGCAAAAAGGAACTCGTTAAAAAGGAAGATATAGAAAAACAGCTTGCCGTTGTCTATGATAGAGAACCAATATCTGACACAGACGTATCAAATCTAAATAGTTTATATACCGAAATAAAGCATAAATGGGGCAGAAGAAGACTTGGGGTAGCAGATAGACAGCTTGTAAACAATGAAATAGAATACCGTGAAGTGCCCGTAATGCGTATGGAGGTTATGGGAAAACGTGATCCTAAGACTGGTAAAAGGGGGAATGTAAACCCCATAATCATTGCCAGCTATTTAAAAGAAAAAACAGGTATTAAGGCGGATGCCATAGCGTCAAACGAAATTGATATAGAGTTAAATAAAGCAAACTTAGGCAAGATAAGCAAGCTCAAGAAAGCATTTGATTCTATTAAGCGACTTCCTCAGTACGCCACCAAAGCAACAAAACCCCAAGACACAATAACCCGTGCTGACCTGAAATCAATCTTTGCCAAAATGAAAAACATTAGCACCGGAGTTGACAAGGACGGTAACTTCTTTTTCAGGCCCTTTGGCAAGCCTGTAGTCACCATATACGAGGTGAATGAGATTAAGGGGTATATTGACACCTCTAAAGGCCGAATACCCGTAGGAAGCTATCTGGGCAATACTATAGAGCTAAAAACAGGTGGTGAGGGACATACTGCTGATACATCTACTCTTTTCCACGAATTTGAGCATTGGATGGAAGCTAATGGCATCTTATCTAATAACGATATCAAAGCTCTGGATACTGCACTTGAAAAGCAAGGCGTTACTCCGAATACAGAAACAAGAGCTGAATATGTTGGTGATAGATTATCAGAATGGCAGGGTCAAAAGAATCTGCGTATCAGGCGTGTACTCAAAAAGATAGCGGATTTTGTAAATAGTATTTATGAATTGGTTACGAGGACAAGGACTGCACGTGGAGTTTTGGCCGATATTGAGACTGGCAAAATCTTAGCTGAGAAGAAAGAGGCTTTTGCGGGCGTTAATGAGTCCACCCAAGTAATTAGTTTTTCTGTTAAGGACGTTGTAACAAAAAGCAAAAAATTATTCAAGCAACTTGGGTATAATCCACCAAAGGAATCATCAGGCACTAATTTTACGAAATTCTTAGAAAAACGTGGGGGCAAAATTAATTCCAGAGAATATGCGACAAGTGGAATTGAAAAGATAAGCTATGCCGATAGTGCTGGTAATAATAAATATGCTTATGTGAGATTGCAACGATATGACATTGACGGCTTTGTAGAAGATTCGATTATATCTGTAAAAGAAATTCCAGCCGAATACCTTGAGGATTTTTTCAACAAAGCAGAGCAGGAACAAGTTGCTTTAGGCAAAGAAGTGAGGAGCGAAAGGGAATCTAATAAAGAAGACTTTTTCTATTGGATACCCAAGGTTAGGGAGCATGCAGACAAAATAAACAAAGCTTTAATGCAAGAGTATAGCGGAGATTTTGACAAGGCGTACAAAGATTCAAGGTGGATGCCCATAACCAACTTGCACGATCAAGCTAAGGAGGCCGCTCTCAAATATAAGGCAGGCGAAGAGCCTCTTCCAAATATCAAGCATATAATGAAGCAAGCCAAGTCTGCAAAAAAAGAGGAACCTTTTCACGCCGGCTTAGAGGAAATAAAAGGCGGGGCTAAAAAGCCAAAAGGTGCAGTGTTATCGGTTGTTGCCTATAATGCTTTGCCAGTATCTCCACACAGAGGCGGAAGCGGAGAAGCTTTCCTCGATGCATTTGGAGATATGATTCTTGATGGCGAAAAATATGCTGTTGGAGAAATAGCGTATTTGTATAATGATCATTTTTATAAAACTCCGCCAAAAGAATTGTTGGCCAAAATAAAAACCAGAATAGACGGTGCAACTGGATATATTGGTGGCTTAAAAGAAACCATGTGGAAAATAAGATGGAAAGAACCAAAACATGTAACAATTAAGAAAGGGGAAAAATATACAAGTCTTTGGGGTGATGAAAAAATTGCAGATAGAGATATTGAGCAAACAAATCCCAAAAGATATGAAAAAATTGATCAATATCATCAGCGTTATGTTCAAGACGTTGAAAAATTAGTTAATTTACCTGATGTAGAAAAGCTGATGCAAGGTCTTTATGATAAAGACCTTGCAGACAACAATTCATTCAAAGTTGGCGGGTTGCTTCATTTAGCAAAAGAGCAACAATTAACAAAAGCACAAAAAATTGCAATTGAATATTATCAAAGCAACGGCGGGCGTCTTGGTAGAACTGCAATAGAGGCATTGGAAAGGCCGGATTTAACTGAACAGGCAAAAGTTGTTTATGGCCCCGGTATGTTCAAAGAGCCAAAAAAGAAAATAACAATCGTTTCCGAACAAGGCAAGCAATTCGCCACTAAGCCCACAAAAGATTACAGAAAGCTTTTGAGAAGATATCAGGAAGCGCATACAACGCCATTGGTTGATGAATTAATCAAAAAGACTCAAGCAGATTTCGACCCTGTTAGCGCAACCCCTGAAGAAACGAGGGCTTTCTTTAAAGATGTTCGTTTAATGCCAAAACGGTTCAGGTCGGAAGTCTTATCAATCAGGGATATGAAATGGTATCACAAAGCCTTTGAAACGCCTTATGTATTAGCCAAGAAATTCATAAGTATGGAGAAGGCATTAAGAACAGAAATCAGAAGGCATGAGTCCCGAACTAAAAAAGTGTTTGGTTATTATCACGGGGATCTTGCTGATCTTCAAAAACACATGCAGAAAAATCCAGAAGATTTGAAAGCCTTTGAAAACTTACTTTGGGAATGGGAAGGTCAAAGGTTCTCTGAAAAAGAAGTCCCGACAGATTGGTATTCTGTTGTTGAAGATGTAAAGGACGATGATTATGGCGGTATCCGGATTAACCCTGAACATTACACAGAAGTTAGAAAATACCTCAAAAAGCAAGGGGTTAAAGACGTTATTGCTGATGGTTTTATCTCGGTTAGAAAACTACTGGATAATGTTTTAATCGAAGCTGATTCTACCATGAGAAGCAACAATATAGACCAAAGCGATTTAAAAGAGTTCAGAAGCTACATAGGCAAAGCGCATAATTATTTTTCTCATGTCAGAGAGGGCAATTCTTACATTAAGATCAAAAACAAAAGCACGGGAAAGACTATTTACAGGGAACATTTTTGGGAATTTAAAGAAAGAATGTTGTCTGAACGTAAAAGGGCAAAGACAAGAACTGAAACATGGCTAAACGACCAAATTGAATCAGGAAAGCTATCCGGCGAAAAAAGTGATTATATTATTTCTCCCGCCAGAAGGGTTACTAAATTACCAGACGAAGTTTTCTTTCAAATACCAGTTGAAGCTTTAAGCCAAATATCAACAGAAGCGGGGAGAGGTTTGGCTGCGTCAAGAGTACGTTATGAAGCCTTACGGTTGATGAAAAAGGAAGGACTAAGCGAAAAAGAAGCCCATGAGAAGGCAGATAAGACACTTACAGCCGATATCGAACGCCACCTCGCAAGAGCTATGGCTGATGTTTTAAAAACACGGGGTTGGGGACAACACGCAATCCAGAGGCAAAACATACCAGGATTTAAGAAGGCAGATGTATTTGAGACTCTATCAGGTTATTTAACAGGGTATGCAGGTTTTGCGACTAAGCTCCAAGCGGCCAAAGAACACAGCAAGACTTTAAGAGATATGGATGCAAAGAAAACTCCGGCGGCATATAAATATATCTCTGATTATATAAGAGACATGCTCGCTAACGCAGACAAAACAGACCAGATGGTTGACCGTTTGCGCGCAATGTTCTTTGTCAAATACTTAGGCGGTGTGGTTAAGTCGGGCATGGTCAATCTTACCCAAAACATAGTTATGGCGGGGCCGATACTTTCACAATATACAAAAGGCTCTCACTTAAAACTCGCACGGGCTATGAAGGACGTACGAAAAGGAATTATCGGTAAAAATGCATGGATGGGAAAAGAAACTTCGTACACGACTTTGCCGGAAAATGAACAAAAAGCTTTGATAGAAGGTATAGAAACCGGAGTCGCCCAAGACCTTTATTTGCGAGAATTAAAAGGAGATATCCCTGGTAAAGGATGGGGAAGGTATGCAAAAAAAGTAATAGACAAGGCCGGCATTTTTATGATGGTGGCTGAAAAATTTAACAGGGCAAGCACTCTTCTTGCGGCATACAGGATAGCTTTTAACGAAGGGACTTTATACGACGGTAAGCAAACTAAGAAAAACCACGATTTATCTGTTCGGTTTGCCAAAAAAGCTGTTTATGACTCTCACTTTCTTTATGGAAAACCTAACTTGCCCGCAGGGTTCAGAGGCGGGGATTTCAGGAAAGTAGCAAGGGCGGCTTATACATTTAGGTCATTTACCCATAATTACCTTGATATTATGGTTGATTTAATGGCGAACCAAGGAACACAGGGGTTTAAAGTAGCCGGCCGGAGCCTGATGAATTTATTGGTAGTTGGAGGATTAACGTCTATACCCTTCTTCAAGGCATTATCAGAGATTATTCAATGGGCGCAAGATGATGAAGACGAGGACATGTTGACTGAGATCAGAAGCAAGATGCCTAATAAGTTCATGCAAGATATGGTTGTTTATGGTTTATCCGGTGCAGTGGGCGGTTTTGACCTATCTGGTTCTTTAAGCATTGAAATTCCCACAAAGATGAAAGAGATTATCGGTGTGCCTTATTCGATGTACGAAGATAGTATGAGAACAGTAGCCAGCGTCAAAGCTGGCAATATGTACCGTGCTGTATCTGAAACACCCTTTACGCCCATTGCTATGAGAAACGCCATGAGGGGAATAGAGCTTTACACAAAAGGCCAGAGAACACGGGGTGGCAAGGCGATTAATGTACCAGGCAAAAGAGAGCCAAGAAAAATAACAGGTGTTGAAGCAGTTAAAAAAGCTGCTTTAGGCTTACAACCGGTTGAAGTATCAAGCGGCTATAAAGCATATAGAGCAGCTACAAAGATGAAAAGGGCTATCGCTGATAAAAAAAGAGATTGGGCTGATAAAATTGCAAACGCTACGATAGACCGTGATTTTAAGAAAGTTAGAGAGATTAAAGCTGAGATTCGGGAATGGAATTTGAAAGCGCGCCGAGAAAGAAAGCTATGGCGGGTAGTTGATATTGATAAAATGATTGAGAATAGGCTACAGGGCAAAGGCTTAAAAGGCTTTCCTGTAAAAATGAGATCTGAAGCGCAAAAACGGTATAACGTCTGGCAATGAAAAGGAACTAACCAATGGCTGGAATTGATGAACTGAGCAGGGTTATCGGTGGATTAGAGGAAAGTATCAAAACGCTTTTTATCAAGCAAGACATCTTTGCAATTAGGAGAACAAAGAAAAAGAAAAGAAATAATAATGAACTCTAAAGCATACACTTCTGATCAAAAACGTAAACTAATTGATAATATCAACACAAGAATGACAAGAATCGCAAAATCTCGAAACAAAATATTTTCTAAGCATAGGAGGTAACAATCATGGCAGGTACACGAACATTAGGGGATGGATTTGAAACAACTGAAGGTGGTTTGCATCTTCACGATAAACTGGTAAAAACTGCCGCAAAAACAGTAGCTATTGCTGCTGATGCTACAGCTGCCAGCTTTACAGTATTGGCAAGCGCAAAGACACATATAATAATCCTGAAATTGCCCGACTGGACAAATGCAGTGACAGCAACACTTTCAATCGAAAATTCAGACGGCAATGAAATCTACAGCGAGGATGCACTTGCTAAAGACACCACGCATGTAATGATCACTTCAAGGCCCTTAGTTGGAAAAAATACTGTGAAGATAACACTTACGGGCGTACCTGGTGATGCTATAGAACCCGAAACGACAATTTATTTAGTAGGTAATTAGGGAGGACATTATGGGGACAGAATACCATTATGACGATTATAATATACAGGGCGGTTCGATAAGCGGAACTCCAATAGGCCAGGATATACCAGACAAAGGCGCTTTTACGGAACTCAAAGCTTCT
>JAUWFS010000237.1:0-4232 GCA_030606805.1 Deltaproteobacteria bacterium
CTATATGCCAGACAAGTTTATCCAGTTTGTTGTCAGTCTTCTTATTATCAATAAGTTCCTGTTCATAAGCTTTGAGATTTTCTTTCAGAATTGTAAACTTTGATATGTCTTCTTCAAGATGCTTTTTAAAAAGGTCAATATAGGTAATAGTTGAAAGCAAAACAGGATTTTTTTTACCCAGGCTCAATTCCTCAGGCAGCCCCGTATCCTCTTCCATGCCGGCGGCAGCATAGTCCATTGCCGCCTGTTCCAGATCTTCAATAACTTCCTCATCGATAATATCCGGTCCCAGATCTATGCTCTGCTGTGATTCAATATAGTTGTTTACTTTTGAGAGAGCTTTTTCATGATGATTTAAAATGTTTTCAACTGTATTTTTAAATGAAAACCAGCTTGATTCCAGCCGTTTCATAAGTAGTATGAACATCATTTTAACAAGAAATTTTTCTCTTTGTCTGGGATCTTCAAGAACACTGACCGGTTTTTCATCTGTTATGTATTCAGATGGCCTGTATGCGGTGAGGTTGACTTTAATTGCATCCAGAATATCGTCAAATGTTTTGAGGCTACCGATATTTTCAGGATTGATATATTCGTTAAGCGGGATTTCTTTTGCCGGAAAAGACATTGCCCCGAATTCATTTTCAATCAATTTCCTGGTGCGGGCTACAATTAACGCATCGGTCAGGTCAAAAAACTTCTGCGGCAGGATCTGGATAAAATCTTTTATCTTTCTGTTTTCCAGGTTCTGCCAGTTTTTATACTCTTTCTGAGCGCTTGCAAAAATATGCTGCAAACTTTTAATGTTGATCTCGCTTTCTTTGAAACCTTCGTCAAACCCTTTTTTGATCAATTTAAACTGATTTCGGATATCGGTCAGCCGGTTGTTGATGGGAGTGGCGGAAAGCTGTAATACCTTAACATCTTTATTTTTCTGCAGGATATTATCGGCTAAAAATTTGTACCGCGATGATTTGTCGTTTCTTAAATTATGACTTTCATCAATTACTATCAGAACTTTAGGATTGCGCTGAAAAAATCTTTTGATTGTAAAACCGTCCTGGTAGTTTTGCAGCCTTTCATCCTGCAGATCTGTGTGAAAGCGTATGGTATATTTTAATCTGTCATTTTCAAATATCGAACGATGTCCTTCAAGATACTGCCGCCAGTTGTTTTCCAGCTTTTTGGGACACAGCAAAATAACCTTGTAACCCTTGATTCCAAAATATTTCATTACTGCCAGGGCTGACCATGTTTTACCCAGTCCGACTGCATCGGCTAAAATAGCCCCGTTTTCCTTTTGCAGCATCTTGATAAGGCTGATAACCCCTTTTTGCTGAAAGGAATAGAGCTTATTGTAAATGATAGTATCTTTCAGATGGCTGATCTCTTTTATAAATTCTTTGTCAAAAGATATTGACAGCAAATCTTCTTTGAATAATTCATATAAAACCTTGTAATAAAGATTTTCAGGAGAATATTCCTTATAGAAATTACAAATTAGATTGATGAGATGTTCTTTGCAGTCAATTTTTATTTTGTCGGCCAGTTCAATTTTATCAAGAGCAAACTTGCTTTTCCATAACTCTTGAAACCACCCGGTGAGTTCATGATAATCAGGACTGTCGCCGGTTTCAGCCCTGTTTAGTTCAATGTTGGCGGATTCTTTCAGCCCCAGTCCGGCTTCGGTTAAATTTGAGCTTCCAATAATCTGGAAATTCTTGCGCGGGTCCTTGTCTTTGTAAATATAAGTTTTGGCATGGCAGAAATTGCGCTGGATTGTTTTTATCCTGACTTTTTCCTGTTTTAAAAACTCAACCGCTTTTTGGGCTGAAATACTTAAACTAAAGGCATGGTTTACAGACAGACAATCACTTAACAGGTTGATTATTTTGTCATTTTTAACTTCGGTTTGTAAAAAATCGCCTAAAATCATGCGAAATGCCTGGGCGCTGTTAACTTCGTCAAAGAGTTTTGCAAGGGCACTGGCGGAAAAATAGCCGGTTACAATATCGACCCGGCCGGTTTCAACATAGTCCGCTAATAGATCAAAAACTCTAAACTGGCCGTTTTTATTTGACCTTGTCTTATTATCAAGAAGCATATTTTATCCTGTTGATCAAAGGGGTCTATATTTGACCCTTAATGATATTATCTTGATTGAATGTTGTCTTTTCCCCCGCACTTTTCTTGATGAAATAAGCTCCACTTCTTTAACGTAGGCTGTTATTTCTTTCTTCCAAAATCCTTTTCAGAACTCAGCACATGCTTAGAATCATATTTTTATAACGTCTTGAAAATTCTTACAAATGAACCATAGAAAAGTCAAGGAAAACCAATACAGAAGTCGGAGTATCAAATTGTAAAATTTAGGAGGACATAAAAGGATCTCTTGATTAATACGAGCATAAATTTTATTAATTGCAAAATGATAAAATTTGATATAGTTGTTAAACAGGTAGAGTAAGTACTTTAAAGGAAGCCCATATCTAATACAAGGGGACAATAGAAATGAGTAAAAAATTTGAGTCCAGAGAATTATCAATTGTATTGGCAGCACGGAACCATAATCCTACAATTCTGAACCCGGATTTTTTGAAGTATAACGATATTGTTCCTTCTTCCTGGAAAGTAAAGGAGCCTCCCATTTGTATTGAGCCCATGGCTCAGGTTGTATATGATAATGGAGTCAAAATAACCGCCGAGTTGGATAAAATCATTTTTTTGGAGCCGATTATAGATATTGAAAATGTTGGTTCAATAAAAATTTTTGAAATGGCGAATAAATACATAGAGACCCTGCCGCATGTTCAATATAACGCTATCGGCATAAATCCCAAGGTTCATATCATTTTCGATACAGTAGATAATGCAAAGAATTTTATTTTTGACACATTTATCAAATCAGATGTATGGAAAAAATTTGATGATAAACTTATCAATGCAGGTGTTAAATTGTCCTATAAGTTTGATCAAGTTACTTTAAATCTTTCTGTAGATGCTTCTATGTTAAAAATTTCAGATAATGAACACATCCCTGTGGCACTCTTTTCCGCCAATTTTCATCACACGATAGCAGGTGAAACTAAGAAAGAACAGCTCGAAAATAGCTCAAAGATTATTGGAAATTGGCAGAGTGATATTGATATTTTGAAGGATTTTTTAGGAAAATTGTCCTTATAATTAAGGGGGCTTGTTATGATGCATAAGGTCAATACCGATTACCGGCAGAAGATTAACTTTGATGCTGTCATTGCTATCAAACTGTATCAAAAAGTCTGTGGTATAGCGACAGATCCGTATTCCACATTGGAAGAAGACTTATTCTCAAAGTCAGACATGCATTTAGTTTCAACAAAATGGCAAAATTATTTCTCGAAACCAAAGCAAAGCGGACCTGAATTTGAAGAATTAGCCGAAGATACTTATTCGGAAAAACCTTTTAAGGTCGAAAATGCTCTGGGTATGCTCATGTCAAAAGGGATTGTTATTCCAGAACCTGCTATTATTATTGATTATCTGTCTGAATATCCTGAGATGATTGATCTGATGTCAAGCGCTTGTATGAAGGCTAAGGAAACGTTCGATGAGGATACACAGTTATGTTTAGAATATTACAGTGATCATGAAATAGATGATGGACATCTAACACTTTACGTCAGACAAACCAAGTATGATGAACATATTCTGGACATAATTGACGATATCCGTGCAGCATACGAATACGAGCTCTCCAGTAAATCCGGTTGGTTTCATATAACGACCGACTTTCAAAAACCCAGGTAAATACAGTGACTTTTGATTGGAAAGAGTTTCTCAAAGTTGCAAAGTTTCTTAGAGATTACAAGGAAGGCGATATTACCGAGGAGGCAGTTCTGCGATGTGCGGTAAGTAGAGCTTACTACGCGGTCTTTTGCTATACCCGTAACTTTGCAAGAGATAACCTCGGTTTTATTCCAACGCATGAGGCAAAAGATCACACATCGCTCAGGCGGTTTTTACGTTCTAAAAATAAGACCGCCGTTGCTTCGTTCTTAGATGATTTAAGAAAGTGGCGTAACAATTGTGATTACGATGACAATGTAGATAATATAAATATCCTGGCCGATAGCGCTCTAAAAAAGGCGCTAACTGCATTTGAAAAAGTAAAATAAGGTGCGTAAGGTAGGCATGGAGACAAAGGGGGACGTTGAATTTAGGCGTTTCTTTTTTCATTTGTTTGGGGAATCTAT
>JAUWFS010000124.1:0-9867 GCA_030606805.1 Deltaproteobacteria bacterium
TTTTCCAGTGCTTCTTTCCACCGGTAAAAAGAAGCCTTCAGCCCTGGATTGTTGAGTGCGGCATATGCCAGATAGTCTGCCGGCGTGGAATTTTCGTCAATCTCAGAAAGCTGATCTGATACCTGAGATTTATCTACATAAGAGTATGAATTGCGCTCTTCCTCGTGGAATCGATCAAATGCATCCCGCTCATTTGAAGAAGCGCAGCCCATTGTCAATATAATCACCAAGCAGAATACTGTCTTTAAAAATTTTACACTCTTTTTTCCCGGCAATTTTAAATTCATCAACATAACTCGTTACCTATGAAGATATCTCAATATAACCATTCTGTTAAAAGTGTATCCATTCTTGATCATTAAAGATTTAAGCAGTAAATTCGGTAATATCAGCAATCTCGAGGCATTTCGGCAAGAGGTAAAACCTGTTTTTTAACTCGCTATAATTAATTATCAATCGTATTATATTTTGTCAACAGGGCACGCATTTGGAAAAATAAAATCACTTTAAAAAGAGGGGCTTAGTTGTGCTGAAAGTTTAATATTGACACTGAATATGTTTTCAATATATTGGATACAGATAATCTACAGGCTGAAGCCTGCTTGCAAAAAACATTTCAATAAATTTAATTTTAGACAATAAAACCACGAAGGTATGCATATCATGAAGATATTTTGCCTTGGTGGTTTTTTTTGGCACATTGGAGGACAATTTCATGAATAAATATTTTTTAAATTATTTTGTATTTGTATTATTTATTGTCATGGTCGCCAGTCCTGTTTCAGCTCATTTCGGCATGGTCATACCTTCAGACCAGATGGTAATGCAGGGAGAAAACACAAATGTAAAAATCGATCTTATGTTCTGGCATCCATTTGAAGGCCTTGGAATGGATCTTTCCAAACCAGCCGGCTTCGGTGTTTGTATAAATGGAAAAAAAACAAATTTAATAAAATCACTAAATCCCGCCGACGTTGGAGGACATCAGGCATGGACTGCAAATTATAAGATTAAAAGGCCCGGAGTTTACATGCTTTATATGGAACCTCAGCCATACTGGGAACCGGCAGAAGATTGTTTAATTGTTCATTATACAAAAGCTGTGGTTACTGCTTTTGGCGATGATGAGGGCTGGGATGAGGAACTTGGCCTTAAAACCGAGATCATCCCTCTGACCAAACCATATGGACTATACACCGGCAATGTTTTTCAGGGAATAGTCAAGCTGGATGGGAAGCCCGTACCATATGCTGAAGTTGAAGTCGAATATTATAACAAAGAGGGAAAATACAGCGCTCCGACTGATTACATGGTAACTCAGACAGTCAAAGCCGACCAGAATGGTGTCTTCACCTATGCTGCACCAAAAGCCGGATGGTGGGGTTTTGCTGCGCTAAATACTTCTAACGCTAAAATAAAACATAATGGAGAAGACAAAGATGTTGAGATTGGAGCGGTTATCTGGGTTGAGTTTATTGATATGAAGTAATTAGTGCCTGACCGAAAACCTCTGTTTTCGGTCAGAAAATCGAAACTATAACCAAAATACGAATTTTTAATGACAAACACATTGCATTTCCAATGTGTTAGTTTTGGTTATTTTGTCATTGCCGACAGCGACGCTCTCCGGGAAGAGGCAACTGCAACGATCAAAAATTATATCGACGGGTTCAATGCAGAATATCTCGGAGCCATTAATCATATTGAATTGGATTCGTTTGACGAAGGGGAATCCTATAAACCGGAAGCCTGAACCCGTGAACCGTTGAACCGTAAACTGTTACAAACATGCATATTTCAGAAGGCATATTATCCCCGGCCATTCTAACTGGAGGCGCAGCCCTTACAGCAATTGGCGTTGGAATTGGACTAAAAAAAACAGATTACGAAGAAATTCCCAATATAGGTATTCTTACATCAGGCTTTTTTGTTGCTTCCCTTATACACATACCGATTGGACCGGCTTCGGTACACCTTATATTAAATGGCATGCTGGGACTAATTCTGGGATGGAAAGCATTTCCGGCCATACTGGTCGGCCTGGCGCTTCAAGCCCTTCTTTTCCAGTTTGGAGGAATAACAACGCTTGGCATTAACACTCTTAACATGGCTTTTCCGGCCGTAATATGTTATTATTTGTTTGGCTGGGGAATAAAAAAGAGCTCAGGCCGGCTGATATTTATAATAACAGCATTTGCAGCAGGCTGTTGCGCTGTTTTTTTTGCAGGAATACTTGTTGGATTTTCCCTGTATCTAAATGGTGATGCTTTTTTGCCTGCCGCAAAACTGTTGGTGGCAGCACATTTGCCTGTGATGCTGATCGAAGGTGTTTTGACTGCAACCTGCGCCCTGTTTTTAAGAAAAGTAAGACCGGAATTTCTGGAGAGTTACTATGGGTGATTTCAAATTACGGCCTGTATTTCTTTTTTCCCTGATAATTTTAGTTATATTGTTTGACATGCCGGCATTTGCTCACAAAGTATCAATATTTGCCTGGGTTGAGGGCGACACTGTTTATACTCAGAGCAAGTTCAGCAAGGGCAAAAGAGTGAAAAACTCTTCAGTAATTGTTTTCGATTCAGACGGAAACAAGCTTCTGGAAGGAAAAACAGATGACAACGGCGAGTTTTCTTTTACGATACCAAAGCAAACCGCTCTTAAGGTAGTTCTAAAAGCATCCATGGGCCATATGGCAGAATGGAAAATACCGTTCGAGGAAATCAATCCTGAGGCTGTATCAAATACCAGCAAACCTGAATCTGATATAAAAGATTCTTATGAAACATCCTCCGGGTCACAGACAATAAATTCAGGCACCGATCTTTCTGTTCTTTCCGAATCCCATGGAATTTCAAAACAGGAAATAAAGAAGCTGATAGATGAATCCCTGGACAGAAAGCTGTCGCCTATTATGAATATACTGGCGGATTCATACGGAGGTGGTCCCGGTCTAACTGAAATAATAGGCGGAATAGGTTATATATTTGGCCTCGTGGGTGTGGCCATGTATTTTACAAGCCGCAGAAAAAGAAATCACAATAGTGGCAGTTGAAGAATTAACAAATATCAATTCGCTGATTAATCGCATTGATCCCAGGGTTAAGATAATTGAGGTGTTTTTTTTCTCCATTGTTGTGGCTGTATCAAACAGTTTGCCGGTTCTTTTGTCGGCGCTTATTATTTCCATCGGTATTATTCTTACAGCCGGAATACCTGCAAGAGAAATTTTCAGGCGTCTTGTACCGGTAAATATAATGATAATTTTCCTCTGGTTTTTTCTTCCCTTTACTACTGAAGGGAAACCCCTGTTTAACATCGGCACGCTTGCAGTAACTCATGAAGGATTAATATATGCATTTCGCATAAGCATCAAGTCTAATGCCATGATGCTTATACTGATTTCGCTTATAGCCTCAACTCCAATCTTTACGCTGGGACATGCCATGCTTGAATTAAAGATGCCAAAAAAACTGGTGCATCTTTTTTTCTTCACATACCGCTATATTCATGTCATGAACAGAGAATACATGCGCTTGATAAATGCCATAAAAATAAGAGGATTCAGACCTGGAACAAATTTGCACACGTATAGAACATTTGCTTATATAGTCGCCATGCTTTTGATAAAAAGCTTTGACCGCATGCAAAGAGTGCGTAATGCCATGCTGTGCCGCGGTTTTAAGGGTAATTTTTACAGCACTAGAAATTTTTCTTTTAAAAAAATTGATGCAATTTCTGTCGCTTTGATGATCGTAATTATAATGTTACTGGGGATAATGGAGTGGACGGAAATAACCTGATCATTAATTTAACAGATATATCTTTCGGCTATCCCGGAGGATCTGAAGTTCTTGATAAGCTAAACCTGCGGTTTTCAAGGAATGAAAAAACAGGTCTCATGGGCCCCAACGGCAGTGGGAAAACTACGCTTTTTCATATAATAATGGGCCTGTTAAAACCTGTGTCAGGTAACATTGAGATTTTTGGGGAACCTGCAAGAGAAGAAAAAGACTTTATAGATGTGCGCAAGAGAATCGGCCTGCTTTTTCAGGACGCAGATGATCAGCTTTTCAGCCCAACCGTGCTGGAAGATGTTGCCTTTGGCCCTTTGAATTTTGGCAAGTCAAAGGATGAAGCTATTGATATTGCTCGGAAAGTTCTGGAATCCCTGGATCTTGCAGGATTTGAGGACAGGCTGACCTACAAGCTGTCCGGCGGAGAAAAAAGGCTGGTATCTCTGGCCACACTACTTGCCATGGAACCTGAAGTACTGCTTCTTGATGAACCAACCACAGGCCTCGACGAAAAAACTAAAACAAAGATAAAAAAAACCCTATCTGAACTTGATCTTTCCTATATACTGATATCCCATGAATTTGATTTGCTCTCAGAAATAACGGATTCAATCTATACAATAGACAAAGGTAAAATAATTTTTGACAAGGAAGTCCATCTGCACAAGCATGTTCACGCCCATCCTCATGGCTCATATTCCCACGAGCACAAGTAACCACAGCTCAAGGCTTAAAGATATCAAAAATATATCAAACTATTATTGAATTAAGTAGAATCACAGGTAAATAGCAGATATCTAACCCTGTTGGGCACATTCCATACTTCTAATTCGCTTAAAAAAATGGGTAAAAGTTTAATTTTGAATTTCAAAGAATTATGTGATATTTCAGGCTATTAAAAAATATTGTCTCATTATTGTAAAAATTTAATTATCATGAGGCTCTTGCCGATACCTGCAAAGTATGATTTTTTTTAAATTCAATCACTATATATTGTATTGTGGTATGATTTCTTCGTGTTTTTGCAAGAGGTTTTTGTGTGATTCGCTTTATTTATACTGCCATATAGCATTAAGCACAATATGTCGTGGTCATTAATTAAACAATACACAACTTTTTTAAGCGAATTAGAAGTCCATATGCATAGAAAATATACATATACCGATCAAATAGACGAAGCCTTTTTTACGAGATCGCCTCATATCTATATCGAGCTGGACATAATCAATGTTTTCACGGAATTGATCAAAGCTCTTGCTCGATCAATTAAATCATCATAGGTCATGATTGTGAATCTTACACTGTCACGGTTTATGGAAGCTAATTTTTGCGCTGTCTCTGGTGACAAATCTTTACGACGGCCAATGACTAGGATCCCTCTGGGCTGGATAATACCAGGAAGGCCCTCTTCACGTTCGACTGAGTCCCGATTCAAATCGATATAGTCACAGTAATCTCGTAACTGTTGTAAACCATCTTTAACCTGATGACTGGGATTCAGAGCTTTAGTAAAAAGAGGGACATTAGGTAACTTGAGTTCAATAGCTGTGTAAGAGTCATCGTATTCGCGAACAATAAAGTCAACTTGATGCTTATTACCAAGCTGCTTTTGGGGCCACACCTCTTTACATTGGGGACTTAATAAGACTCTGTGCTTGGAATTTTTTAAAAATGGTTGAATATCCTGAACTTCGTCAATATCAGGTTTGTCCAATAATTTCTCAAATTCATGTAGCAACTGCTCTATTGCATGTATGGCTTGCTCAGGGCCGTCTTCAACGGCCAATTCTGGGGGCAAAGCCAAATCAACAAGCCACTGTAATGCTTGTAAGTCAGCACGAAGTAAATGGGTAATAACTGGTAAGTACACTGTTTCGCGTGTAAGCTCTCCGAACCAGAAGTCAGCGAACAGCCATGTAAACTGTCGTACAAAAGATCCATCAGGCAATTGAATTAACGGAGCAATTACTCTGACCCTGTTGGGTAAAATCTCGGTGACAATGCCATCCTCGGTTCTCACCTTGGGATGAATTGAAATCCTCGGAATCTCACTGGCCCTATCTCGAAAAATCGGCGAAATAAAGCCATCGATGGCATTAGGGATGTCGGCGGGCAATCGCCATGCAGCCCCTATAGATTTATTCAATTCCGGTGACAGAATCTTCACCCGGTTATCGGTAAATCTTTGGACTACTTCGCTCAACGTGTTTTGGCTAAGATCAAATGGTAATAATATTGTTTCAGGCGAATCAATTCCTTTTAATAATTCCGAAGTTAGTTCATAGAAGGCCCAATATCCATCCTTAGCTTTTATAAAGCTTATGCATTTTATGGTATCGGAATAGTAAGTACAGGCCCTCTCTTTCAATACCACTTTAGACCGTTTGTTGTACTCCACTCCATACCAATTAACGAAATTTACTAGAGAAATTTCAAGTTGAGAAAAACCCTGAGCCTTGAGAGTATCATGCACATAATTTGGTGGGCTAGGTTCACACGGATATAGGCCCACACATGTTTCCGGGGGTGGCAGAGGTAGAAGGCGATCCTTCCATAAGTTTATTTCTTCTTCAGTTCGACCAGTTCGCCAAATCCGCAACTCTTGAAGTGTTCCCACAAAGAATCCACCTATAGCGGTAGAGGAGCGAGCACCGATTGCTGTCGACTCCTTACTGCATGCCAGCTTGCCAGCCTTTTTCAAGGACGCTACTAACCGGCCATGTACGTAAAGACGCATTTCCGTGCCATCATAAGTTCCAGCCAAGTGGGTTGGCTTGCCAAGATCTACAGGATGTTCACCTCGTATTGTGGTAATTTCGATATCATTCTTGAACAGCAACTGGAACTCTGGTAGACGATTAGAGCCTTCAAAGCCTATGCGGTAAACAACATACGGTGGTTTCCAGCTATCCGAAGAAGGCCGCGCTATGATGGTCGGATCTTGACCATCTCCCATGAGAACACAAATTCCCTCAAAAGTTACAGCGTCTTGTGGATTTTGTTCTGGAATGCTATGTATAGTTACGAACTGATCCATTTCCCCAACATTAAACTGTAATGACATCACAATTCTCCTCTTTCAAATCAGTATGGTTTTAACCTTTTGACCGTTCAAATAAATGTTTACATCTGATTCTGTCCAAGTGATAGCTATTGATACACTTGGCTGGGTTGAGCGAGGAATTGCTTCCCGGCAAAGCAATGTATTGTCTGCTATCCCATCAATGACAATAGCCATGGTGCCGTCTTCATGCTTTTTAGGCTTCACTTTCAGGTACCCTTTTTGGAGAGAGCCAAACGTGTATCTGTTAGCATTAACTACCCAATCGCTATGTTGGTGGTCGACGTGAAAAATCACGCTACCTTCCTTGGGTAGTCCATTACGCGCTTCGTGCTCGAAGTCGTTAACATCTTGTATGGTAGGAACCTTGGATATCCGTAATGGTTTGAACTTATATTTTCTAAGATAGCCACGGGAATCTTGAGCTTGTTTCATAACACGATTACCGACTTCCAATACCAGCGATGCATCTGAAGTAAGAACCTGAACGAAAGGTTGTTGATTAGAAACTATAACATCACTCAATTCTACTAAATGAGATTCAAGACCTTCGTCTTCGTGAGCAGATCCCATTTGTTGCGCTATCGCTTTTATTAAGCTTTCATGGGTAATGCCTCTGTCTGAGATATATAATGCTTCATTTTTCTTGATAATACCCCTCAGAGAATACAGTGCAGGAGGTAATCTTGGATCACCAAAACCAGCATGCAACACAGGGACAAATGCGAAATTTACGCTTTTTGCCAGAGGGTGATCTCGATTGAGGTTCCCAGGTAGATGAACATGCACAAAATCCTGAATTTCTAGTTCTTGGATAAGGCGCCAGAGAAGCCCTTCAGTACCACTGGAAAAACACACTAGAACTCGCAATTCTGCGGCGAGAGATTTGAAGAATGCCGTTTCTCCGCTGACCAACTTAGTTAGCGCCTCATACAACAAGAAAAGATGGTCTTCTAAATCACGTAATTTTTTATGGAGAGTCTTTGGTATTTTCGGTACCCTTGCCATCTTCATTATTCCTGTGGCGCTAAACATTATTTATTCAAACTCAGCTGGTTATCAGCAGTTTTAAGGGCACAAATTGCTGGCAAAAATACGCTCGGCTAATTTTTATTTTAACATATTATCTGAAAATCAAAATAAACTATAATATCATTTCCTTTGATTAACCACAGAATATGGTAGGATAGTTTTTCTGATTAATTTTGCGATAACTTGCCAACTTAACGCCAAGATCGAACAATTCTGTTGTAGATTGTATTTACATATCACAAATATTTAAGCGTTTTAATTTGTTACGCAAATAGCAGCTATATGTAACGAAAACATCTACGGTTTATCCGCAAAATGTTTTTGTTAAAATATTAAATTCCCCAAGCATGTGGTTTCATTCTCTTTTCAATTTTTTTAAGGGTATCGATCAAATCATTTTCGTTGGGCAATTTACCAATAACCAATTCTTTAAAAATTGTTCGGTATGTGGATTTGATATGATTCCAGGTCACCTCTGGGTCTTTAAAAATTAATGCCGAGCAAGGGTGCTCTTCTAACCAAGCATTATTATTTTTATAACTGATAAAATCGTCTTTCCCGACCTTAACCAGCATTTTATAAAATTCAGCACTTTCAAAAAAAGATTTAATTGATCCATCACTTAGCATGAGATGGATGTCATATACATGCCTGATTTTGTTTGATAAATTCGTGTAGGGATCATCCATTTGTGAAAAACGGACCAGGCTCATTATCTTTTCACAAAATGTTCGTTCTATGCTTAATACCTGAACTTTAAATGGCTGTAGACCGTATTCCCTGATCAAAGACTCCTGTCCGGTGAGTTTCATCACTTCAAAGACATAACTACTTACTTCTTCACTTGTGAACGGTTCATAATTTCCAAGCCAGGTAGCTTCAAGTATGATTTGCTCTCTTGCCTGCCCGAAACTTCCCTCAAAAAGCCTGTTATACCGGTGAACTGTTTTTCTGATATTTCCCTTTTTATTTGTCAAACCTTCAACTTGAATTTCAGACAATACATTCTCAACAACCTTGCTTATGCTTCGAAGCTTTCTTTTCAGTTGATTATCGTTTTCTCCTTCATTGCGCAATACAACAAGATCAATATCCTCTGAAAACCTCTGAATGAGTTTATGGCATTTTGAAAGCGAGGTTCCGCCCTTAAAAACAGTTTGATCCGCTATATTTGAATGGAATATTTCATATAGCGCCAGGGTTACCCAATAATCTTTTTCCACATAGATTTCCGGAATGCCAAATCGCTGGGAAGCAGATAGTACAGCATCTTGGAAAAGCTCTTTATTTTGATGCAGTTTCAACCTATTTAATATTCCATTCCGGTACTGTTGAAAGAATTTGTTTGTCTATCCCCAAATCATAAACTGTCAACGAATTCAGGCTTTGTTTCAATAGATTTGTGTCCTGCTCGGTTTTTAATTTTTCCAATAAAGCCCCAAGAAATGCACGGGTTCGGGGAGGATATTTCAGGGCGTATCGAATAAGACGTAAAAGATCTTTTTGTTTTAATCCTTTTATGAAATTCAAAAGATAGCTGACAGCCATAGCCTTATCCAAATTTGGAATTTTTTTGAAATCCTTTAACACATCAAGTATTTCAAGCAGATAGAAATTATCATTTGTAACATCAATATAACTTTTTACCCTTCGCACTTTAACATTGCCGATTTTAGTACGAATTTCTTTAACCCTGCTTGAAACCTTTATATCTTTTGGGACCTGAGTGGTTAACCCAATTCTGTTATACAATGCAGTCCCTGTTATATAAGCGATCCTTTTATCACCAATGAACAGGTAAGGACGTAGCAGTTCTTCTTCACTTGGCTTCAATTCTCCAAATAAAGTTTTTTTGGGTTTGTAAAAAACTCCTGTTGAGATCCGCTTTATAATTTTTTTTGCAATCAGTCTTTCAATGGCTTTTGCAGCAGCGCCATACTCTTTATTTGAAATACACAGTTGCTGATACTTAAACGTGGT
>JAUWFS010000162.1:0-7985 GCA_030606805.1 Deltaproteobacteria bacterium
ATACGCAGAATCAAAACGTTCTTTAAGTCTTCCTGCACAAGTCTTAAAAAAATCTCTTATCATTGTCTCTGCGATATAACTCCCAGGGCGACCATATGTTTTTGTTTTTGTGAGATGTTTACATTTTATCCAGAAATGCATATCCGGATCGTCTATTATTCCGGCTACTTCTCTCATGAGTTTTGTTTTTTTCATGGATTCCCCCTCAATTATTGATTTTATAAAAATGGTTTTAAATTGGTACTCCAGCCCATGCCGTTGCTTTTGTAGAGACTCTTTTCCCGCTGCCTCTCACTCTTGCATGATACGGCATAATAGTACTTGTCATAGCCGCGCTTCCATCTATAGGATAAGCTTTTTGGATGTATGCCAACGTCGCTTCAAGCTCTGGCGCTGTCATTATGTCCCTGGGTTTACCAAAGTATTGTTTTATCTCGGAGTTAATACGCTTGGGATTATGCCTATTTCTGCGTGAAAAGTGATTTATGTGTCCTTCTATCTGTTTTCTGAGAAACGCCTCTATTTCAGACGGAGTCATTGGCAGTGCCGAGGGTATCGGAGGAGTCCCAAGGATTATCTTTTGGCCATTGCCGGTCATGGTCGAGCTGACAGGGAGTATGCCATACATATTGCCACCTTCAAGGGGATCCGTTTCATCGTCACCAAACAACGTTCCTTGAGTTTGAGGCACATGCTTCTTGAGGAATGGGGCTTGCTCTGATTCTACCATAGCAACAATTTTACGGAGGATAGGATCGTCGGGGGCGAAAACATATCCGCACTGTGTCTCATATGCTCCGGCGTCTGGATCAATTCTAACAGCTCTTGCGAACAGTTGTACCAGCCACGGCTGACTCCTAATGTGTGTAAGTGAAATTATATGGCTGACTTGCTTACAGTCGAAACCTTCGTAAAACATTGCTACGCCTACAAGTATGTCTGTTGCGCCTGCCTTAAATTGCTTGATTGCTATCTGTGCAGCAGCGCTCTCATGGCTGGTCGCTATCTCAGTAGAAACCTTATACCTGCCCCGCAAATAGCTCACTGCTTTTTTTGCAAGAGCTACGTTTGCAGTGACAACCAATAGTTTTGAGCCTGGATGTCTTTTTTTGTGGTTAGCCCAATGGGACAACCCTTTTGACAACAAATCTTCTGCATATCCTGTGCTTATTGCAGTATATATTGCTTTACCTACATCTTTGCGAGGAACATCGGCAATCGAAGCATACTCCTTTTCCTGCCCATCGTGGTCTATCCATCGTGCGCTTCCGTCGCTGAAAGAAAACTGGAGTGGAATAATTGCTTTTTCAGCGAGTGCATCCTTCCGTGTGTATTTTATCTTAGCAGTAGTGTTCGGGTTGCCATTCATAAATGCTATTTCTGCCATATTCCCGCGGTAAGCTGTTCCCGACATCAATACGACATATTTAGCTTTGTCAGCTATGGGCTGTAGTGCCTCGTGCCATATCCCTCCTTCCTCTACGTGTTGGTTTTCGTCTAAAATTAAAATATATTTCTTGCGCAGAAAATCGGATAGAACTGTTTTTCTACCGTCAACACTGATTGCCTGGTAGGTTGTCACAAACCCTTGCAACCCCCTGCAAGGGTTATTATCGTTTGTCGCTACCCTGATAAGGAGGGCGTGATTAAGAAATTTTCTGAACTTAATATCGGTAAAGTTTTCCTCGGCCTGATATGCAAGCGTTAAGCGTGGTACAATCCAAATCAAGGCGTCTGCTAACCCAGCTTCGATTAACTTGCCTGCCATGATCGGCAATAAAGACTTGCCACTGCCAGGCGTGCATTCACATTCTATCTTATTGATATGACTTCCATTAACAATAATATCATTTATTATATCTTGGAATTCACGCTGGTGTTTTCTGAGATTCATTTTATGCTTAATGAAGTTTCCTCCCATTAGGTTTTTAGTGATTTGTTATGTTTTTTTAATTCATTCTTAGTACATGCGGTGGTTATATTTCGGTTACCTCAAGCTTTACGCATCCATATCCTATCGCTTTGTACGCGTGGATTGCTTCTTCCATTGGTAACCTGTAATAATGCACTGGGTCTATTTCGTTTGGATACTGAAAAAATAACCTCCAGCTTTGGTGTTCAGACGAACTTATCCAGTGAATATATGATTCTTCTTGTTTTTTTCCAGGTGTTTTTATCCCAAAATATTCCATCCTAATTCCTTTCAAATATAACTGATTTAGTTCAGCAGGCGTGCTTTCCCGCTCCGCTGCAACGGCTTGTTATATTGTTCCTGTTTTTTGCACGTTTGTTTTTTAGCCGGAAACCAGATATTTTTCATGCAATAATAAATTTCAGGCTTGTAATCTTCAATTTCTGAATTTAATTGTTTGCAATTCATACAGCATTTAGGCAGACAAAACATTTTAAATCTCCCTTGCAATATAACGATTAAACTGAGCCGCCGATCTTTTCAGGTCGGCTGTATTTAATGGTTATGCGTGATTCAACAACTGCTTAAAACCCTTTAACGCACATGCCGTGGCATTCTCGGAATCTCTTTTGCCTTTATTATACGCATGTTGAAATGCAGAACTCAAGACATGCGCCAACCAGTCAATCCTTTCTTCATCTTCCAGCCACTCAATATTAAAATGATAACCAAACAGAACCTTATTCTCATGGCTATAAACCTTAAAACATAAAGTTTTGCTGTTATCAGTATCTCTCGCAACCGCCGCTTCAACGCCAGTAGTAAAAGAAGATCTTGGGATTTTTCTTATTAATTCATGAAGCCATTTTTCCATTGTTCTACTCCCTTTTTTAATAGCCGTATAACGGTTTAGCTGAGCCGCCCTACTCGGTTTTAGTCTTCAGCTCGGTAGTGTTGGTCGGCTCAAGTGGTTGGTTGTAATGCGCTCTTGCTTCTGGCTCAAACACCATTGCTTCTGGATGCTCAATATTATCGTGAATAATTACGCCATCAACAATAGGCAAATTTCGGTTGCAGACGATGCAAAAATATTTATTTTTATCCTGAGATAGAGTTTTCACTAACACCCCCAATCGGCCTGCTCCAACTTCCGCATGTATGTTGATGATACATCCGTTGATTTCTCAATGTAGTGCCTGTTATAGTATGCCCGTCAACAAACCATCTATCCTTTTCACAACTAATCTTCCTTGGGATACAAAACACACGCTCTCTCAAGCATCTCATCTCTCCGACATGGTGTGCTTTTTTTACTCCTCCACAATTACATTCCATTTTTTCTCCTTTACTCAAGCATTATAACGATATAGGATCAGCGGCACTGCTTTTGTGTCCGCTGCATCCGGTTGTTATATTGCGTCTATCTATTTTTTGCAGCACTTTCCAACCTTGACATTTTTTCTTGCAAACCACCCTTGTGATACCGTCTCCATGAGTTATAGATGAATGATAATATTGTAAACTTGAACCGCAATCTGGACATTTTATAATTTCCATAATTTACCTCAAACAATATAACGCACCCGCCATCATCAGCGGCGTAGCATTTGATCTGAACTTTTATATTCAGGGCATGTTTTTTCATGCGGAAATCCACTACAAATACATCGGCCTTCGCCGTCCGAGTGCATTTGGTTATGTTTGTTTATATAGTTTAAGTTGGTTTTTTAAATAGTCTGCCAGTTTGGATTGTTCTTTTATTTCCTGTCTGTATCGTTCTTCTTGACCACGATACTTACTGATTTGAGTGAAAAACAATAGAAAGCCAGTCTCATCTCTTATTCCATGTGGTTTATTGTTTTTATATATAACTTGCAACTGCTCCATAGTTTATCTCCAAATATAACGGTTTAGCATCACCGGCGGGCAGGGATGATGATTTTGTGGTTTCCTCAAGCCGCCTGACCCTGCCTGTCATAGTGGATGCGGTGGTTATGTGCGAATTATTTTAATCCCATTTTTTAAGCCAGATATAATTTTATCCTTTTCTTCGAGCACCAGACGAACAAGTTCAGCCGGTGGAGTGCCTAAAGGCCCGTGCTTTTCGATTGCCGCCTGTGATAAATCGAGTTCATTGACAACATCTTCGAGCATGTTTCTATATTTGTCGCAATTACAAGTCATTTCAATCCTCAAGCATATAACGCACCCGCCATCACCGGCGGCGAGTTACCATTCCTTACCATTATTAAAGGTTTCTTCGTCACCAGGAATACTGGATTTTCCTAAAACTGCACGGCCTTCGCTGTCCGAGTGCATGGCGCTGGTTAGGTGACGCTGAACTAAATCAATAAGGTCTTCAACTTGTTCTAAGCCAATATAAAATATGTCACCTGATTTTTTATTATAAACCGTTATTGATACTGTTTCTCCATAACCATTTATAAGTTTACCAGTAATTTCAAAATGTCTCATAAGTCACTTAACAAGTCTATAGTATGAATTAATTCAATAATATTAGCTATCATGTCAATCTTCCCATTACCGAGGTTTATAACATGGTCGGCCATCGCCACGCAATTAGCATTATGCGAAATATAAAAGCATGTATCAAAGTCGCCTTGTTCCATGAATTTGCGGTACAGCAAGATGTATTTCTGAGCGTTCTCATTATCAAGAGGCCCTGTTTCTTCATCCGATAGCATCGTTTGAAAGTTTTTACCACTCTTCTCATTGCTTATCATTGCCATCGCCAGTTGCATTGCCTTCAGCGCCCATTGTTGTTCTCCGCCAGACCGTGATCCAAGCGGAACCTCATCCCCGTCTTCATCTATAACTTGGATATCTAATATTTCACGGCCTTCGTCATCCTGTGTTTTTATACTGACCGTTGCGTCTGGCCCAAAAGCAGCAATGAGCAAGTTGTTAGCGTATGCACTGATAACCGGAGCAACGCTATCAATTTCCAGCGCCCTCAAACCGTCTTTTCCGCAGGCATCTTTTAGGTATTTCCAATCGCCAAGCTCATTTAATGCCATAGATAAGGATTTCTTTTTTGTCTTAAGGATTTCAATTGCGCTTTCCTGAAAGGCAAGTTCTTTTTCTTCTATAACGATAGCCTTTGTATTCTCAGAAATCTGTTCGGCTGTTTCTGAAATAGAGCTTTTTAGATCGAGTAGGGCTTGCTTTGTGCTATTATATTTTTCCGTAACATCTCGATCTATCATCTTCTTTTTTTCTATTATGGCCACGCTGTTTGCGGTCGATAGTTCTTCTTTTCCAGAGATCCTTTCCCCCCATACGTTTTTAACCCTTAAGCCCTCAGTTTTGTTGGAAGCTTGTTGCTTTTCCAGGCCCTGTTTTTTCTCTATGGCGATGTTTAGCTTTGGTAAATCCTGTGCAATCTTTTCTGCGAATGCAAGCTGATAGTTTGCTTTAGCTATTTTTTCTTCAAGATCGGCTTTTATCTTTTTTTGTGCAAGGCTGGACTCGCTGAGAGACTCTATTCCGGCATCAAATATTTTTAGCTTGTCAGAGTACGCCCTTTCAATTTTAGTGGAAGCTTCAACCATGTCCGCTATTTTGGCAGTCAATTTGGGGATATCTTCTTGGGCTGATAATGCACTTATTATAAATGAACATATTTGCGATTCGCAATTAGGATCTCGCTTCTCAAGGTCTTTTATTTTGAGCCGATTGTGTTCAAGCTCTATCTCAAGCGTATTTATTGCTGCTTGTGTATCTTTGCTCTTTTCCATTGCTTTGTGCGAACATTCAGTTCTTTCAACCTGTTTTTTAGCAACGGCATCATAAGCGATAAAATAGTTTTTTGACGCTGTATTAAGCTGCTCTCTATATGCGTCTATAGATAGCAATAGCTCGTCTTTCGTTGTGACAGCTTCCCTGATTGCGTCTTCGTTTGCGAGAAGGGTCTCTATCCCAACCAATTCCAAACCAAGCTGCTGATAAGTTTCGCGAAGTTTGTCAAGCTCTGCTTCGGACTGTTTTTTATCAGCCTCTATTTCCTTGGAAAGCATGTTTTGCGATGTTTCCAACCCCTGTAACTCGGTTTCGGTCACTTCGTTTTTCTGGATTCCCGTTTGGATATCCAGTAAGTTTTGGTCTATCCTTTCAGACTCTTTAACAATCTTTTTGTGTATAATATCAAGGGATTTGCCATGTTTTATAAGCTTAAGCCATTTTGCTTTTGTGCTTTCATGTCCAGCCGCCTGCGTTTCCAGTTCGCCAATTTCTCGTTTTAATATTCCAAGCCGTCCATCAAGCAAGTTCGCACATTGTTTAGCAGTATCTTCGTACGCAATAAGTTTTTCGAGCCTTAAAAATTCTGCAAACAGATTTTTTAGGTCTGCCGGCTTCATGTCATTAAGCTTTTTCGAGCCTTGGCCACAGAACACACTATTGAAAAACAGTTCGGGGCTTCCCATCAATTTGAGTATATATTTGGAATAATTAGATATTTTACCATCTATTTCCGACTTTCCATTTTTCCATATAAATCCTTCAGATCGCCCTGATTCTGAGTCTATTTTGATAAGGGTCTTATAAATATCCCCATTGAACTCAAAGTCGAGTTCTTTTTCTGCATCCCTCCCATGCGTGTGATATTGTAAGGCGCCTTTGCGGGAAACCAGCCTGGCATATGGATGAAGACATTCTAATATGGTTGTTTTCCCGTTCCCATTGTCGCCTGAAATGGCTACGAGTCCAGACAGCCCTGATATGTCAAGGGTTATCTCGTCAAGCCCAAGTCCTTTTTGTATGCCGATAAATTTTTTGAGTCTTAGTTTAAATATTTTCATATATTCTTCTTTTTGTTATCCATTAATGTATAACGATTTAGCTGGCCTGCGGCGGGCACAGGATATTACAATGCGCCCATGTAAGAGGCTTCCTGCTCCGCACCAAGGATCCCCGCCGCAAAATATTAGCCGTAAGAGCCACAAGCAACTGGTTCTTTTGCGATAATTGGAGCAGGCTCTACAACAATTCCCAATAAATCCGAAGCTGATAAGCTTGTCTTTAGCCATGCTTTGTGTAGACTCCCAAGTTCAAACTTTGAATGAATCCAATCTATTTCAAAATTTGTTTCTGGCATAATGATCAATTTATCTCTGTATATTTCAACTTTCATAATTTTCTCCAAGCAAAAAATAGTATAAATTAATTCAATTTTAAAAGGGGATAGAATCATGATCGCTTGGCTCTGTCTTCTTCTCCTCTTTACCTGTGCTGGTATTTTTAGGGTCACCTCCGCCCAAAAACTGAACGTTAGATGCAACAACTTCGGTAGTATATTTCGTTTCGCCATCCTTTTCCCAGGATCTTGTTTGTAACCGGCCTTCGATATATACCTGGCTGCCTTTTGAAAGATACTCTCCGCATATTTCTCCAAGCCTTCTAAAGGCCACGATACGATGCCATTCTGTGCGTTCTTTTTTTTCTCCGGTGGATTTGTCCTTCCACTCTTCGGATGTGGCTATGCTGAAATTTGTTACAGTATCTCCACTTGGCGCATCCCTGACATCTGGATCTTTGCCTAACCTACCGATTAAGATTACTTTGTTGATTCCGCTCATACTTAAATCCTCCCTGCTGTTTGTTGTATAATTTTATCCGGTTCCTCAGCCTCTAATATATCTGCTTTTTCCAAAATAGATTCTGTCACTATCTCTTGTTTTAACGCCGCCATTTCTACAAGTTTTTCTCGTAAAGACGTTAGTTTTAAGAGTTTTCCACTTCGTATGTTTTCACGAGGAACTCTTATTAGTTTAACCTCAACATTATTAGCGCCTTTCCCAAGAATATCTGTTTTAAGGTCATCTATATTGACTTTTTGAGCTTCATCTTGGTAAACCTTAAGTTCTATCTTGATGTTAGCGCCTTTGACTTCTTCTTGTCTCGGCCAGGGCAAAGTCCCCAAATCTGTAAGGTCGAGTACACCAGTAAGATCTTCTGATACTTTTAATAGTTTCCTCGATGGTGTTTTAATGAAGCGGGATTCTATGAGTTGCTTGTCTGCAAAGTCGTGGATATAAAACCCCTTGTCATCCAG
>JAUWFS010000182.1:0-7032 GCA_030606805.1 Deltaproteobacteria bacterium
TGTCGGCTCATCACATCCTGGGGCTGGAGCAGGTCCCAAGGGTTTGGCTGTTCGCCAATTAAAGTGGTACGTGAGCTGGGTTTAAAACGTCGTGAGACAGTTTGGTCCCTATCTTTCGTGGGCGCAGGATATTTGAGAGGATCTGTTCCTAGTACGAGAGGACCGGAATGGACGAACCAATGGTGTTCCAGTTGTCGCGCCAGCGGCATTGCTGGGTAGCTAAGTTCGGAATGGATAACCGCTGAAAGCATCTAAGCGGGAAGCCAACCTCGAGATTAGATATCCCTCTGTATGGAAACATACAGACTGAAGACCCCTTGAAGACTACAAGGTTGATAGGCCAGGTGTGTAAGCATAGCAATATGTTTAGCTTACTGGTACTAATAGGTCGTGAGGCTTAGTCACAAAACTTTTGACACAAATATTGTACGTTTTTATGTGCTTATATCTAAATTTGTTAGATTTTATCTGAAAATTTATACATTCTATAGACTTTCAGATAATTCATTTCACAAGGCTAGAAGGAAAAATCTGAGTAAGTCGTGCTGATGTGTACGTCGTCGAGGATTTTGACTGATAACGCAGTGAAATTATTTATCTGAAAGTCTGATGAATATTTTTTCGGTGGCAATGGCGAAGAGGCAACACCCGTTCCCATCTCGAACACGGAAGTTAAGCTCTTCAGCGCCGATGGTACTGCTCGGGAAGCTGAGTGGGAGAGTAGGTCGCTGCCGAAAATTTTTTATAAACCCGGAACCATATTGGTTTCGGGTTTTTTATTTTTGTACAGCCAAACTAAGGTATTTTTTATTTTCTTCGAACATTAATTTCTTGTCTACCATTATTCGGAGAAAAGAAATAATCTTATCATTTGGCAATTCAGGGAAATGTTCTAATATTTTATTTATTGATCGGTGATGCCGGCAGAAAAGATAGATTTCTCTGGACTTTCCTTTAAGACGGTGAGTTAGTGTTTTTTTATTATTAAATTGTTTTTGAATTATTATGAGAAAATCCCGACCATCCAGAAAACTGAGAATCGGCTCGAAAAAAGAATTATTTTGAAGAGATTCATATTCCATCTTCCATTTTTTTATCCTTTGTTTGACAGGCTTCCAAAGTTTTTTCTGATACCCAAGATCACCTCGATATGCTTGTATTAAAAATCGGATAGAAGATATATTTTGTGGCAATAGATCTGCATAGAGCGGGTGGTTATATAATGCTTTAATTCCGAATTGTTGTGGGTTTTGCCATACCGGACTTCCAAGACCCAGCCAGAAATTAACCTGGCGCAAAGGACGAAATGGAGCTACAAATTCCAAATTTCGTAGCGTTTCTTCAACATCGTCCTTATCACTACCTGGGAATTGAAGTATAAGATTTGAATTATTCACAATTTCCAACTGTTCGCAATTTTTCATAATTTCCAAATTTTGTATAGCCGTGGTTCCTTTATTCAGTTTATTGAGCAGCCTGGTGCTGAGCGACTCTATGCCTATCTGTACTTCACTCATTCCTGCATCACGCATTATTTTAAGATTTTCCATGGTTGTTGTAGCTCGTATTTCAGAAAAAAAACGAAAATCCTTTTTAAGCTCTTTTAATTGAGTAAAAACTTTTTTAGACTCTTTAACTGGAAGAGCATTATCAGTAAAGGCTATAGATAGAGACTTATACTTGGAAGTAAGGTTATCAACTTCGGAAACCACTTTAGAATGGCCTTTTGATCTATAGCCATCCCACTGAAGGTTTAGATTGCAAAAAGCGCATCCCTTGATTTTTTTTGATCTTTGTGCATAGCGCCACCAACATCCCCTGGAAATTTCAGATAAAATAGTGGGGAAAAAAGTTTTTTTTGAACCAAATGTTTGAAGCAGGTTAAAATAATCGTCATAGTCCGGCATTGGGAGACTATCCAGTGTTTCCATTTGATAGAATATATCTGAATTATCATTTTCTATGGATTCTCTTGAGATTACACCTTTAATGGAAGGGATTTTATTTCTTTTATTAGAAATGCCAAGGTGATGTACTAATTGGCTTAAAGGTAACTCACCTTCGCCCTTGACTACGAAATCTATCTCCGGGATTAACTTAAACACCTCTTTTGATGCGCCGGCAAATGTTGAACCTCCTAATACAATTTTAAGGTCAGGATATTTTATTTTTAGTTGCTTAATGATATAAAGCGAGGAAGTTAGCTGGCACTGACATACAGAAAAACCTGCAAGACAAAATTTATTCCAGTTTATGCTTTCAATAAAAACATCGGTAACCTCTCTTACCTTTGAAACAAGTTCTTTAAAACTTGATTTGCGAAACAGAGGCTTAACTCCAGCTTCCCTATAAAAGATCTTTTCAATAGTTTTAAGTTTTTCAGGGGATAACATTGCAGCATATATAGTTTCAGCAAGCCAGGTACTTTCTGAAATAGAATGATATAGTTTATAGCCTATAGTCTCAGCCATCTTTAAATAAAAGTGATGAGCCGCTATATTGAGATGGGGGAACTGTAATTTTAAATATGCTTTCAGAGCGCCTATCTGAATGGATGGGCGGCTGAAAAGCGACCAGGGCATAGAAACAAGTATTACATCTTTACATGTGTTTGTTTGCTTAGATTTCATAATAATAAGAAATATCGTAACACGTCAGCTCTTTAAAAAAATTCAACCTAAATTGATATGCCAGCGCCTGTTCAGGGTGATTCCATGATCGAGGCCTATACGCTGATGGGGGACATGGCTATTATCTGTCCCCATTCCCAAGAAAAAATATGGATTAACTATGCGTCGGCGTGGAAATTTTTGCAAAGTCAGCAAACATACCGAACATGTCTGCTATATTGATAAGCAGGGCAAGCCTGTTTTCGCGAAGATCCATATCATCTGCCATAACCATGACCCCATCAAAAAAATCATCCACGACATTGCGTAGAGAAGCTATATCATAAAGCGCCTGGTCAAAAAGTCCTTTATCAAGATTATCTGACACCTTTTTATTGACCCTCTTGCAAGCTTCATAAAGAGCTGTCTCGCATTTATCCTGAAACAGATTTTCATCAACGTCTTTGCTTTTGGGGAGTTCGGCTTTTTTTATTATATTAACCACGCGCTTGAAAGTAATAGACAATGGCTCAAAGTCAGGCTTGGTCTTAAGCTTTTCTAACGCCTTGGTTCTGTTCCATATATTCGGCACATGGTCTGCTGAGACACTTATCACCGCTGATATAATATCTTTTGAAAATCCCTCTTCGGAGAGAAGATGGGCAATACGATTTTTCAGAAAAGAGTAAACATTTTCAACATTTTTCTTATACTCCTGATCGCTTTTTTGGTCAAAAAGTTTCATACTTCTTTCTATCATCTCAACTATGGGAAAAGAGAAATCTTTGTTAAGCATGATCTGAATAATACCAATGCCCTGCCTTCGAAGCGCATAAGGATCAGAAGCCCCGGTTGGAATGAGTCCGGCAACAAAACATCCGCAGATGGAATCAATTTTGTCGGCAATACTGAGAATGGAACCTGCAAGCGTTTCCGGAAGCGGCCCGCCGGAATAGCTGGGCCGGTAATGCTCCTCAATTGCATATGCCACAGCATCAGGTTCCCCGGCATTCAGAGCATAAATTCTTCCCATAACACCCTGCAATTTAGGGAATTCAACCACTACCTGGCTCACAAGATCGGCCTTGCACATCAAAGCAGCTTTTCCAACATTTTCTTTAAGATCAGGCAGATGTTGATTTAAATCAGAATCATGCGAAATTTCATCTGCCAGATATTCGGCTATTTTTTTGACTCGTATTACCTTTTCATACATAGATCCCAGGCTGGCCTGAAAAAGAACTCCTTTCAGTTTTTCTATCCAGTCCTCAAAAGAGGAATTTGAATCACTCCTGTAAAAAAACCGGGCATCTTCCAGCCGAGCCCTGAGCACTCTTTCATGCCCTTTTGCAACAAGCGACATATCCTTTGCACGTGTATTATTAACACTAATAAAACAGGACATGAGCTTGCCTTTTTTATCAACCACACTAAAATATTTCTGATGCTCACGCATAGCAGTAATCAGAACCTCGTCAGGAAGCTCAAGAAATTTTGTATCAAACTTTCCTGCAACGACTGCCGGGTATTCAACAAGGTTGGTTACAATATCCACGAGTTCATCATCCTGCAGCACCCTGCCATTCAGACTCTCTGCAACTTTTGCTGTCTCGCTTTCAATGATTTCCCTTCGTTTTTTTGAATCCACCATTACATAAGCTGAATCCAGCGCTTTTACGTATTCATCCGGATTAGAAATCTTTATTTTGCAGGGTTGCATAAAACTGTGACCTGATGTGTATCTGCTGCTTTTAATATTCCCCACTATAAAAGGAATTATTTTATTCCCCAAAAGAGCAAGTATGGTATGAACCGGTCTTGCAAATTCAACAGACAGATCCGCCCATCTCATAGTTTTGGGGAAAGGTATAGCCGTAATCAGATCAGGAAGTATGCTTTTTAGAAGAAGTCCGGTGTTCAAACCAGATTCTACTTTTTTTGCGCATAAATAAGCACCCTTCTTCGTCTTCTTGATTATTATATCTTTAACTGAAACACCGACCTTTTCAGCAAATTTTTTTGCCGCTATGGTGGGATTACCCTGTTCATCAAATCCTATACTTGCGGGAGGCCCTGTCACCTCAGTCGTCAGAGGTCTCTGCCTGCCTGAAACATTTTTTACCTCAAGAACAAGTCTTCTTGGTGTTCCAAAAGTCTCAGCACTTCCATGTTCTATCCGTCCATCCGCCAACTTCTTTAAAAGCATGGCTGACAATGCATTCAATGCCGGCTCTATATAACCTGCCGGAATTTCTTCAGTACCTATTTCAAGTAATAGACTGTCCATATCCGCCTCTTTTTTTCTTTTTCAACATCGGAAACCCTTTGGCTTCTCTTTGTGCCAGATATTGTTCTGCACAAGCTCTTGCAAGATTTCTAATACGTGCAATATAACCGGTTCTTTCTGTAACGCTTATTGCTCCGCGAGCGTCGAGTATATTAAAGGTATGTGAACACTTTAAGCAATATTCGTAGGCAGGAATAACGAGCTTTCCCTTAATAATACTCATGCCTTCAGCCTCGTATTTATTGAAAAGATCGAGCAGCATATCAACATCCGCCAGCTCAAAATTATATGTTGACTGCTCGATCTCCTGCTGGTGATAAACATCTCCATAAGTTATATCGTTATTCCATTGCAAATCATAGACGTTATCCACACCCTGCAAGTACATGGAGATACGTTCAAGACCATAAGTAATTTCCACGGATACAGGATGCAGTTCTATACTGCCTGCCATTTGAAAATATGTAAATTGTGTAATTTCCATACCATCCAGCCAGACTTCCCAGCCAAGACCGGAGGCCCCTAATGTGGGCGACTCCCAGTCATCCTCAACGAATCTGATATCATGCTCAAGGCTGTTTATTCCAAGTGACTTCAGACTCTGCAAGTACTGCTTCTGAACATCTATGGGAGAAGGTTTGAGTATTACCTGAAACTGATAGTAATGTTGCAGTCTGTTTGGATTTTCACCATAACGACCATCTGTGGGACGCCTTGAAGGCTGAACATAAGCCACATTCCAGGGTTCAGGGCCAAGCACCTTTAATAGAGTTGCCGGATGAAATGTTCCAGCGCCAACCTCAATATCATATGGTTGAACCAGCACACATCCCTTGCGTGCCCAAAACTTTTGTAACGATAATATAACCTCTTGAAAATTCATCTCTCTTTCCTCTGTACGTTATTTGGTAACTTCTCAAAAAGTTCAATTTATGAGGTTATTAGGCTATCTTTTTAAAACCGGATGTCAAGTTTCTTTTTCAGGTTTTCCGGTGTCACATTGATTTTTATTTTTCTGTGCAGTAATAATTTCTCATACCCCTTTGCCTTCCTCTCAACTGCAAAGGGGAAAACGATTGTCTCTGCGTTTTCTGTGTTTTTGCGGTGAACTATTATCAAAAATAAAGCAGGCTTTCAAACAAATGATGAAAAATAAAAACAGAACAAACGCTCATGGCCTGAACTTATACCAGAAACGCCGGTAAAATATAAAATCGGGAATTAATATTGACAATTTGTCTGAAAATCGGTAATAAATTTTACCGATTATTTACTAAAGTGGTCTGCAAACCCATCAATATTAGCGGAGGGTGTCGTGCTTGAAACATTGAAAGAAATAATACTCGATTTTCAGGAAGAAAAACTTAATACGGGTATAAAAAGGCATCTTGAGTATGAGTTCATAAAAGGGAAGGCATTTGTATGCATAGGTGTGAGGCGCTGCGGAAAATCAACCCTGCTTTATCAGATCATTGCTGCCCTTAAAGCAAAGGGCGTTAAACAGAAAAATATTTTATATCTGAATTTATTTGATGACCGTTTAAATGAAATCAGGCGCAAAAACCTTCCACTGGTGCTTGAAGCATATTACTCTCTTTATCCTGAAAAGAAGGGAACAGAAGAGGTCTTTTGCTTTTTTGATGAAATACAGGAGGTTGAAAACTGGGAGCCTTTTGTTGACCGTATTTTAAGAACTGAAAATTGCTGTGTATTTCTCAGCGGTTCTTCCTCAAAAATGCTTTCAACGGAAATTGCGACTCAGATGCGGGGAAGATCCCTGACATGGGAGCTTTTTCCGTTTTCTTTTAAGGAGTTTCTTGACTTTAGAAAGATAGATTACAGGCGGCTTACTTCAAAGAACAGGCTGTTGATAAAAAAAGTTTTTGACGAGTATTTCATTAAGGGAGGGTTCCCTGAAGTCAGGAATGTTAATGATAAAATACGCATTATGATTCTTCAGGAATACTACAAAACAATTCTGCATCGTGATATTATAAACAGATTTGAGGCAATACATCCCCAGGCAGTTATTCAGGCCGGTCACCGCTTAATCGGTTCAATATCATCTCTTTATTCATTAAACAGAATTACCGATTATCTCAAATCACTTGGGTATAAAGTGAGTAAAAACTTTGT
>JAUWFS010000220.1:0-5203 GCA_030606805.1 Deltaproteobacteria bacterium
CTCTCCGATAATAGATAAAATCGAGGTTGTTTCCAAGGGACGGGTGCGGCAATCAAAAATTTATTATCTACGTAAACTCAAAGGCAAAGCCGCCAGAATAAAAGAACGCCGTTTTACCTAAGTTGAGCGATTTTTGGGGAAGAAATGTGCTGAGATCTTGATGCATAAGGGTTTGCGAAAACCGCAGGCATACCCGTGGATATGTCGAGGATTTTCGCGAATCCTTGATGCGCAAGAGATTAGTGCAGATCGAGCCAAAAATTGCTCAATTTAGGTTTTAGAAAGTTTGCTCATGGAACAAAACCTGTGGTTATTTGAATCAAAAGCCATTGAAAAAGGCTTTTCATATATTGCAGGCATTGATGAGGCCGGTCGAGGACCATTGGCCGGCCCGGTTGTTTCTGCAGCCGTTCTTCTGCCCACTTCCTTTCATGATCCCGATATTATTGATTCAAAAAAATTATCACCTAAAAAACGCTCATACCTGTATGAAAAGCTGTACGATCAAGCTGTTTCAATAGGTATAGGAATAGTTGACAACATTGAAATCGAGAGAATCAACATACTTAATGCATCGCTCCTGTCAATGTCCATATCTGTTAAAAACCTCAGCCCTCAACCCGATTATCTTTTAATAGACGGCAAATTCAGGATACCAACAGATTTACCGCAGGAGCCCATTATACGAGGCGATGCTCTGAGTATATCTATTGCGGCTGCATCTATTGTTGCCAAGGTAAGCAGAGACAGGCTTATGGAAAGGTATGACCAGGATTACCCTCAATTTGGATTCTCAAGACACAAAGGATATCCGACCAGAGCACATAAAGAGGCCATCAGGACATTCGGATGCTGCCCAATTCACAGACGCACTTTCAAGGGAGTTAAGGGCGGTTGACGGTTAACAGTTTACGGTTAACGGTTGATCAAAACATAAAACTGTAAACCGACAACCGTGAACCGTTACTATCAAACATGCTTGAATCATTACAAAATTCATTAAAAAACTGGAAACTGTGAACCGTAAACCGTAAACCGCCCTTAACCGTTACAAACATGCTAAACAAACAGCAGAATTTTGGGAAAAAAAGTGAATCAATTGCAGCCAGGCATCTAAAAAAACATGGTTACAAAATTCTGGAACAGAATTACCGGACAAAACTGGGCGAAATTGATATTATTGCAAAAGATAAAAATACACTTGTCTTTGTTGAGGTTAAATCAAGAAGTTCAAACCGGTTCGGAAGTCCAAAATGGGCTGTAACCCCTAAAAAACAAAGAAAAGTTTCAATGGTGGCTTTGTTGTATATTAAATCCACAAAACAGAGCAATGTAAAAGCAAGATTTGATGTGGTAGCTATCAGTTCAGCAAATGACAATCCCAGCATAGAAATAATAAAAAATGCCTTTGAACTCGCCTATAAATGATTCGGGGAAGAAAAACAGGGAGGGCAATCTTTACATAGTTGCAACCCCCATAGGGAACAGGGACGACATCACTATAAGGGCTCTGAATATACTTGAGCAGGCAGATACTATTGCAGCAGAAGATACAAGACATACAGGCCGATTTCTATCGCATCACAAAATTAAAGGCAATTTTGTCTCCTATCATGAGCACAATGAAAAAAAACAAACACCAGGCCTCATTAAAAAGCTTAAACAAGGATTGTCTGTTGCCCTTGTATCAAATGCCGGCACACCTTCTGTATCTGATCCAGGATATTGTTTAATAAAGTCGGCCATTGCAAACAATATCAAAGTCGTACCTATTCCAGGCGTATCTGCTGCCATTACGGCTCTAAGCGCAGCAGGCCTGCCAACCGATTCTTTTATTTTTATAGGATTTCTCTCAAAAACAAAGAATAAGCGTTTAAAGCAGTTAAGGGAACTTGCCAACGAACAAAGAACATTAATATTTTATGAATCTCCAAAACGTATTTTAAAACTTCTGGACGAAATTAAATTGATAATTGGTGACAGGTACTGCGTACTTTCCAGAGAGATGACAAAGCTTCACGAAGAATTTATAAGAGGTTCCGTGTCTGAAATTTTTCAAAACCTTAAAGCCCGGCCTGCGATTAAAGGCGAAATCACTCTTTTAGTAAAGGGGTATGTTAAAGATAATGATGTCCCGTTGAAGATCGTAAGGCAAGAAATAAAAAACAATTTAGAATTAGCGGATAACAGGATTTCAAGCATTTCAAAACAAATTGCAATAAAATATGGTCTTCCTAAAAGTAAAGTATATGAGATGGCATTAATAATAAAAGGGGAAAAGGAGTAATTTTGCCGAATCTTGATACAATTTTCTCGCCACAATCAGTAGCTGTTGTCGGTGCTTCAACTACACCGGGAAAAGTAGGACATGATATATTTGCCAATATTCTGAAAGGCGGGTACAAAGGCATACTATATCCGGTAAACCCAAATGCAAAGTCTGTTTTAAGCGTTAGGGCATATCCAAACATTTTAGACATTCCCGACGATGTTGACCTTGCAATAATAATCCTTTCTCCCAGAGTTGCGCTCAAAGCCATTAAAGAAGCTATTAAAAAGGGCGTAAAAGGAATTGTGATTGTTTCAGCCGGCTTTCGAGAAGTGGGAGGCGAAGGCCTTGAAATAGAAAATCAAATCGTCGCTATTTGCAAAAAGGCCGGAGTGCGTGTTGTCGGCCCCAACTGCCTTGGTGTGATTAACCCCCTTTCTTCTGTAAGCCTTAATGCAAGCTTTTCCAGGCGAATGCCAAAATCCGGGAATATCTCTTTTATTTCACAAAGCGGAGCATTATGCACTGCTGTCCTCGACTTTGCAGCAGACAGGGATTTCGGGTTCTCAAAGTTCATATCCATCGGCAACAAGGCAGATGTGGATGAACTTGACCTTATGCGCTACATGCATGATGACAAAGATACAGAAGTCATTATGATCTATCTTGAAGAACTGAAAAAAGGCCTGGAGTTCGTCGAATCAGTTAAAGAAATAACCTCAGGCGACAGGCCAACGCCGATATTGGTAATAAAATCAGGGAGAACAACTGCTGGTGCCCGGGCTGCAGCATCTCATACCGGCGCTCTGGCTGGATCAGAAGCAGTGTATGACGCCATATTTAAACAAGCGGGAATAATACGCGTTGACTCAATTGATGAACTTTTTGATTATGCAATTGCCTTTGCCTACAAGAATAAAAGCGAGACGGGAAAATTCACCAGAAAGGTTCCTGGCGGCAATCGCGTTGCCATAGTCACAAACGCAGGCGGGCCAGGCATTGTGGCCACAGATATGACGGTTTCATCAGGACTGAAGCTTGCAAAATTCCACGAAGAAACAATTGAGGCCCTTGAAAGCCATCTTCCTTTAACGGCAAATCTTTATAATCCTGTAGATATTATCGGAGATGCCGCACAGGATCGTTATGAAAACGCACTTTCCTCTGTTATTAAAGATGAAGATGTTGACGGGGCTCTTGTAATACTTACTCCTCAATCCATGACAAATGCATTAGGAACGGCCGAGGCCATTGTTCGCATAGACAGGCGTACACATAAGCCGATCCTCTGCTGCTTCATGGGAATTTTCGACGTGTCTTCAGGAGTAAAATATCTTCAGGAACACGGCATACCGGTATTCAAATTTCCTGAAAATACAGCAAAGGCATTTGGAGCGCTTTACAGATATTCCAACTGGTTGAACCGTCAACACCTCGCTCAGTTTACTTTAAAACACAATAAAAAACGTGCAGCCGAGATTATCGAAAATTCACTTGCAGCAGGAAAAACCTATCTCAGTGAACTGGATGGACTAGAGTTGCTTAAATGCTATGGTTTTAATGTCTTGCCTGCACAAATCGCAAAAAACGAAAATGAAGCAGCTCAACTTGCAGAAAATATGACATTCCCTGTTGCAATGAAAATTATTTCCCCTCAAATTCAGCATAAATCCGATGCAAGCGGAGTTATATTACAGCTTGACAGCAAAGAAAAAGTTAAACAGGCTTTTCAAAAACTCATTGAAAGAGCAAAACAATTTAATCCAAACGTTGTTATTGAAGGCGTTCTGGTTCAGAAAATGTCCCAGCCTGGTGATGAAGTTATATTAGGCGTAAACCGTTACCCTGCTTTCGGGCCATTGCTAATGGCAGGCCTTGGCGGGATATATGTTGAACTTTTTAAAGATGTTGTATTTCGTCTTGCTCCTATTGGAAGAAACGAAACACGAAGAATGATTAAAAGCATAAAAGGATATAATATCTTTAAAGGATTCAGGGGAAGGCCTGAATCAGACATCAAAGCACTTGAAAAATCGGTTGTAAGCCTCTCAGATATGGTAATGAATCATCCTGAGATTGCTGAGATGGATATAAATCCACTTATGGTACACGAAGAAGGAAAGGGAGCTACAGTAGCTGATTACAGGATAATTCTAAAGCAATTGGACAACAACTCTACAGGTCAGAGCTGAGGGGAGCAAACAAATTTGGAAACCATTTATCCGGTTATACTTGCGGTTCCCGAAAAAAGCAGACAACTTGCAGGTAAAGACAAAGTCTTAAGTTTAAGCAAACACGCCAGGCAGGCGCTTGCAATATCTGCCGGTAAGAGCTGTGTTCATTTAAGCAATCTTTTAAAGGATAAAAACGGAGCTCCCCTGCCCTTTAACGGAAATTACTGGTCTCTGACACACAAACCTGATTATGCCGGGGGTGTAGTTGCACCAACAAGAATAGGAATTGACATAGAAAAGATAAGGCAGTGTTCTGAAGCTCTGTTCAGTAAAACCGCCGGTGAAAAGGAATGGAGCCTTGTCAATACTGATCCAATTAAACTTTTTTTCCGTTACTGGACCTCAAAGGAATCTGTTCTCAAGGCCGTGGGCGCAGGTCTTAAAGACCTTTCAAAATGCATTATCACAAAGGTTGTAGATGAAGACAACCTCTTCATTGCCTACAAAGAAAAAGAATGGCTTATAGAGCATTTCTATTTTGACGATCACATAGCGTCTGTCACTAAAAATTCATTCAATATTAAATGGTCGCTTGTCACTGAATAATAAACTGGTAACTTCTCAAAAAGTTCCGGCACCAAACGTCATTCCGAGGAAAGCCGGAATCCAGAAAACCCGTAAAAGCACTTGATTCCAGCCTTCGCAGGAATGACACCAACAATTATAACTCCGAACTTTCAAAGTCACCAGAACTTAGGAA
>JAUWFS010000208.1:0-5767 GCA_030606805.1 Deltaproteobacteria bacterium
TCACCAAAAGGTTCTAAGCCTAAATTTATGATATGCTTTGAAATCGCGATCCTTTGATACCAAGATCATTTTTCGCTGAATAGCCTGCCAGATAATGATACGATCAAAGGGGTCCTTGTGTGAAAGCCTTGGTAACTTATGAAAACCGGATGCTTCAGCAGCGGTAATCGGCAATATTTTCAGATCCATCTTACCGGCAAAATCAGGCAATTCTTCCGGTTCCACTCCGGTCAATTCGAGATTTCCAAGGGCATACTTCAAGGAAATTTCCCAGAATGTAACTACACTGACAGCCACGTCATTGTTCGGAGACTTTATCTTACGGACTGCTGCCTTGCTTAATTTATCGGGGGCAAAAAGCGACCACAAAAATCTATGGGTATCCAGTAATAAGTTCATGAGGCCAGCATTTCTTTCTCACTAATCTTAAAGTCGTCATGGATCATGCATCCGGCCCGGCCCTTAAGCAAACCAAGGCTCCTTTCCGGTTTAGAGGCATAGGCTGAATATGGGACAATTACAGCGACTTTTTCCCGTTTCTTGCCGTAACTTATAACAATTTTCTGACCGCTCCTTAATTTTTTCAAAACCTCCGAAAAACTGGTTTTCAGTTCTCCTGTCGTAAGTGTTTGCATGTGAGCCTCCTTAGCAATACATATTAGTTTAATATTATATAGTTTTTGACAACTTGTCAAGAACAGGCAGTTATTTTCAGTAAGGATTCCAGCATGCAAGGGATATTAAGGTTTATAATGCGAGCCTTTCCGGTGGAAGTTTAATCCACAGATTACGCAGATTACACAGATTCTCCTCTGGCTTGCCGCGTGGTAGCGCGTTTGCTTCCTTTCACATTGTTAGTTTCGCTATAAGATCAATTGAAATAATGGAAAAATTAACAGATTTAATTACCGGTGGCAGGCTTCTCTGGGGCCCTTCACTAAAGGTGATTGCAAGAAAGAAGTAGAAGATTCCATTGAGCATGAAGGTTTCTTACTTTTATCATGGGAAAGAAAGAAAATGACTGGCATGATGAGGTGGCCTCGATTTTCTCCAGAAAAAAGTGAAAGAACGGAGCCCTGGTTTTTCACTTGACGATATTTAACAATTATGTTATTAACCATTATGTTTAAAGCAACATTGCTAAATACATAATAGTGAAAGGCGATGCATCATGAATCCATTCAAATACGGATCGATTGTTCTGGGGGGGGATTTCTGCGGTAGAGAAGACCTACTGAAGCAAATTGCCGACCATATCAAAGCATCCCAGAACATCGTGGTTTTCGGTGAAAGACGTGTCGGAAAGTCGTCTCTTGTATATGAAGCGGTTAGGAAGCTAAAGGGAACAGATCTTTTGTACATAGATCTCCTTGGAATTAAGTCTGTAGATGCCTTGTGCAAGAGGATGCTCCGGGCAATAGTTACACTGGAAAAAAAGGCAAGCTGGGTAACTAAAATGATTAAAGCCCTGTCGCATCTCAGGCCGACGATTATGACAGATCCTATCACTTCCATGCCTATTGTTTCCTTTGATGCGTCCGTAGAACTGAAGGCCAATTCGATCCAGGAGGTGCTCGCTTTGATCGAATCCATAGGTAAGAAAAAACGTTTGGTCGTCGTCTTCGATGAATTCCAGGACATCCTAAAGACCAAGCACGCTGATGAGGCAATTGCTCTTTTAAGGAGCAAGATACAGTTTCACAGCAATATCCCCTATGTCTTTGTTGGGAGCATAAGGCATAAGATGGACGGGATATTTACCTCTCCCGACTCAGCCTTTTTCAAGTCGGCTATCCCGATCACTGTGGATCCGCTGCCATATGAAGAATTCTCGAAGTTTTTGACAGAAAAATTCGAGAAAGGACGGCGTAAAGTTTTCGGAGAGATCTTAAAGCAGGTGTTTCAAATCGCCAATAACATTACCGGGGATATCCAGCAGCTCTGTGAGGCCCTATGGGAAGTCACTCCAGAGAGAAATGCCGTATCATCGGACAAACTGAAGGCTGCCCTTGAGTTGATATTCGCCAGGGAACAAAAGTCTTACGAAGCCTTTGTGAGCCTTCTGACGGACTTTCAGCTTAAGTGCCTTACAGCCCTGGCAAGGCAAGGCGGTAAAAGAATCTATTCGATGGATTTTGTGAAGGCCGTTGGACCACACAGTTCCGCATCGGTGAACAGGGCTATAACACGCATGATCAACATAACTATTCTGTTCAAAAGTGGGAAAGAAGTCAGATTCGTCAACCCCTTCTTCAAGGCATGGCTTCTTCCGAGAGGAAGATAGGTTTTCAGAGGAATAGGTTTTGGGGGGACATCCTTTACTAATTGGACTAACCGGGTTTTTGTGATGTTGACTTCGTGCAGACGTGTACATTCTGAAAGTGCGGGGATAAACTGAGCAGATAACAGATGGAGTAAATGGAATACTGATGCCGCCAACAGACCTGTTTGCTCTGGCAAAGACTGTCATACGAGTTTTAAATGATAGAAAAGCTGCAAGAAATATGGGATTGGCTGCGAGGAAAAAAGTAGAACAGGAATTTTCTGTTGAAAAGATGGTGTCAGAAACAGAAAAAGTTTATTTGTCTCTTCTGAGAGCTGGTTAAAATGTAATAGTTCAGCCACGAATGAACACGAATTTACACAAATAACGTTCAAATAAATTCTATTGAACAGAACTTTTGTGTTGAAGCCTTTGTTTTTTAAAATTAAGAAGAAATGCTAACCGCAAGCCAGTTGCCTTCAAATTAATACTAAGTTTCGAACTTTTGTATGATAAATTTTTATTCGAGTCCATTTGTGTCAATTGGTGGCTGAACTGTTAGGTTAAAATGAAAAAATGTCCATACTGCAAAGCCGGCGGGGATTTCTATTTTAAGATTTTTTCAAGAACCTATAACCGGTGTTCGGAGTGTGATCTCATCTATAAACAAACCCAGGATTCCTATGATAAAATCCTAACCCATTATCGTGAGGATTACTTTGACAGATATTATTCTGATCAGATAGAAGGGAGCCGGAATAAGTTATTTAATCATATATTGGACTTGATTGAAGAAAATCGGGGAATTGGCAGGTTGTTGGACGTGGGCACCGGTTGCGGATTTTTTCCGGTAGCTGCTCAAAAAAGGGGATGGGAGGTAAAAGGGATTGAGGCGTCAAATCAATCGGTTGAAGTTGCTCAAAGAGAATATGGGCTTGATGTGTTTAAGGGGACCCTTCGAGAATATGATGTAAATGACCAGTTTGATGTTATCACCTTCATTAACGTTCTTGATCATTCGGCGGAGCCCTGGGAAGAAGTTAAGAGAGCTGTTAATTTACTTAACCCGGGAGGCATTGTTTATTTTCGCTTTCCGAATGGTCTTTTGCACACCCAGACTTATCGGCTGGCCTCAAAATTTGGACTGGCCGATCTGTCCCGTAGGTTTCTTGTCTTTCATGAATTTTCCTTCACACCAGCATTTGTAAGAAAACTGCTGTCTGATCATGGTATTGCAGATATTGAAGTTTATAATGCGAGCCTTTCCGGTGGAAGTTTAATTAGTTCCTTTCACATTGTTAGTTTCGCTATAAGATCAATTGAAGCAGCGGGGAAATTAACAGATTTAATTTCCGGTGGAAGGGTTCTCTGGGGTCCTTCACTGGAGGTGATTGCAGGAAAAAAGTAGTGGATTTTATTTAACATTGAACAGTCTCTTTTCCTCTCCTGAAATTTTCCTTGTCCTTGAAAAATGATGGTGATATGCATATACATTGTTTTGTGGTTTTAAGGAAGGTGTTAGGTGAACTTTATGGAGGTGTTCTGGAAAGCAGATAAAATTCTTATGAATCATGGAACAAGAAGAGTTCAAGCATTGTAAAGATAAATTTGTCCACAGTACAGGGCAAGAAGGTGCATTATGAAAATAGATGAACATATAAAATATTGGCTTAAAAGCGCCGATCATGATTTAGATACGGCTGAAAGTCTATTTGCTGCCGGAAAGTTCGATTGGTGTTTATTTTTAGGACATCTGGTTTTAGAAAAAGCATTAAAAGCGCATTATGTAAAGGATAATGACAATCGCTTGCCACCAAAGATACATAATTTGGTTAAATTGGCAGAAAAAACAACTATTCCATTGAATATGGAACAGGAAATATTTTTTGACGAGGTTAATGATTTTAATATAGAAACAAGATATCCTGAATATAAGCAGGAATTCTACAAACTTTGCACCAAAGAATATGCAGAAAAATATTTTAACAAGATTAAGGAGCAATACAAATGGATCAAATCTCTGCTAAAACCCGCAGAATCATAAATCAATACATAAAAGAATTGGAAAAAAACAAAATACATATACAACGTGCTGTAATGTTCGGCAGCCATTCCAAGGGGTTCTCCCATGAGTGGAGTGATATTGATATTGCATTAGTATCGGATGTATTTGATGGCGTGCGCATGCGTGATCGTAATAAAATCAGACGGATTACTCTTTCTATCAGTAGTGATTTGTCGCCTATTCCGTTTCGACCGGAAGATTTTACAGCCGACGATCCTCTTGTTCGCGAAATTCTGGAAACCGGAACAACGATAGTTTGATAAAAACTGGAAAAAAATGGTTTGACACGGAAAGAAAGAGAAGTTAAACTTAAAATGAACTTTTGATGGGGGGCATCATGCAACATATAATTAACATAAAGGAACTTCGGGCTTCAATGCCGGAAATTATAAAAAGGGTGCGTAAGGGTGACAAATACACTGTATTTTACAGAAGCAGTCCCACTTTTTGTATTATACCCGTGGATGCCGAGGAAAACACAAAAATACCTTTATCAGATGATCTGCTTTATGGCGCTTCTGCTGTTGGTAGCTCTTCAGACGGATTAGCGGCAGAGGATCACGATCTCATTCTATATGGGAAAAAGGTCCAATGACAAAGCTCTTTGTTGATACTGCCGGTTGGATGCCTATGGCGGACAAAAGGGATGCTCTACATCTTAACTGCATGAAAACACGTGACAGATGGCTTGAACAGGAAGGGATACTTGTAACCTCTGATTATGTTATGGACGAAACTCTCACTTTGATCAGAATGCGAATTAGCATTGATGCAGCTGAGAGATGGTGGGATCAGGTGGCCGATAGCCCACGGCTCAGGTGGGAAAATATTGATGCTCAGAGGGCTGAAAAAGCAAGGATATGGTTTTTCAAATGGACAGATAAATCCTTTTCATTTACGGATTGCACAAGCTTTGTCCTCATGCGTGAGCTTGGAATAAAAAAGGTACTTACAACGGACAAACATTTTATGGAAGCAGGGTTTGAAATATTGCCTGGTTCGCAGGCTGCGACATAGAGTGTTGCCGCAATAAAAACCGCTTAAATGACAAACCTTTGAAAAACGTCTCTTTGATGTCCGGCTTCTGCATCTGCCCCGTGAAATTCACCGCTTATTTCACTAGGGCAGTCTCAATTTTTGCGTGAAGTGACACGAAGTGAAGCGTCAGCGCTAACCTTCAGCGCTATCCTCGGAATACTCAATGTATTTCCGCTTACCCTGTGAAATGCGAAGCATATTTATCTGGGACAGTTGAAATTTTCGCTTGTCTTGACATTGAACGAAATTAAGCTTTTTTCAAAGGTCTCTTAAAGAAATCCTTTCTGAAATAGATTTGCTTGTGGTTACTTCACTTTTAGAAGGTTTCCCCAATGATAACGCTGGAAGCTATGGCTATGGCGAAGCCGATTATTGCAACAAATATAGATGGGATAACTGAG
>JAUWFS010000121.1:0-10132 GCA_030606805.1 Deltaproteobacteria bacterium
TACCCCATGCTTTAGCAAGCATTCATCAAAGGGAACCGCGAGAAAAGCAGGGCGGCCATATTTTGTTATTATGGCAAGGCGTCCACTTTCCGCATTTTGGATAAGATCGCCGATGTGTTGGCGTAGTTCACGAACTGTAAAAACATTAAGTTGTTCCATAGCAATTCCTCATTATTAATTGTGTACACAATTCGTAGCACAATTAAATCAATTCTGCAATATTTTTTATTGAAGCGAAAAAACGAGCGTATTCCTCGTAGTTTGTCAAAGCAGAAGCGAAGCCCGCTTGTACGAGGCTGCGGGGTTCTTCAATATCCAGGATAATTAGGTGAAATAATATTGTGTACAAATAGCTTATAGTTACAATACCTTGAAAAGATACCGATTATGATGTATGGAGTATCAGGAGCATAGTCAACAACGGTAATAATCATGGAAACGTCAAAGTCAGTGCTAAATTGCTAATATTTAGAGTTTGTGGGGACATCAAAATCCGAAATACGAATATCGAAACTCGAAACAATATCTAATTTCGAATATCAAATGACCAAAACATGTCAGGCACTTATGCAATATTTATGGCGTTCCACCATGTTTGAAATTTTGAATTTTGGTCATTTGTATTTGTTTCGGATTTCGAGCTTCGAGCTTCGAATTTATTGAAAATTGAATAAGTAAACAATTTTTGTGAATTCAGGTGGTTATCAGCATAAATGACGTAGCCCTGTCGGGCAGATATGATTTTGGATGCTTGACTGAAAAACAATGTTGAATTATATAGGGCAGGATTGGGGAGCAGGGAACATTGTTCGAAATTCTGCGGTTCAAAACAAATGGAGATTCGGGTTGGGAGAATTGGCATGAAAAGTTATAAGCTCAGGGCAGTTGAGACGGCAGAATACTTGAAAGCTCACATTAACAAGTCCCCTGAAATAGGCATTCTCACAGGGACAGGCCTTGGCAATAGTTTGGGCTCAATAGATATTGATGTATCATTCAATTACAAGGATATCCCTAATTTCCCTGTTTCGACAGTTCAGGCACATTTGGGGAAGCTTTTTTTTGGCGGCTTGAATGGAAAACCTGTTATTGCCATGCAGGGCCGGTTTCATCTTTATGAGGGCTACTCGCCGGCAGATGTTACTTTTCCAATAAGAGTTATGCAGGAGCTTGGTGTTAAGATCTTAATTCTTTCCAATGCAGCCGGAGGACTTAACCCTGACTTTAAAGTCGGGGACATAATGATTATCAAAGATCATATTAATCTTACTGGCTCAAATCCTCTTATCGGGCACAATGAAGACAGTTGGGGTATTAGATTCCCCGACATGAGCAGAGCATATGATGAAAAGCTTGCTTTGCTTGCGGAAGATGCCGGGGCCAAGGCAGGTATAAGAATACAAAAAGGTGTATATGCAGGCTTAAAGGGGCCGTCTCTTGAAACTCCGGCAGAAGTGCGTTTTTTAAAGACAGTAGGTGCGGAAGCTGTTGGTTTCTCAACAGTTCAGGAGGTCATTTCGGCCGTGCATGGAGGAATGAGGGTGCTATGCCTGTCGACAATTACCAACATTAATGATCCTGACGAGCCAGTTCCTGCAACGATTGAAGAAATTATCAGCGTGGCGGAGAAAGCCGCTCCCAGGCTTGAAACGATAATTAATGATGTTGCAGGCGGGATAACCTTTTAAAAGTGCCTAAATTAGAAAAGACAGTGCCTAAAGTGCCTAAAGTATATTAAAGTGCCTAAAGTTAAGGAATTCTGCTATTTTATATATGTTCCTTCAGTCGTCAATGTGCAAAGGAGGAATAACGCCTGCAACTCTGGATTATCAATTAGCACGCCGAAGGCGTACCACAACTTTAGGCACTTTAGCTCACTTTAATATACTTTAGGCACTTTAAATACAAGACACTCATGGCCGCACCGAAGGGGCGTTAACTTGCTATGAATTCATCTGATATATTGATTTTAAATGGAACATTGCTGACCATGGATTCAGGGGGCACGCAGTTCAAAAACGGTGCTGTTGCCATAGAAGGTGAAAAAATTGTTGCTTTAGGGTTTGCTGATGATTTTTTATCATGGAATGCATCACGCATTATAGATGCCCGTGGAGGCATAATTATGCCAGGGCTTGTTAATGCTCATACTCATGCAGCAATGACATGTTTCAGGGGCCTTGCAGATGATCTTCCATTGATGACCTGGCTGAATGATTATATATTTCCTGCAGAGGCAAAGCTTGATTATGAAAAAGTTTATTGTGGAACTCTTCTTGCCTGTGCGGAGATGATAAGTTCCGGGACCACCTGTTTTTGTGATATGTATCTTTTTGAAGATGCTGTAGCCTGTGCGGCAAAACATGCCGGGATGCGGGCGGTGGTGGGCGAAGTACTATACGACTTTCCTTCTCCTAATTATGGCCCAATTGAGAATGGCTTTGCATATACGGAAATGCTTATTGAAAAGTGGAAAAATGATTCTCTGATAACTATTGCTGTTGAGCCTCATTCTCCTTACCTTTGTTCGCGGGATCTTCTTAAAAGAGCTTCTTTTCTTGCGAAAAAGAATAATATTCCGCTCGTTATTCATGTCTCGGAAACTGAATACGAAGTCCAAACAAGCAAAGAAAAACATGGCGTTACACCCGTCGGATTCCTTGCGGATCTTGATGTGTTGTCGCGGAATCTTCTTGCCTGTCATTGTGTTATGCTGACAGATGAAGATATTTCTCTTTTGCAGCGTTTTGATGTTAAAGTTTCCCATAATCCTGAAAGCAATATGAAACTTGCATCAGGCATTGCTCCGATACCAGAGCTTTTAAAAGCAGGAGTTTGTGTCGGGCTGGGAACAGATGGATGCGCAAGCAATAATGATCTGGATATCTTCATGGAGATGGATACTGCTGCCAAGCTGCACAAGGTAAACACTTTTGACCCGACTGTTATGGATGCATATACTGTGCTTAAAATGGGCACTATTGACGGGGCAAGGTCACTTGGGCTTGATGATATAATCGGCTCTCTTGAGCCAGGGAAAAGGGCGGATATTATAATTATTGATACCCACAAGCCCCACCTCACGCCGATGTATAACCCGATTTCTCATCTTGTTTATGCAGTAAAAGGGAGCGATGTTGCAACCTCTATTATAAACGGGAAAATAGTCATGGAAGACGGCAGGTTTTTAACTTTGAATGTTGAGGATATAATTGAGGATGTTAAGATTATTGCAGATGAAATGTAACTACTCAGGTTCACAGTTCAAGGGTTCACGGTTCAAGGTTGAAAACCGACCAACCCTGAACCTAACAATCTGAGTAGTTACGAAATATGAAGAGATCAAGGCAACCAACCGTGAACCCAACAACCTGAGTAGTTACCATGAGTTTTGATATAATAATACACAATGGTACAATAGTTACGGTAAACCCTGATTTTGATATTATTAAAGATGGTATTGTATGTATAAAAAAGGGGCGGCTGGAACGTATTGAACCCAGGAGCGCCGGCTCACTGATTCCAGAGGCAAATGAAATAATAGATGCTAAAGGCGGGATTATAATGCCCGGCCTTGTAAATACACATACCCATCTTCCGATGTCTATATTCAAGGGACTTGCTGATGATCTGCCCTTAATGACCTGGCTTAATGAACATATTTTTCCTGCCGAGGCAAAGCATATTAAAGCCGAGACTGTCAGGCTCGGGTCTTTTTTATCATGTGCGGAGATGATACTGTCCGGTACAACCACGTGCTGTGACGGGTATTTTTTCGAAGATGAAGTAGCAAAGGCGGTTTTTGATTCCGGCATGAGAGCGATACTCGGGCAGGGTGTTATAGACTTTCCTGCCCCGGGAGTACCGCAACCGTCAGATAATGTTAATAAAGCGGTCAGATTTACTGATAAATGGTATAATAAATCATTGATGATAACCCCATCAATATTTTGTCATTCACCATATACCTGTTCTGAAGAAACTTTGAAAAAAGCAAAACATGCTGCATTGTCAAAAAATTTGCTTTTTCAGATTCACGTAGCGGAAACAAAAGACGAGAGAGATCGGATTCTGTCTGAGAAAAATTCTTCTCCAATCAAGCACCTCGATAGTATTGGGATACTGGATAATAACACTCTGCTTGTTCATTCAATATGGGTGGATGATGATGATATTGATATAATTGCAAATAGCGGTGCCAAAGTTTCGGTTTGCACGGAAAGTGAAATGAAGCTGGCTTCCGGCATTGCTCCGGTTATTAAATTTTTAGAAGCAGGAATAAAAGTCGGACTTGGCACGGACGGGAGTGCGAGCAATAACGACCTTGATCTTTTCAATGAGATGGATGTTACTGCGAAACTCCACAAGGTTAATATCCTTGATCCGACAGTCATGGATGCAAAGACAGTCTTTAAACTGGCGACAATTGATGGGGCAGGGGCACTTGGTCTTGATAATGAAACAGGCTCTCTGGAAACCGGCAAACAGGCAGACATTATTATTATCGATGTCAATAAACCTCACCTTGTCCCAATGTACAACCCAGTGTCACATATTGTGTATTCCGCACGTGGTTCGGATGTTCGGGACGTTATTATTGCCGGAAAGGTCATAGTCAGGGATCAGAAGCTCCTTAGTTTTGATCTTGAAGATGTCCTTGAAAGAGCCTCGCTAACAGGTGAGACGATTAAGGGCTATAAGTAACCGTTCACGGTTTACAGTTATCGGTTTACGGTTGAAAAAACAGTGAACTGTGAACCGACAACCGTGAACGGTTACGGCTATAAGGAAGGAAATGATGTCATGATTGAGTCCTATGCATTTGGTTCCATTATAGTTGATGGAAAAAAGTTTACATCTGATTTAATTATCTATCCTGATGGACATATAGATGCTTTCTGGTGGCGAAAGGCAGGCCATAAACTCGCAAGCGATGATATCCATAAACTTATAAATTCAAAGCCGGATGTCATTATTGCCGGCACAGGCTCAAGCGGTCTCATGAAACCAGAGAAAGAGCTTGAAAAATTACTTCAGCAAAGAGGCATAGAGTTTATTTCAACACTAAGCAGAAAGGCAGTAAAAATTTATAATGACCTGTCATCAGAAAAAAATGTTGGAGCATGTTTTCATTTAACATGCTGATAAAGGGTAACAGTTTACGGTTCACGGTTTACGGTTGATCAAAACATAAAACTGTAAACCGATAACCGTGAACCGTAAACAGTTACGATAAAGGCTTATCATGTATCTGGGATATTAAAAAGCCGGTGAGAAAGCATTATAATTTCAGATAAATTTGATCACACCTAAAGCTCACTTGCAATCTGGTTTGTTGTTTCATAAAGCTAAAGTGTCGCGCAATTTTAAATAGTTACCCCCTGTGCTCTCTGTGTCCTCTGTGGTGAGTTCGGTTTTAAAAATGAAAATTGAGAATAAAAGCATGAGGCCAATATGGCTGGATAAGGATTCGGGAATTGTTAAGGTAATTGATCAGCGTCTTCTTCCCCACGAATTTGTAATTTCCGATTTGAGAAGCGTCGATGATGTTATAAATGCCATAAAAGAAATGTTTGTCAGGGGCGCACCTCTTGTAGGTGTTGCCGGAGCTTATGGTGTTTACCTTGCGGTTGTTAATTTTGATGAAAAAACAGGTTTTGATGATTTCCTTATTAATGAATGCAACAGACTAAAAGCCGCAAGACCAACCGCAGTTAACCTTTCCTGGGGTGTGGACAGGGTTATGCATAAATTGTTAAAAATGACAAGTCAACCGGCAAGGATAGACAGGGCAGGGGATGAAGCTGCAAATATCGCTGATGAGGAGGCAGAAAACTGCAGAAGGATTGGTGAAAACGGTTTGCCGCTGATTAACGAGATTTGGATGAAAAAAGGAGGCGAAACAGTTAACATTCTTACCCATTGCAATGCAGGGTGGCTTGCCTGCATAGAATATGGAACAGCAACCGCCCCGATATATGCTGCCTTTGACAATGATATAGATATACATGTCTGGGTGGACGAAACAAGGCCACTCAACCAGGGGGCCAGGCTAACCGCCTGGGAGCTGGGTAAACATGGTGTCAAGCACACTGTCATAACTGATAATGCCGGAGGTCACCTGATGCAGCATGGAATGGTGGATATGGTTATTGTTGGTACAGACAGAACCACATGTACAGGCGATGTCGCCAACAAGATAGGGACTTATCTTAAAGCACTTGCAGCAAGAGATAACAACATACCCTTTTATGTCGCTCTTCCATCCAGTACTTTTGACTGGGAACTTGATGATGGTGTAAAGGGAATACCCATTGAAGAGAGAGATCCTGATGAAGTCAGATATGTGCAGGGTTTAGAACATGGCTCAATAAAGAGTGTCCTTGTTCCTCCGGCAAACAGCCCTGCAGCCAACTTTGCATTTGACGTAACCCCTGCAAGGCTTATTACCGGTTTTATAACTGAAAGAGGTATTTGCAGGGCAACAAAAGGGGAAATAAAGAAGTTGTTTCCAGAAAAATTTACAAACTTACTTTGTAGCCGTTCACGGCTTGAAACTTGAAATTGGAAAGTCTTCTCGTTCCCATGCTTCAGCGTGGGAACCAGGCAAAAAAACCTTGATTTTTTTTATATAATTTTTTATATTGCTTTATGCTTACTGAACTTGAAAAAAAGATAGTTTCATTAATACAGGGAGATATTGCCATTACTCAGCGCCCATATCTTGAAATCGCAGAGAAGCTGGGGATTCCCGAAGAAGTCCTTCTGGATACTTTAAAAGATCTTTGCAAAAGAGGCGTAATGAGACGTTTTGGCGTAACAATCCGGCACCAGAAGTCAGGGTTTAAAGCTAACGCAATGACTGCATGGAAGGTTGACGAAGACCGCATTGATGAGGTGGGCGAAAAGATGGCTTCTTTTAGAGAAGTCTCACATTGTTACAGACGCAATCCCTCTGATGAATGGCCTTATAATTTATATACCATGATTCATGCCATGGATGAAGAATTATGTCGTGAAACAGCCCGTAAAATGTCTGAAGCAGCTTCCGTGGATACATACAAGCTTCTTTTCAGCTACAGGGAATTGAAGAAAACATCGATGAAATACTTCCCAACATCCTGAGGATTAATTTTTCACCTAAGTGAAATACGATACTCCAAATATTCTTTTGGTAAATCCCTGGATTCATGATTTTGCGGCATACGATTTCTGGGCTAAACCTCTTGGGCTTCTCAGCCTTGCATCAATACTCAGGCAGCATGGATTTTCAATAACATACATAGACTGCCTTGATCGATTTCATCCAAAAGCACCTCACATCGACCCCTATACAAGAAACGGAAGGGGCCCATTTTTAAAAACAGCGATTCCAAAACCCAAAGGTCTTGAACATATTCCCCGGAACTTTTCCAGATACGGCATTAAGCCGGAATGGTTCAGGGAGGAACTTGAGCGCATACCAAAACCAGACCTTGTCCTTGTCACTTCTTTTATGACTTATTGGTATCCAGGCGTAAAGGAAACCATAAGAATTATAAAAGAAACTTATTCAGATATTATCGTTATTCTTGGCGGTATATATGCCGACCTTTGCAATGAGCATGCTATATCGCATTCAGGCGCAGACATTGTTCTGGCCGGTCCCGGCGAGAAACATATCTTAAAGCTTGCGGAGAATTATACAGGTTTTTCTGTGAGCCCAAAGTTTGATCCGGATGATCTTGACACCTTTCCTTATCCTGCATTTGACCTGCAAAGAAAAATTTCGTATATTTCTGTTCTTACATCTAAGGGATGCCCGTTTTCCTGTTCGTATTGCGCTTCGCATTTTTTAAATCCAAAAAGAATGCTGCGCAGTCCGCTTTCTCTGATTGAAGAGATAAAGTACTGGCATTTTAAGTATGGTGTAAAAGATTTTGTATTCTATGATGATGCCCTTCTTGTTGATGCGGAAAGACACGCTGTTGTATTATTTGAAGGTTTGATTAAAGAGAATCTTAATGTTCGCTTTCATACACCGAATGCAGTTCATATTCGTGAGATTTCAGAGAAGACAGCCGGCTTGATGTTCAGGGCTGGTTTCAAAACCATTCGGCTTGGTCTGGAAACAGCTACATTTGAAAATAGAAAAGAACTTGACAGCAAAGTGACAGCAAATGAATTTAAACAAGCTGTTGCCCGCCTGAATAAAGCTGGTTTTCAAAAGAATCAGGTGGGAGCATATCTGCTGACAGGTCTGCCGGGGCAGACAATAAGTTCGGTAGAAGAATCTATAAGAGAGGTAAAAAAAAATGGTATAACGCCCGTGCTTGCACATTATTCCCCGGTCCCTCATACTGCTTTATGGGACAGGGCTGTTGCTTCTTCCAGTTATGATCTTGAAGCTGACCCTGTGTTTACGAATAATGCGATATTTCCCTGCTGGTTTGAAGACTTTTCGTGGGAGAAAATATCATATCTGAAAAACCTTGCATCAAATTAGTATAAGTTTAAAAAAGGAGAAGTGAAACGTGCTATCATTAAAATCAATTGACCTGAAGAAAGTAAAAACTGAAACTCTAATTATACCTGTCTGTGAGGACAGAGATATACATGATGACAAAATAGTATCTTCGCTGATTACAAAAGCGAAAAAGCTCAAGGAGTTCAAGGGGGACAAGGGCGAGGAAGTTATTTTTTACACTCCGCCGGAGATTAAAGCGGACAGAGTGATTTTTATGGGGCTTGGCAAGCTGGAAAAATTAAATGCAGAATCTTTGCGCGTTTTTGCAGGCAAGGCAGTAAAAAAATGTATTAATATGAAGCTCACTGAAGTGCTGATTGGTTGCCCTTCGGCAAAGAAGATCAAAATGGAGATGCCGTTACCTCTTGAGGCTATAATTGAAGGGGCTTACCTTGGGAATCATCTCTTTGATAAATATAAGGATGAGAAAAAATATAGTTCGCTTAAGAAGATCTTTTTTCTGGTGAAACCCGATGTGGCTAAAAGTTCCGGCAAAATATTGAAGAGCATCACTACCATTTGCGAAGGTACTATTTTTGCCAGGGATCTGATTAATACGCCTTCTAACGATAAAAAACCCGAACAATTTACAAAAATAATTACTGACACTGCTAAAAAAGAAAACTTGAAAGTAACAATATTTGATGAAAAAGAACTGAAAAGGAAGAAGTTCGGAGCAATGCTGGCGGTTGCCGCAGGCAGTGAGAGCAAGCCGAGAATGATTGTTCTTGAATATAATCCAAGGGATGCAAAAAAGACGGTTGCTCTTGTCGGTAAAGGTGTAACGTTTGATTCCGGGGGTATAAATTTAAAACCAACAGGAAGTCTTGAGGAAATGAAGAGCGATATGTCAGGAGCTGCTGCAGTGGCGGCAACCCTTATTGCCCTGGCTAAACTCAAGCCTAAAACCAAAGTAATTGGAATTATTCCTGTTGTTGAAAATATGCCTTCAGGTAATGCTTCGCGTCCGGGAGACATAGTAAAAAGTTATTCGGGCAAAACCGTGGAGATATTAAATACAGACGCTGAAGGCAGACTTATATTGATTGATGCTATTTCTTATGTGATTAAGGAATATAAACCCGAGACTCTCATAGATATTGCAACGCTGACAGGGGCATGTGTGGTTGCACTTGGAGAGAAAATAGCGGGAGTATTTTCTTCTGATGATGAATTAGCTCAGTCTATTATCAGCTCAGGTGAAAAGACCCATGAGCGTTGCTGGCATATGCCTTTGCCTGGTGATTACAAAGAAGATCTTAAAAGTGATTTTGCTGATCTTAAAAACATTGCCGGTTCACGATGGGGCGGTGCAATCACAGCAGCTTTATTTTTGTCGGAGTTTGTCGGAGATACAAGATGGGCTCATATCGATATAGCAGGCCCTTCTTATATGAAAAAGGCAAATGCATACTGCGGGGTTGGGGGTACCGGCTTTGGGGTAAGGCTGTTTTGTGAGCTGCTTAAGAAATTGTGATATCAGAAATTAACATGAGGCAGCGGGCACTTAAATTTAAGAACGTCTGAAACTCGCGCATAAGTGAGCCTAAAGAAAAAATTACAGCCGGATTCAAAACATGTATCAAATCAATCAGAGGATTAAAAGCAAAAAGTCTTCAGGATACC
>JAUWFS010000093.1:0-12131 GCA_030606805.1 Deltaproteobacteria bacterium
GAGATATTCGTAGTACTCCAATCAATTGAAGAATACACCGCGCCCAAAGGAATTAAAAGAACTAAATGGAATAAGAGGAATTAAAAGGATATTTAAAACCTAAAACCCACAACATAATCAGACTCGCTACATAATGACACCAATTACACTCCAATTACACTTGCTGAATATAAGTAATATTAATACTAATTTTTTCATTGAATTCTTTTCTCCTCCTTTATCTTCCCATTATGTCCCCTACCTTCTGAGTCTCATTAATGCCCATACCCCGTTTATAGTCTGTATAGAACCTCAAATTATCGATCTCTGTTTCTGCAATTTGACTTGATTCAAGTATGATAGGATGGTATGTTCCAAACCTCGGTGTTCCAATATAACCTCTAAAGTCAATCTTAATATACTTGGCCTGTTGATTCGATAATACAAAATCAACTCTGTTCTCGCCTTTATTAAAAGTCTTTTTAAACACCCCGCCGGTAATTACTCTTGATGCAGTCACTTCATGTTTTTCGATACTCAGATCAACGTAGAAGAAGGTTTTGCCCGAAATAAACCGAATATCGTTATCAATCGTAAATGCTTCCGCCACAATTCCCAAAGTATTCAGAACTGAAGGACCCCCGTCTACCATGTAAATGAATAATCTGCCTTTGCCTTCTGGAATAGCTGGCAAAGTCTCTGAGAGTTCAGCATATGTTCCCGCACCATCTATTGCTATGCTTCTCATTATCATTCCCATACACCCACTACTTAGTAAAACTATACACATTAATAATATAAAATAACTCGGTAATCTTAGCTTTCTATTCATATCTCCTTTTTTCTCCCTGCCCAAAAAAAGTCTGTTGATGAAAAGAGCGGCTTCTCATAGTCCACCGCTCTTTTCTGGGTATTTTCTATTTTACTATCCTTTTTCTTCCAACTATGCCGAGACCGAGCATGCTTGTAGCTAACAGAAGCATTGTTGCTGGTTCTGGGACTGGTGTTACTTCGAATGAAGCATTGCTGTCCGAATCGATTGTATAAAGCACATTTCCGTATGTATTGCAAAAACTTGGTGTCAAAGCTTTGACACCATTTGTAAATTAAATGTCAAGTCATTTACTTATTTATGGATGTCCCGGAGCCCACGCCTTACTGAGCCCTTAGCCCGTCCCCGTCCGGAGCCCACGTCCCGGAGCCCACGTAATAGTCCATCTGTCTTCATGGGTTTGTTGGGCATTTTTTACTCTCTATTAACATCATTAGAATTAGAACGTTTTAGAAATGGAGTAGGGACTTGGGGTAAACCAAACCATTGTGCAACTTCATTGTAATATTTCGCAAGTTTTTGTACAGTAGAATAACCGTTCTTTATCGTTCCAATAGTTTTTCCGATATGTCCCTCTGCATCATTCAGCTTTTTAATAAGGTCTCTTAATTTAACCAATGCGGTTGAAGTTTTCACTTCTGATACATCGTGAAGGTTTAATTCTTGTAACTGCCTCTTTATTTCATCGATTTCTTTTATATTTAAAACCTTATCCAGCCCCTTGCCGCTAAAAGTTTCAAGAAGTTTTGAAATATTATTTACTGAATTTGATAGGTCTATTGAAAACCTATTTGACGAACTGATTGTTGGTGAGACATCAATCTGAAAATTTTGGTTAGGGCTATGCTTTAGAGCCATGCCTATTAATGAAGTTAGTTGGTCTATTCGAGTAGCGTTCTCTCGTGCAGTACACTCTTGATAGTGCAACAACTCTTTTTGCGCCTCAATTCTCGCTTTGGCCATACTTAATTCATGCTTAAGGCTGATAACTAAGAAAGGATCACATGTGAATTTTTCAGGTGACATTTGACCTGTAATAACTAAGCCATACTCGTCTAAAGTCTTTTCAATTATTTCTGGCTCTCCTGATTTAGGTTCAATGATCATACGTATATTGAGACCGTCTTGTTCAATCCGTACAACAGCCTCCATGTTGGGATGCTTTTGTTTTAAAACTTCTCCAAAAAAGCTTAAAATACTAATTCCAGCCTGCTTATATTCCGCTGGAAATTCAATGCATCGCTCAATGGTAATCCGACTTGATGCCATACCACGGCCAAGTAATCTATTTCTGATGGTTTTCCAGTCATTTGTTATAAATAAAGTATCTATAATTTGCTTAAGCTCTCGCACATTTCCTGGCCAAGAGTAGTTTAGTAAATAAGACGTCAAACCATCATTATTTAAATCGGTCATAAATTCGGTTGGGTTTTTGCCCATTTGGGAAAGAAAATGAAAAATAAGTGGTTCTATGTCCTCTGGTCTCGATCTTAAAGGCGGAATATCAATTTTAATTACATTCATCCTATAAAAAAGATCTTCTCTCATTAAACCAGACTTAATTTTTTCTTCTATGTTTTGTGTGGATGTAGCAATAAAAAAAATATTAGGTTTGAATTTCTTTTGTGAACCAATTCGATGAAATTCGTTGGTCTGTAAAAGATGTAGAAGCTTAGCTTGTGTCTCAATAGGAAATTGATCAACATTGTCAAAAATTATAACACCGCCATTCGCTAATTCTAATAGCCCTTCCTTCTCTTTTCCAGTGTCTGTACTTGCACCTTCTTCGTAACCAAACAGCTCAAATTCAAAATATTTATGAGTAGTGCTGGAACAATCAAATTGATAGAACAATTTGTTGCTCCTGGGTGAAAGTTGATATAGCGCCCGCGCAACAAGCGATTTCCCGGTGCCTTCTTCCCCATAGATCATGATGTTTAAGCCAGTGTCTGCTATATGAGGTATTATTGCACGTATTCTTTTTATAGCCCCAGAGGTACCAACAATAAGTTCTTCAATTACTGTCATCTATTTTACCTTTATCAGTATGATAACAGACCTAACAGTTGGATACTGATATTTAAAATTCATCCTGGAATATTACTGCCCAACGTATAGAGTTTTATCCATTGTCCCGCAGTACAAGAATACTGGAAAGCCCGGTTTGGCAGAAACAGTTTGAAAAGCTCGGACGATACGTTTAATCAGCGGGATGATGGATAAAATTTTGTTGGACTGTGCCGCTCTGATCAGCAGCTAATTACCATTATCTATGGGGATTGTAAAGCTGTGATTCTGCGTCAGGATATGTAAATTTTCGAAGTTTATAACTCTCATCGATCTTTCTAAAAAATAACATACGAGACACGGATATTTTTGGCCGATGAGGTGGTTGAGTTTTCTGAACAGGAAAGTTCAGGTATATTCCGGCGAGTGGATGAGAAGCTCTATGCGGCAATACAACAAGGTGGAAATATTTTTTTGGTGCCGGAGCTCGGAATCGAACCGAGATGGAGTTGCCCCCGGAGGATTTTGAGTCCTCTGCGTCTACCAGTTTCACCACTCCGGCGTAGAATGCTTACATATGTGAATCAGCGGCTGTTGTCAATAAAATTGCTTTTTTCAAGAACCGAAAAAATATTCTTTGCAGAAACATAACCTTCCCTTAAAATCGTGGGCAAGGAAGTTGTAACATCAATAACGGTCGAACCTGCTCCCCCTTTGAGCGGACCTGCATCAAGCATCAAGTCTATTTTATCAGCAAGTTGAACGTCAAGATCAGATATAGCTGAACACCCTGCTTGCCCTGATATATTGGCGCTTGTTCCTGTTATCGGGCTATTTACTTTTTTTACAAGGGAAAGAGCTACAGGATGTTCCGGCAAGCGTATGCCGATTTTGCCTGTACCTCCGGTAAGATTGCGGGAGATAGTGTTTTTCGCCTCAAATATAATTGTGATTTGTCCCGGCCAGAAATAGTCTATAATACATTTTGCAGTTGATGGAATATGTTTTACAAGTATATACAGGTCATTTGTATCCTTTATCAGAACTGATACCGGTTTGTTGTATGGTCTTTGTTTTATCCTGAAAACCTTGTCAACAGCCTCCGGATTAAATGCATCTGCTCCAAGTCCATAAAGACATCTTGTCGGGAATAGAACTACACCGCCTTTTTTTATTAAGCCGGCTGCTTTCAGAATTAACTCCGGCTGGGGATTAAAAGGGTCTATCAGCAATTTTCGGCTGGACACTATATTTGACCTTGAAGTTTGCTTGCTTTTTCTTCTACCTTTGCGGCCATTTCTTTTTTATAATTATCAAGCATTTTCTCCAGCCCGGCATCTGAAACAGCAAGTATCTGTGCTGCAAGTATTCCCGCATTTCTTGCTCCTGGTTTTCCTATAGCCACAGTTGCTACCGGTATGCCGGGAGGCATCTGAACAGTGGAAAGAAGAGAATCCAGGCCTTGCAAGGCAGAAGAATCTATTGGGACTCCAATAACGGGGAGAGAAGTATAAGCCGCGATAGCTCCTGCAAGATGCGCTGCATGTCCTGCACCTGCAATAATAACTTTAAGCCCTCGCTTTTGTGCTGAGGATGCAAATTCATATGCTTTTTCAGGGCTTCTGTGTGCAGATGCAACAGTCATTTCAAATGGAACATCGAATTTTTTTAGAGCAGCTACAGTTTCTTCCATAACTTTATAGTCTGAGTCGCTCCCCATCACAATTCCTACTTTCGGAGGTTGTTCTATTCTTTTTAATGCCTTCTGTCCAATATCTTTGCGATAATATACTCCGTTCCATGTTATTCTGGAAGCAGCCATGTACGCCTTTGATATGGCTTTTTTGACGGAATTTCCTAAAGCAGTGACTCCCAGGACACGGCCTCCGTTTGTAACAATTTTTTTATCTTTTTTATCAGTGCCTGCATGAAAAACGACAACATCTTTCATTCTTTTTATGTCTTTAAGCCCTGAAATCGGTATGCCCTTTTTGTATGAACCAGGATATCCTTTGGATGCCATGACTAGACAGACTGTAGCCCTGTCATCAATTTCAAGTTTACATTTATCCAGCGTTCCTTCAATTGTTGCCTCCATTATCGGAACAATGTCGTTTTTAATCCGCATTAAAAGAGGTTGAGCCTCAGGATCTCCAAAACGTGCATTGAATTCAAGAACCTTAATCCGGCCTTTATCTATCATAAGTCCGGCATACAATACACCTTTGTAAGGCCGGCCTTCACTTGCCATTGCCAGGATAGTCGGCATCATAACTTCTTCCATAATTTTTTTATGCATATACCGGTCTATTATTGGAGCAGAAGAATATGCGCCCATTCCTCCGGTATTTGGACCCTGGTCGTTGTCGTATATTGCTTTGTGATCCTGTGAGGAGGGAAGGGGAAGTAGATTTTTGCCGTCTGTAAAGGCAAGGAAAGAAGCCTCTTCACCGGTAAGGCATTCCTCAACGACAACTTTATTCCCGGCGTCACCGAAAGCCCGTTTTTTTATTATAAGTTTAAGAGCATCAATTGCTTTTGAAACGGTTTCGCAGACAATTACTCCTTTGCCGGCTGCAAGTCCATCTGCTTTTACAACAACAGGAGCACCTGTTTTGCGTATATAGTCTTCCGCTTTTTTATAACTGGTAAATGTCTTGCCGGCAGCAGTATTGATCCCGTATTTATTCATCAAGTCTTTTGCAAAGGATTTGCTGGATTCTATCTCCACAGCTTTTTGATTTGCACCGAATACTTTTAAACCCTCTTTTTCAAAAATATCAACAATGCCGTTACATAGAGGATCTTCAGGCCCTACTACCGTTAGATCTATTTTTTCTTTTTTGGCAAATTCAAGAAGTTTGTTGATATCTCCGGAATTGATCGGCAAACAGGTTGCCAGGTCAGCGATCCCTGCATTTCCAGGTGCGCAATATATTTTTTTTACTTTTGGACTTTGAGCTATTTTCCAGACAAGGGCATGTTCCCTGCCGCCACCGCCGATAACCAGGACTTTCATATAAATCTCCCTTTTTTGTAATAATTTACCACGGAATGACACGGAGTTTCACTGAAAATTGTAAAACAATGAAGCTCAATTGATCAATTATTTCAAAACAACTCGTTTGAGAGTAGGTCTATTGATAGTTCAGTGTAATTTAAGTGAAAATCCGTGGTGAATTTTACTTCTTTTCAATTTTTTTCGAGGTTTTCTGTCAGTCTTTCAAGAAGATCCTGCTTTTTCTTGTCAAGTTCTTTTCTGCTTATACTTGCTCCCTTGATGCCGCCATTTAAAGATATTTCCGTAAGGTGATGATTGCCATTTTCAGTAATCATAATATCGATATGAGCAAAGGGGAATTTGCTGCGTTTCATAATAGCATAGCAGAAATCCTTTTCTTCCTTTTTCAGCATGTATGGATGACTTTTTCCGCCAGTTGCGATATTCATTCTGAAGTTATCAGGATTATGCCTGGTATATGCCTCAGTATAATCTCCCACAGTAATTACCCTTAGATCAGTAAAATTCTCTATAAAAGGCTGAACTACAAAAGGATAAGAAGATTCCGACTGGGACATAAAGCTATAGACGGTTTCAATGGTATCCCATTTTTTCACACCATATCCGCAGTGCATGTGCTCTTCTTTGGTCACTACCGAGCTGATGCTGTTTTTATTGTATGTATTTATGGTTTCAATCAATTCTGTCCGCTTTGTAATAACGTATGTATGCGGAAGCATCCAGTTTCTTAAAATTAAAGCCTGTGCAGCTTTGGAACTATTTAGAATTTGTGAGAGCGGAGACGGCAGGCAGTTTATATTCCGTTCAAGAAGATCAATCAGCATGAATGATTTCATATGCCTTGAGGATATTGTTCCTGTGCATATATCTTTTGAGCAAAGTTCATGATAATGATTTTTTAATTCTCTGTTGCCTTTTATGATCATGAATTACCGTCAGGAAATGCTAAGTTCAATCAGTGTATCAAGAAGTTCACTAAAGGAAATACCGGCGGTTGCTGCAGCAAGAGGTAAAAGACTTGTTGGAGTCATGCCGGGAATTGTATTGGTTTCAAGTACGTATATATCGTTATTTTTTAGAATCATATCAGTTCTGCTATAGCCTTTACAAAATAGAGCCGAATGGGCGGTCTTCGCATATTCCTGGGCTTTTTTCGTAAGATTTTTATTAATGCGGGCGGGACATATTTCCTGGGTTAAACCAGCGGTATATTTTGCCTCGTAGTCAAAAAATTCATGCTTTTTGCCGGGAATAATTTCAACAACAGGAAGGGCTTCCGGTTTTTCGTTACCTATAATGCTTCCTGTAATTTCTATGCCTTTAATATATGTTTCAATCAGGATTGAATTATCCTGTTCAAAAGCAATATCAACGGCATGTTTCAGGGCTTCTGTTGATTTTACAATAGACATGCCGATACTTGAACCGCCTTGAACCGGCTTAACTACCAGGGGTAGTCCAAACTGATCAGCAGTTTTTTCAGGATCAATTTCTTCACCACGATTAATAGCAATATAAGGCGGTACAGGTAGCCCGGCTTTTTCATAAAGCTTTTTTGCAGCAATTTTGTTCATTGCAAGAGCACTGCCAAGCACTCCGGTTCCCTGATATGGAATGCCAAGCAGATCAAGAAGTCCCTGTACCGTCCCGTCTTCTCCGAAAGGTCCGTGAAGTATAATAAGGCAGGCATCAATCTCAGGTGCATCTGCAACCAGACGGTTTATTTCTGTTTTAGGATCGTAACGGATGACTTTGTATTTTTCCTTGTCAAGCGCTTCATAGACCTGGTCGCCACTTTTCAGAGAGACCTCTCGTTCAGAAGATGCGCCGCCGGATAGAAGGGCAATGGTTAGCTTTTTCATATCAGATCAAATAGATTTAACGAGTTTCAAATCGGTGTTTCCTGAAGTCTTTAGGATTTGCTGTTTGAATGCATTGTATTCATCAAGTGTAATAAGATTCTTTTCAAGTAAATTAGCAAGTTCGGTGAGTTCTTTTAGACGGACGGAAGCAGGGTCTTCTAGTTGCAGATATTGAGTTGATGAATTATTTCCCAGCGCCGGCGCGCCATTGGATCTGTCGCCGACCTTAACAGATGCCAGGCCTCCCAATAAGCTTACCTCGACTGTTCTGCCTTGAAACATAGGAGAATTGAGAGTTTCGCGAAGAGTCATTCCTTGTTTTTTAATGCGCCTGTAAAAGAGGTAAATAGAAGCAATGATAAGGGCTGAACCTCCAAGAAGTATCCATGGCATATAATTGATAATGCCCTGGAAAAAAATTACCAGTAGCCCTACACCTGCAATTAAAAGAACATGGAGTACAACAATAAAGTAGGCTGTCATAACTCCTTTAAAGAGGCTGTTCTCATTTTTTTTCTTTTTCTTAAAAAACATAAGTAATAATAAAAGCCTAATGTAAGTGTTCACGGAACATTGAAATTGGAAATTTGGCCTTCATGCTTTTGTACTGTTCTTCCCAATTTCTACTTTCCAATTTCAAGTTTCAAGCCGTGAACGGTTACGACCTAATTTATAAAAATTTAAGGGTTTGGACCTATATGTTCTATTAGGTCTGACACATATCGCTGAGGTATTTCATGTGTTATTGATGTGTTTCGAAGTGAATTTAACTTCATTATCAAGAAGTTTAATTTTTTTATTGAGCGATATTTTTCAGCAGTGTCATCCATTTTGAGTAATAGATCTTCCATGTGATTTATTTCTTTTTTTAATTCTATTTCCGGTGGCATACAATCCGCATTTTTCAATATCTTATAGGCGAGACGGAGTTCTTCCATAATATGACAGTCGTCCTCAAATTTAAGAGGCTTGCCGGAGCCGGGCAGATTATCAAACTCACCTTTTTTCTGAGCTTGCCGGATACGTTCTTCAACAATTTTTTCAAAACCGGTTATCATGGTAGATCGCAGTTCAAATAAATATAATAGTAATAGTTCACCACGGATTTTCACTTAAATTACACTGAATTATCAAAACACCCTTCTCAACATTATAACCAGGACCAAGATGTTTATATACTTCCCGTGCTGCACCGAAGATTTTTAGCAGTTAGCAGTTAGCTGTTAGCAATTAGCCTTTAGCTTAAAAAAACAAACAGATAATACATTCAGCTAAGAGCTGACAGCTAATGGCTAATAGCTTTTTCACAAATCTTCACATCGGTAAATAAGCTTAACCTATTGCCGGTATTAAGAAAAAATACTTTTCGGACAGACACTAACTTACTCATTGTTTACAATTTTCAGTGAAACTCCGTGCCCTTCCGTGGTGAATTTTTATTAAAAACTTAATATAATACAATTTATGATATATTTTCAAGCAATAAAAAAAGGCCTCTCTGAATTCTACCAGAGAGGCCTTACTTCAAAATAAGCTGGTGGCGATGCAGGGAGTTGAACCCCGGACACTACGGATATGAGCCGTATGCTCTAACCGACTGAGCTACATCGCCATAATTTTGACAATGGCTTCTCTAACAACTCAACTGTCTTAAGTCAAGTCGAAAACAAATTTTAAAGGTTCACCACGGATTTTCACTTAAATTGCACTGAATTATCAAAATACCCTTCTCAACATTATAACCATGACCAAGTTGTTTATAGACTTTCCGTGCTGCACCGAAGATTTTTAGCGGTTAGCTTTTTCACAAATCTTCACATCGGTAAATAAGCTTAACCCATTGCCGGTATTAAGAAAAAATACTTTTCGGACAGACACTATCTTACTTATTGTTTACAATTTTCAGTGAAGCTCCGTGAAAATCCGTGGTGAATTTTTAACTCCTATGATGGAAAAGATCCGGCTACTTCAATCGTAAATTCATCCAGATTTTCCGGAAGATCGGCAAATACTACCATAAATGATATGATTGCTTCCGCTTTAACCTTAATATTAGATTTATTATCGCCGAAGCGGTTCGAAAGCCTGTTGTTTATAGCGTCAAGATCCATATTCTGAAGCTCAAGTTCAGACAGTATCGTGCCGCAGTAAACTGTTTTTGTTTTTGAAAGTATCTTTCCCTTTGTATAGAGTATGCCGGTTATGCTTATATAACTGCGGGCATCGGAATATCCATTTTTTGCTTTGCCCGTAATTACAAGAAGTTTTCCGATCTTTGAGTTTTCTACAAATTTATTGTTTATATCAAAAGTGTGAATTTTAAGATTTCCGGCATCCTGAACTTCAGGTTTTAACAAACTGAAAAAGGGGATATTTATTCCGACGCGGTGGAGCACGTAGGCGCCACTAATTAAGAGTGTTGCAAGCAACAATAAAAGGACAGGCATGCTTATCCTTTTATTTGCAGCAACCTTTGGCGGCTCACTTTTTTCAGTTAATGCTTCTTTTTCTGCCTTATCAATGGGTTCTATCGTTTTTTCAGCCTCTTGTTCATCGGGCATGACCCCCATATTAAATGTTTTTGAAGGTTCTTCTTTTTCCCCGGGTGTTTTATCTTGATCTATATCTTCCTGTTCACTTTCTTCGATTTTTGTTTCAGTCTCTTTGGCTATCTCAATCTCTTCCGGCTCAATCTCTTCAGGCTCCTCTTTTGCACTTATTTCGCTGTCTGTTTTATCACCTAATTCAAGCTCTAATTCAACTTCGGTTTCAGCCTGTGTTTCATCAATCTCGGGCTCCAGATCAAGCTCAAGTTCAAGGCCGGCTTCTTCAGGCTTTTCTTCGACTTTGATATTTTCTTCAAAAGCCTCATCCATTGCAAGCTCAATACCTTCGAATTCTTCTCCAGCACTTATTTCAGAGCTGTTTTTATCACCTAATTCAAGCTCTAATTCAGATTCGGTTACAGTCGGTGTTTCATCAATTTCGGGCTCCAGATCAAGTTCCAGGTCAAGTTCCAGGTCAAGTTCGGATTCTTCAGGCTTCTCTTCGACTTTGGTATTTTCTTCAAAAGCCTCATCCATCGCAAGCTCAATACCTTCTAATTCTTCTTCAGCTTTATACTGTATGCCCGATTCTATTTCCTCATCAGTAATTAGGGCTTCAAGTTCTGTCTCAACTTCACTTGACTTGTCTAATTCCTCAGAGAGTGAAGAAGGGTATGCTAAAAAAACATTTTTACATGTTGAACATCTAACTTTTGAACCTGTCTGTTTCAGAAGGCCTTCATCTATGTTGAAACGTGTAGCACATTCATTACATGTAATAATCATAATATGTTCTCACTGGTTTAAGTGGTAGATTGCAGGAAGATTCCTGTAATCTTCGGCATAATCAATCCCATAACCTACAATGAAGCCTTCTTCTATCCTGTGGCACGGGTAAGCAACCTCTATCTCCGTCTCACGGCGTTCATATTTATCAAGCAGGGTGCAAATTTTGACACTCTTTGGATCAAAAGATTTTAGATAATCAATGAGATATTTTAAAGTTAAACCAGTATCAACTATATCCTCAACAATTAGAACATCTTTATTTTTAATATTGGTTTCAATATCCCTTGTTAAATTAATTTTTCCAGATGAAACAGTATTTGAACCATAGCTGGAAATACCGACAAAATCAATTTTAACCGGAATAGTGATTTTTCGTATTAGATCGGCCATAAATACAAATGCACCTTTTAAAACCCCAATAAGAACAAGTTCGCTGTTTTTATAGTCATCTGATATTTTTTGCGCAACATCAGCAACCATCTTTTTAATTTCATCTTCATTTAGTACAGGAATTAACTCGGCCATAATATTCTTTAATTAATCAGTTTAAACCATTACCTCTGGTAGTGGTACCATAAAAAGGTTTTACCGTTACAGTAATTATTTAAGAGTGCCTAAAGTGAGCTAAAGTATATTAAAGTGCCTAAAGTTATGGTACGCCTTCGGCGCAGCTAATTTTAACCCTGGCAAAAAATAAACTACGCTAATAAAGTATGAAGTACCTAAAGGAATCTAAAATTTATGAATTAATGGAGCGAAGCGACACCTTAACTTTAGGCACTTTAGCTCACTTTAGGCATTTTAGACACTTAGCAGTGCGCCAAGGTACCTTTAATGACTAATGGAAACAAGCTACCTCCCCTATGGGTGGTATTTGACTATTTGAATACATTGAAAGAGCTGTCTTGTCAATAAGGAACGGAGACGAAACAACTTCTCCAACTATGCATCACAGCTTCAGGCCACCTTTGCCCGATCTCAAATCACAAAAATATCAAAATAGCCCGCTATTCCATCAACTTTTGTGATTTGAGATCGAACAAATTTGACCCAAATCTATACGCCTACTTGGGGAAGTTATTTCGTCCCCGTTC
>JAUWFS010000148.1:0-8635 GCA_030606805.1 Deltaproteobacteria bacterium
CAAAATTTTAGACCTTTAAAAATCAAATAGTTACGTAATGCAGCAAGCAGCTTATCAGTGCTTATTTTTGAAACAGTATTTGTAACCTATTGATTTATTTAGAGTCAAAAATTATGCCAAATTTTGATGCAATCGCCCTGATTTATGGTTAACCTATTGTTGACATTATGAAATATATTGATATATTAAAAAATTTTAAGTTTTACTTAATAAAAACATAATAAGTTAGAGGAAATAATAATGACTACTTTGAAATTAACTCACAATGTTTTTACGTTGGACAACAGGCAGCTAATTCCAGCCGGAACTGTAGTTTCAGATGATATTGTTGAGGAATTAATTTCGACGCATGAAAGTCCTTCTGCTAAAAGCTTTCCTTTTTTAAAACACGGTTCAATAAGAGATAATGCACTATTATTTTTCTCCCAACCTTCATATAATACCATTTTTTCCGACACAAAGCGAACTGAAGCCGTCCTCGATCTAATGGAGCAGGTCAAAGTGCCGTATCCAATATTAGAAACAATGAATTATTTTAAACTGAATGATTTTTATACATATCGTCATTTTATAATGGTTTTTGCGCTTTCAACGCTTTTAGCTCAGGATCTTCTTGAAAATCATAAAGATATAAAAAAAGAAGTTGTTGCAGGCCCGACCCATGACTTGGGAAAACTCTGCGTCCCCTTAAACATTCTGAAAAAAACCGATCCACTGACCAGGTCGGAACGTCTATTTTTGGAGCATCATGCTATAGCAGGCTATGTTCTCCTCAGTTACTACCTCGGTGATAGCAAAAACCTTTCAGCCATAGTGGCCAGAGACCACCATGAAAGAAAGGACGCCTCAGGTTATCCTTGCGGTGTTCCTCTTAAAGACCGTATGGTCGAAATTGTCGTTGTAAGCGATGTTTATGATGCCTTGCTCTCGCCAAGACCTTACAGGAAAATTTCATATGAAAACCGGACAGCTTTGGATGAAATCACAACGATGGCGGAAAAAGGTAAATTAAGCTGGGAAATGGTGCAGGCTCTTGTGGCTATCAATCGCAAGGATCGGCCTCATTACAGCGAGTGTTCAGTATCATTGGATAAAAGAGGCACTCCCCCGCCTGACAACGTATATGGCATTATTGTGGATGAATAATAAGGGCTCGGCTACAAATTTATTTAATTTTAAGATATTTTTTAATTCCCTCAATATGCTTTTCTGCATGATCATAATTGCGGATATTAGATAGTGCCATCAGGTGCCTGGATGCATCAATCGGAGATTCACCACGGCTGTCTAAAAGCATTTTATACCAGTTCGGCAAATTTTCATTATAACTTGCAGAAAGCTCAACGGAATTTTGTCTGTTTGCTTTACTCCATTCTTTCATCTGTGACTTTATTTTTTCACCAATATCTTTATCGTCTTTGGATTTATAATAATATTTAATGGTTAACGCTACCTTATTTTTTATCTTCCGGTATCCTAAAATTGGGCGTACCCAAAATTGTAATATTATATACCCAAAAGATCCTGAGATAAAACTGATTATTGCCACAAAATATATAGGCTCCATGTATATTCCTCTTATTATATTGGTAACCGTTTACAGTTGTCGGTTCACAGTCCACGATTTTTTTTAATGAACTATGAAACGACTGAAGCATGGCAACTACTCAGGCGTTTAGACTGAAGGAAACAGATGATTCCTGAACGTTATTTTCTATGTTTAGGACAAAATTTCTGGCCGCTTTAATAACACATTGGCTTCTGGGAGTCTTTTCCCTAAAAGCCTTCTACCTTCAGTCTATTAACCTGAGTACTTACTTTATGTTTTGATCAACCGTTAACCGTTAACCGTAAACTGTTAACCGTGAACGGCTACATAATTAGTTATCTGAAATTATGATTATAAAATCTTGCGCCTGATTTCAAAATAAAGTAACAAGGCTTATGTGTCAATCAAGAATAAGAAAGCGTAGCCGTTCACGGCTTGAAACTTGAAATTGGAAAGTAGAAATTTGGGAGAAATGAAACGAGTTTACGAGTTGACAGTGCAAAAGCATGAAGGCCAAATTTCTAATTTCAATGTTCCGTGAACGCTCACAAGAAAGCTTTGATATCATAATTTTACAAGGTGAATTATATGTTACCTGAATTCTGCAAGTGTCGAGTTCGTCGCAACCGCAAGGCACAGGGCGTGAATCTTATGAAAAATTATATCGCAGCTATAATAACCATTGTATTTCTCATATGTCCATCTATCTGCTTTTCCTCTTATCTTATTGAGTTAAAAAACGGCTCTACATTTATAACTAATCACTATTGGGAAGAGGGAAGGCAGGTTAAGTTTTACTGTCGCGATGGAGTTGTGGGGATTGAGAAAGACCTAGTCCGGGAAATCAAGGAGTCTGATTTGCCATACATAGCGGAAAAACCACAACTGGAAAAAGAAGAGGAAGCCAAAGCAGAATCTGAAGACAAACCGGAATCGGAGCAGGAAAAAGAGACCTTTCTTGAAGAAAAAATGCGTATTGCAACAGAAATCGAGTCTGTTTCTGCTGCCTTTAAGGAAGCAAAGGCAAAAAAGGATCGTAAGCAAGCAGATAAGCAATGGGAAAAACTGCTATTGTTACATAAGAAGCTTTCAATGCTTCGCGATCAGGTAAAAACTGCTCATGGAGGGCAAATTCCTTCCTGGTGGAATGCGAGTGACCAGATGTGAAAATTTAATTCTACAAAACTTCTCTCCAAGACAGGAGTGATAGATCGTTTGTTGGATATTTATCTTTCAAGGCTGTGTCATAATAGAGTGTTCCTGAATTTTTTATGTCTATGGTATTTGCCCATATAGCACCATAAACTGCTGAACTATTTTTCATATCAACATTCGCAAATGGCGCATACACTAATCCCCTGAATTCACTATTATGCTTGAAATCAATCCTGTCGGTTGAATTAGAAAAGATGGCAAAATCCGTAGGTTTTCCAGGATTTCCAAGACTATCAATAACATTGATGGTCGCGCTGTTATGGGTGTCAAGTCCACCTTCCAAAAATATGTTAACCGGTCCTGCTGATGAATCAATAGTAAGAACCACATTGTTTTTTAGGATAATACTCGTAAAGTAATAATTGGCTCCACCTGGTTTTCCATACAGAGTAACGGTATCGGAATTCTTAGTGTCGATCATGGTGGTACCAACAACATCAGGAGAAAGGTCATTGTCGTTGTTGGCGCTATAAATAGAAGGATCATAGACCCCGCCGGAATTTATGCCCAGAGGATCCGGATCGATCCTTCCTTCATTGATGACAGAGGGCGTTCCATTGAAAACTGTACCGCCATGAATCCCGTCTACCGTAGGAGAGCCATCCGATTGTTCCCCAAACACTCCCTTCCCATCAATTACTGCCCCATTATGAGTTACCAGCCAGTTATTAGATGCTACATCAGCCTCATGCGTGCTGGAAGCTCCAGGGTCACTGCTGTTATAGCTCAGAGTAATTCCACTATTTTTCGTATCTGTTTTTTGATCACCAAATGCCGCGTAATTAATTGCGGACTTCCTTTTAAATAAGGCTTGTATAACGGCTTGCGAGTTTTCCTGACCGCTTCCGGTGCTGTTAAAGGCGTAGGTATTGGAATCGGTCATTGATATATTTGAAATAACAAAAGAAAAACCGGTTGGTGTTGCATAATAAGAGGTGAAAGAAACGCTGTTTCCGATAGTTGCAGGAAGAGGAAATGTTCCACCGTCAAGACCATTCTCAATACTGCCAATGGCATATTGAATGCCGGCATCGGCATCGTAAAATGCCTGTACACTTTGCTTGTAATTGCTGCCGATTTTAAGATCAGTTGTTGTTAGTATAACGGCCGTGGTTCCCAGAATTGTTATAATAGCCAAAAACATAAGGCCCAAAGGAAGAACAAATCCTTTTTCATTTATATATATTAAATTTGACATTCCAGACTCCTTTGTTAAAATTGTATCCGAACTGCTAAAAAGCAAGATTTCTTGGCGTTATCAGCGAAGTTAAGGTGTATGTTTTGTTTATTGTTTTCATACCTAACTATTTGAATTTGTCAAATGGTAAAACATAAGTCAATTGCTTTGGAGAATGTTATGAAAAAGTTTATTTTGTTAATCGCAACTATCGCCTTTTTCATATGTCCATCTATCTGCTTTTCCTCTTGTCTTATTGAGTTAAAAAACGGCTCTACATTTATAACTAATCACTATTGGAAAGAGGGAAGGCAGATAAAGTTCTACTACTACGGGGGAGTTGTGGGGATTGAAAAAGAATTTGTCAGGGAAATCAGGGAGTCTGATCTGCCATATATAGTGGGAAAAAAAGAAAATGCCCAGGCAGAAACTGAACACAACTCAGGGTTGAAGCAAGAAAAAAAGTCTGAAATCACTCCCGTTACTAAGCAGGATGCTGTCGCAAAGACAGAGGAAACACCGGCTGTAAGCGTTGCAAACAAAAAAGATGATCTGTTTATAAAAGAATTTAATGCGCTTAAGGAAAGATTCGAAAATATCCAAAGCATGACAACCGAGGAACTTTATGACTTCTCGAAAGAATTAACCGGTTTCAGGGATAAGGTACACAAAAGCCGGTTGGGCCGTGTGTATGCAAATCAGATCTTTGAAAACCACGCAATGGGTGTTGAAGTGGAAACTGTCATTAGGTCGAGGGATCAATAGGTTTCCTTCCAGCTAATAATTTCCAAGGACAGGTTGTTTAAAGAATTGTCTATCATGCAACTATCGTATGCTATGGTTACTCCGCCGTTAATATCAACAGTATTGTTTGCAAGCACAGCGCCAGGTATATTTATGCTGTTAGGACCACCTCCGTTAAAGGTCAGCGTGCCTGTAACGAGGATAATGCCGTTCCAGTTAAATCCTCCTGACATCGTTAAATCCCCTTCTACCAGAAGGATTCCGTGGCCGATCACCTTTTGCATATCCAGACCTGGAAGTGGATCAAGACTTGTAGCATCGCAGTAACAGGTAACAAAATTACCGGCATCTCCGTAAGTTACAGGAGCCCCAAGCTGGTCTGCTGTTATTATCTCGGTGGCTGAAGCCTTTAAGCTGTTGACATAGCTTGCAATGTTAATGTCATCTGTTCCAATTATCGGATTAGCAGGATTTCCTGAATATATAGAAGACTCTGTTGTCGGAATTGAATTAGACGGAGCTAGTGTATAAATAGGGGGCTTAGGGGGAGCTATGCCGCAGTTGTCATTTCCGTCAATATTTGCAGCTACGCCATTTACTGTAACATCATCCTTTGCATACATGGCGGAATTTATTGGAGGCCCGGGGTTTTGTTCCACCTCAACCTCTATTATTTTAAGGCTGTTACTGCTTTGCCCATAAGCTGTTATGATCTCAACCGGTTTGTGCTCTGTTGCTCCGGAAGTTGTAAATCGGCATGCGGTTGTGGGAGTGGTGGGATTTCCATAGCCGTAATAAATGATGTTTCCCGGTGAAGAAGCAGAATTGGTTCCTGTATCTCCGTCATCATCATAGTAGTGTGGCGACGAGATTGTATGTCCGGCCTGTTCAGCATCATACTCTCTCTTGTGCCTGATTTTGACGAGATAGGAGATATCCGTTTGAAGGCTACTTACCGAGGTGTTTGCATAACTACTGTTAAAATCCGGATCGTCGGATGATGGCGTCCACGAGCCTGATGACAAGTAGACAGACCAGAACGGATTAAGAGGAGATGCAGAGTCTCCCGCATAAGCCGTGGATGAACCCCTAAGCCGCGCCCTTGCTTCCTCTATCCCTGCTTCCGCCGCATAGAATGCCTGTTCGCTGGCCTTGTAATTGCTGCCGATTTTAAGGTCTGTTGTTGTAATTATAACAGCAGTGGTTCCCAGAATCGCTATAATAGCCAAAAACATAAGGCCCACAGGAAGAACCATTCCTTTTTCATTATTATATATCATTTTTATAGCCGGCATATCGACCTCCTTATTTTAATGCTAAATCGATATCCTGTTAAAAAGCAAGATTCCTTGGCGTTATATAAGAAGTTAAAGTGTATGTTCTGTATCCGCCATTTGCGGTATAATCAGGGTCAGGCTTGGCAGTTCTCGCGGTTATTGTGATCTTTATCTGTCGAATATCGTCATTTTCGGCAGATGTAGTTATTTCCGTCACACCATCAGCTTTCAGGTAAACAAAAGTAAATGATTGAATGTTTTCGGCAAATGGCTGGTCGCCGCTGCCGGTATTCCTGTCAATCTGAAGATCTGTGGCATCATAGGTATATATTATGTCTTCATTACTGCCGTTAGTATTCCCGTCACCATTCAGGTCTGCGCGTATCTGAAGCTGACCAGCATTATACGGAATACCAACGAAATTTGTACCTGATGGATCAGATCTCTGCATCGTACCGCCTGTTGGGACATACCCTGTTGGGGCATACCCCGCCATCCTGATCTCCCTGCTCATCATATCCATAGCAGCTCTTGCGGTCTGTACCATTTCGGCAACCTGTTCCTGAACGTCATAGATTTTGCGCTGCATAAGGAAAGTGCTGGACAATGCCGTCAGGATAATCAGGCCTATTGTCATGGCAATCAGCAGTTCCACCAGGGTAAACCCGGTATCATTATTTCTGTCATAATAATTCATTAGCTTTACCTGGAAAGAATTGTCTGCAAACTAACTGATTTGTTTGATTCCCAGTAAACAGTCACTGTTACTGTCTTCATGTTAGCAGACGGACTGGGATCAATGACAGTCACTTGCCTTTCATATTGATCATAAGGAGATGGTAGAGACGACTTTGGCTCTGATACAACACTTGAGTAGTCAAGCCCTTTAATCTCTTCCATCTTATCCTGCGCCAAAACCGTGGCCGTAGTAATCCTGTTGCTTACCTTGTTGCCGTTAATTATTCCTGTTATCAGAGCTGCTGTCCCAAGTAGTCCTACTGACAGAATAACCATGGCAACCAGAACTTCTATTAAGGTAAAACCCTTATTATTTTCTATATTTATCATTTTCATGACTTCCTAAATATTATGATAACAGATAGTTACTCAATCTTAACACGCCCGGTCATTGCGATTGCAATATTCACGGGTGCCGATACGGCCGGATTGCTCAGAGTTATCGTAGCTCCTGACGCGGTTCCCCTGGGACGGAAAATCGGATCAGCAGTCACATTGCTGAAGGTAACATTGGAATATTCACTTTGAATATCTTTTGTCTGAGTCCATTCCCCTACGTCGATATTACCATCATTATTATCATCGTCCAGTATCGTATACTCATGATCATTACTATTGAGGTCAAAGAATACCTTGAACTCGTTGTTTTGACTCACCGCCTGCATTCTTGCCCACATCAAATCCCCCCTTACCTGCCTGGCTGCTCCGTTTAACCGGTGTTTCGGCAGCCAGACGAGATAGTTTGGGATCGCAATGCCGGCAAAAATTGCCATAATAGCAATGATAATCATCATTTCAATTAAGGTGAAGCCGGATTGTTTATTGTGAAGTGACATAAAGTATCCTTGACACGGTTATAATTTGCGTTTCTGTCAAATAAGCTCAATTTGTGTCAGTGCGCAACATATCCTTTACTTTTACTGTTTATGAATAAGTTAAGCAAATTCTATGCCATTTCGTCATTTTCAATAAAAATCGCTGATAATTAACAGATAAAATCTGTATCATTATATATATTAATTTGAAATAATTAACAATAAATTAAAACTCAATTATTGATAAATATATTTTATCATGGAATTCAAACTCTTAACCCGGAATCTTCCAGATCAACATTTACACATTTTTAACTACTTGATATTATTTAAAGTTATTTTTTAGTGTAGTGACAATTGAGACTAACAAGCTTCTTAAGGGTCTCATTCGACCATCAAAAATGGTCGAAAAAATGGCATTTTTTACACTTTTTGTAGATTTTAAGTGGTTTTTGTACTTCTAAAGCTATATTTTAAAGCAGTTTTAGTGGCTAAATTGGGGTCAACCGGAACTGGTGTGATGCCTAACACCGTCAACCGGAATCAATGTGGTCAATGAAATCAAACTGTTACGCAAACTATTGTTAAGATATCAATCTTTTAACGATGGTATTAAGAACAAAAAAAAATGGCACTTTTTGATTTTAATGTAACTACCTGTAAAACAATGCATCAATGGCAAAAAGAGGGCCATTTTACCACACCAGTTCCGGTTGACCCCTAAATTGGTCAATTGTCACTACACTAAAAATTTTTTGATTAATTAAATCAATAAGTTATTTTTTGCAAAATCCCTATCGGGAAGACTTAGGTTAACTTTTGAGATAAATTGTATCTTCAAAAATTTTAAAACTCAAAAGTAACTTGTTAACAATTAGAGGTGGCGGGCATTTAAATTTAAAACGGCTGACTGTTTGAGCGTATTAGTGAGCATTAAGAAAAAAGAGGCATTTTTGTATATTTTTGTTAAAAGGATAAACTCAAGCCATAACGTTCTATTTTTCTAACTGATATTAATACTCTTTTTTCTTTAGGCTCACTTATGCGCGAGTTTCAGACGTTCTTAAATTTAATTGCCCGCTGCCTCTGGTTAATCTCATATTTGAGTTTTCAAATTTCT
>JAUWFS010000230.1:0-4686 GCA_030606805.1 Deltaproteobacteria bacterium
CAACGCTTTACGCGAAAGCGAGTACAACCGAGGAACCGGATGCGGGAAAACCGCACGTCCGGGTCTGTGCGGGGGGCGCTGGGTAACCGGTGTTCCTACCGCGAGATAAGGTCTGGTGGATCATAAAAGGTCTAAACTTAATTTAATAGCGCGGTTGACTTCTTGCATTTTTTTTGCGCTGATTTGGCCGAGTCTTTTTTCCAGTCTCTCTTTGGATACAGTAAGTATCTGGCCTGTTTTTACGATAGAGGATCGCTTTAATCCTCCTTCTGGAGGATCAAGTTTGACGTTTATAGGATAGAGTTTAACTGAACTCGAAATGGCTGCTATAATTGTGGTGGAGGCTTTTTCATTGCCAATGTCGTTCTGGATAACAAGAGCAGGCCTTTTGCCTGCCTGTTCGCTTCCCCTGGCAGGATTCCAGTTCACAAGCCACACCTCGCCACGTGCAGGAAAGTCCTTCACAATAGAATCTCCTTTTGGGCGTGAAGGGTTGTATCGGCAAATTTCCTGTCTTCCCTTGCCATTTCAACATATCCTTTGGCCATCAATTCTTCGGTCCTTTTTTTGAACCACAATCTGAAGGCCTCCTGCGCCAACTGGCTCTTCGCCATGTTGCAGGCTTCTGCCACCTTCTCAATGGCCTCAAATATCTCCGCATCTATGGTTATACTCATTTTTTTCTTGGTTCTCATTTAATCACCCCATTTATCTTGCTTTTTATAAGACAATATATCGCCTAAATGATTGTGTCAAGAATTATCTATGTATGGGTGTGTCCTTCCTATAAATTCAGGGGGCGCCCAAGCTTATAATCTGAATCTGAAATGGAAAGATCTTCTTCAGGAATCAAAACTGGAAAGGAAAAATGTTCCATGGTGAAATAGAGCATTATGGTAGTTATGCCCTTTTGACTGATTTTAGCTATTATATGTCGTTGTAACCTAAATTAAGCTACAAGCAATATCCTCAGATCCATAACATTTGTATTTGTTGGGCCGGTTATTAACAGATCATCCAGTTTTTTAAAAAAATGATACGAATCATTGTCCTCAAGAAAACAGTGTGCATCCATCCCCATATTTCCGGCTCTTTTTAGAGTATTGTTATCAGCTATAGCTCCTGCGGCATCAGTAGGCCCGTCTGTGCCTCCGCTTAAAACAACAATGCTGCCCGTTCCTGCGATGTCTATTGCTGCGGCAAGAGAAAATTCCTGATTTCTGCCGCCAAGGCCTTTTCCCTTTAAAGTCACTGTTGTTTCACCGCCTGAAAGTATACACGCAGGAGGAGGCAGGGGATTGCCGGTTTTGATTATTTCTTTTGCTATTGCTCCATGAACTTTCGCTACCTCTCTTGTTTCGCCTTCAATCATGGAAGAGAGTACAATGGTTTTGTATCCCAGACCTTCAGCGTGTAGCTTTGCGGCCAGCATGGCTTCCATATTACTTCCTATTACAAGATTGTATATTTTTTCAAAAACAGGGTCTCCGGTTTTTGGAGATTCAGGCACTTTTCCTGAAATGCCGGCTTTGATATGGTTTATAATGTTTTCAGGCAGTTTTTTTATTATATTGTATTTATCAAAAATTTTTATGCAGTCTTTATAGGTAGTCGAATCCGCTACTGTGAGCCCTGATGAAATAACATCAAGATCATCCCCAACTACATCTGAAAGTATAAGTGAAACAAGTGTGGCAGGATGTGCGGCAAGCGCAAGCCTTCCGCCTTTTATCATGGAAGTATGCTTTCGTATTGCATTGATTTCATGAATACTTGCACCGCAAGCAAGAAGTTCTTTTGTAGTTTCCTGCTTATCCTTTAATGTAAGTCCTTTATAGGGAAGGGGAAGCAGTGCGGAACCTCCCCCTGAAATCAAACATAATATAAGATCATTTTTTTCTGCGGAATGCGCAAGGTCAAGGATAGCGCTTGCACCGTTTTGTCCGTTTTCATCGGGAACCGGATGTCCGGCCTCTATCAATTTGATTCTGTCAAGATGCGCTACATGTTTATATTTAACATTAATAATTCCTTTTGTTATTCTTTCCCCGAGAATATTTTCTAAGGTTGCAGCCATAGGTGCTGACGCTTTTCCTGCGCCGATTACAAAAAGGTTTTTATACATTGAAAGATTGTAAACATTGTCTCCAATAAAAAGGCGGTTATTTTCAAGCCGGCAATATTTTTTTATGGCAGCACCTGGCTCAACGGCCTGAAGACCTTTTTGGAAGATGCTTACAGCGTTATTTCTCATTCCGGCAATATGGTTTGATTCTTCTTTCATGGTATAATAAAACAGGACCACGTCATTTAAGCCGGTAACCTCCTGAATTCACAAGAATTGCTTGCTTATTCAATTTTCAATAAATTCGAAGCTCGAAGCTCGAAATCCGAAACAAATACGAATGACCAAAATTCAAAATTTCAAACATGGTGGAGCGCCATAGATATTGTATAAGTGCCTGACATGTTTTGGTCATTTGATATTTGAAATTAGATATTGTTTCGACCATTTTTATAAGATCGGGCGATATTCGTATTTCGGATTTTGAGGTCCCCACAAACTCTAAATATTAGCACTTTAGCACTGACTTTGACGTTTTCCTGTATAATAAAGTTATGGACATATGTTAACAGCTAACCTAAAGTGAAAATATAAGTTTTTCAATGAAAATTATTAAGCCGCTTAATATTTTTGGTAACTACTCAAGTTCAAACAACCTGAGTAGTTATGGAGGAACCATGGAAAATAAAGATCTGTCTTACCTTAAAGGACAGTTTATAATAGCAATGCCGGCCCTTAATGATCCGAATTTTTTTCAGACTGTAACTTGTATTTCAGAGCATAATTCTGATGGAGCTGTTGGCATTGTTGTGAACCGGGTTCATTCCGGTCTTTCTGGAAAAATGATTTTTGATGAGCTTAAAATGAATTATATATCTGGAGCAGAGAATATAAAAATTCACTTGGGCGGGCCTGTCCATATAGGCGAAATATTTGTGCTGCATGGCCATCCCTTTGAATGGGAGGGCTGCCTTATGGTTACTCCTTCTCTCGCTATGAGTAACACTATAGATATTTTAGACGCAATAGCTATGGGCAAAGGGCCTGAGTCGCATATAATTTCTTTGGGATGTGCCGGCTGGGGGCCGGGACAACTTGAATCAGAGATTAAGAATAATACATGGCTTACATGCCCTGTTTTTGAAGATGTTGTTTTTGATATTCCGGTTGATGCAAGGTGGGATGAAACGGTAAGAAAGATGGGTATAGATCCGTTTCTTCTATCAGACACTGCAGGCCATGCCTGATTTTCTGATATAGACTTTCAGATAAATAATTTTACTGTGTTATCAGTCGTCGACGTATAACTAATACGCCTTCCTCCTTCTGGCCTTGTGAAATTATTTATCTGAAAGTCTATAAAGTGACGGTTCACAGTAAACACCTTAACCATCTGTTTTTTTTGGTTTTGGTTTTGGTTTTGGTTTCTTTTTTTTAAGACAGACTTTGTCTTTCCTTACAAATGCACAGAGTTTAGGATTGTAATACTCTTTACAATTTAATGGATTATAGAGCGGACATTCAGGATGTTTTTCCGACATATATCTTTTTCCCCCTTTGAATTATTCATTTTATAACATAAAATATTAAATTTTACAACATAGTATGAAATAAAAGTTTCTAAACAGGAGGTTTTTAAGATGGGAGCTAATAATACCAGAATTATTGCTGTGGCAAACGAAAAGGGAGGGGTAGGAAAAACAGTAATGGTTATAAATCTTGGAGCAGCTCTTTCCCTTGAAGGAAAAAAAGTTCTTATCGTTGATATGGATCCGCAGTTTAATGCGACTAAAGGGCTTGGCGTTGATGTTGCTGAAGAAACGATAACCACATATGACATCATTAAAAATAAGTCTGATAACGCATCTGATGCTATTTTAAATACAAAATGGAAAGGACTTGATTTGATTCCTTCTCATGTTGATCTTGCAGGTGCGGAAATTGAACTTGTAGATGTGGCCGGAAGGGAAAACATGTTGAAAGAAGCACTTGAAGGCATTAGCAAGGATTATGATTTTATAATTCTTGACACACCTCCAAGTCTTTCGCTTCTTACCGTTAACGTGCTGACCTTTGCAAAAGAAGTCCTTGTGCCGTGCCAGACACAACCTTACGCATATTCCGCCCTTGATGAGCTTTTTGATACTATTTTTGCAATAAAGGAAGAAATTAATCCTGATCTTAACATTACAGGAATTGTGCCGACTTTTTTTGACAGGAGAACCAGGGTCAGCCAGAGTATAATGGACAGGCTTAAAAATGATGACAGATGTTCGGATTTGCTTTTTGATACGGTTATCAGAATAAACACTACTATTGCAGATAGCGCTGATGCCGGCAAGCCTGTAGTTTTCTACAGAAAAAGCAGCTATGGATCATCTGACTATATTGAGCTTGCCAGGGAGTTGATGGCACGCAATTAGTTTGAGCTTATTTACCGATGTGAAGATTTGTAAAAAAGCTATTAGCCATTAGCGGTTAGGAGCCAACAATTTATAACTTCGCAATTATATGTTTAATGCAGACATGAAATATGATGATAATTCGGTTTAATAAAGCCGGATGATAGCCCATATTAAAGGGTTAGTAGATATTTAACTTGACATGTAATCGATAGTTTT
>JAUWFS010000092.1:0-12140 GCA_030606805.1 Deltaproteobacteria bacterium
CCTTAATTTGTATTCTTTAGCCATAATCTATAAAATGATGGGATGACAATTATTGACGCAACATATCCAAATAAAACACCTGAGACTATCGTAGTCCCGATTGAAAATAATACCGGATGGTTAGCAAACAACAATACTCCTGCCCCTATAAGTGTCGTAATTGCCGAAAGGGATACAGCCATACGCGTCCCTGTTTTCAAGTTGCGATGGCATGTATAAACCATAAAGATTCCATAGTCAATGCAGAGACCTAAAACAACCATAGCTGCAATGAGGCTGGGCGCATTTAGAGACAAACCGAAAACCGGAATAATTCCCATGACCGCTGTTATGCCTGTTATAACCGGAATTAGGGCAAGAGATGTCATTCTTATATCTTTTAGCAACAGGCAGGTTAACAAAGGTATCATGATAGCAGCGATCCCCGATAATAAAATTATTTCTGAGGACACAGATTTAGACAGCATACGTGAAAGAACTTTTCTGGAGACCAAAAATGTCTCTGGATAATGACTGGATATCGTTGACATTGCATTTACATATTTATCTTCATCGGGAAAGAAAGACATCACTTGTAAGCGGCTGTTCTTATCCATTACAAAGCGTTCCTTCAGTTTGTTATAAATTTTAATTCTTTCCGGTTCATTTTCAACAATTGCACACGCATACAAATTATCAAAAAATGGAGAAAATGCATCTTCGGAAAAATTATAATCACTTCCATACGTTGAGATAAGCTCCCTCAGCTTTTCTTCTTTTCCTTGCTTCCAAAATTCCTTCCATCTATCAACATTGGCCTTGCGAGTTTGTTTTGAGGGCCAAATCGCAGCAAGGCTTGAAAAATTATCTTCTCCAACCAGCGCAACCGCTTCGTTATAGATTTTTTCATTAACCTTGAGCGCTTCTTCTAAACTGTTCCTTTGTACAACAAAAACTGCTGGACTGGTTTTATTCACCCATATGCTATGAAATTTTTCTTCTGCTTTAATTATTTCTATTTCACTACCGTCAAACTGACTGATATCGCTGTTAAATGAAATTTGCTTAGACAGTATCAGAGCAATAATCATAAAAATTGCCCAGCAAAATACTATTATTTTATCCTGTGTTTCTGGTTCTTTTAAGGGGCGTTGATTTATATATTCGCCATATTTTTTTACAGTATGATCTAGTCTGTTATATTTTCCTTTAATTATAAAATGAGGTAAAATAAACAGAGAACATGCAAGGCACAAAATAATACTGAGAATAGAAAAAAACGCAAGCTGATGATATCCTTGAACGCTGGAAAAGAAAAATGAGGCGAAAACGCTTATAGTTGTTAACGCGCCAATTATTAATGGCTTTGCAATCCTGTTAACCGCTTCCTGCCTGCTGTCTCCAATCCGTACCGCTGTATAAACGTGAATTCCATAATCAACGGCAATACCTGCAATAACGGCTCCCATTCCGATAATAAAATAGGACAGCTTGTTAAGGATTAAGTTTGATATATTGATGGAAACAATAACAGATACAAGTGGTATTAGAAAAATGATAATTGCACCGAAGTCTCTGAAAACGAGTATGAATAATAGAATAAATGCTGCTGAGGCGATAATCAGTGTCAACCGGATGTCGCGTTTTATTACATCTTCATTACTGACTGTGTGAAGATGTCCGGCAATGATATCTGTTGAAATAAAGTCCGGCAGGATATTTAAACGATCATTTAAATACGATATCAACTTCCGGGAGCCGAATCCATCTGTGAGATTTACCGGAGTGTCAAGAATAAGCATGGCATGTGTTCTATCCTTGCTTATAAAATAACCATTCTCAACAGTCACTTCATAGCCGACAGAAGAATAGATTTTTTGCAGCGAACGCAAAATGTTTGAGTATATTCCAAGTGGATCAGATCGAATAAAAGGAATTATAAGTGTGCTCGCCGGGGTTAAAAATTGCTTGTAATTGTTTTTTAAGCTTTCTTTTACTTCTGAAGAATTTATTTGTTTTTCAATTAGTAATAGATTTCGCTCGTCGATAAGTTGCGGAGCATACTTCAGGAGTTCGAGCATTTCTTCCACTACATTGTTTTCAGAAATTCCGCTTATAACATCAGTAACAAGAGGAGGGCCAAGAGATTCCTTTAGCTTTTTGACAGCAGCAATGAGGTCTTTTGTTGTATATTCGGAAGATTTTAGTCCAAGAGAGAGGATGACTTTATCCGAAAGATTCGATTCGCGCAGGAAACGGATGCTGCGGTAAACCTCATCATTCCCGGGAAGCATCAGCTCGATATTATTATCAAAACAAACTGACTTGAGTCCGATAACTGCTGCGATAATGATAGCTGCTGCCAGAACGGCGACCAGCCATTTGCTTCGCTGAATACTGCCGGATAAACGAAAGAAATATTCATCGAACACGCGGTTTAACCTCCCAAGCCGCGGCTTCAAGAGGAGTATTCAACTGTGTATTAACGAATGTAAGGAGTGTGCTGTTACTGCTCTTTTCTTTGATATATATCTGGTGAATATAACGTTCATCATTCCTGAAAATAACTGTTACACTGTCAATGACATTGCCGGCAGTTGTATTTTTTTTAGGATTAAATTTAAGGGAAACAGGTTTTCTTTTAAGTATAATTATGTTGTAATCTTCTGTCATTGAGGTGTATTTGCCTGAAAACCAGTCTTTCATTTGTGAAATCGCAACCTGAAATGCAGGATTTTTAGAAAGAGATATTTTCTGGGTTCTTTTCGTGTCTTCATCCCACTGATATAGAATGTCGCCTTTTATAACCATGGAATAGCGTAAAGGCTCTATAATATGCCAGGCAAATAGTTCAGGTTTTTGAAGAAATATCATTCCTTTTAGTATGATTTTTTCTTTAAATACAGCGAGTTCTTTTTCCTGAACAAACTCGGTTTTAAGTGTACGTATTTCAGATGTTTTATCTTCCAGTCTGTGGAGGACTTCGTATAAATCCGGAGCAAGGTTTTTGTGTGTTTTAATGCCGGATGTTTCAGCATAACAATGTATGGCAGGCATAACTAAAAAAAGAATGAGTAATACAGCGGTCTTTTGCATTTATATACTCCCGGATTCAGATATCGTCAAATAGTTGAGTAGGAAATATTTACGGAAACTCATGTTCAGGCAAAATCCGAATATCGAAATTCGAAATTCAAAACAAATTCAAATACCAAATGACAAAATGACCAAAACTAACACATTGGAAATACGATGTTTTTGTCATTAACAAATTCGTATTTTTGTCATTGTTGAGCGCAAGCTTCACTCCGTGTCGTATTTCGTGGTTGGCGCAAGCTTCACTTCGTGTCGGCTTTCGAATTTCCGACCGAAAAACAGGAGGTTTTCGGTCAACCACTAACTACTTTACGAGGTCTGGAATTATGCCATACTTTTATTTCTCCACGCGCAAGGACGTCGTCGTTCCTGGAAATTGTTCCTTGTATTACACCAAAATCGCCGTAGCGTGCATATTTGTAAACAGATATTGTCAATTTGTCTCCAACCCTCGCTTTCTTTAGAATTTCGAGATTTTTTGCACCCAACAGCAACCCCTCTGATGCTAACTCTGATATCCCCATCTGCTTAAAGCCGTTGAGAGCCGCTATCGATTGTGCCATCATTTCAAGATAAATAGCATCATCAACAATGCCGTCTTCTCCAACAAACAGCATGTCTTTCTGTATTGTTACTGATACATCTGCATATCTTTCGGCTACCCTGACCAGTGTATCAATAACTTTCATCGGTGATTTTTGGGGGATGATTTCATCGGCTGCGACAGGCAAATGAACAATTTCATCCTGCCGGTCAATATTTTTCCAGCACAAAGGATCTGAGGCAAGATAATCGCCGGTTAATTGATATGCAGCTCCCCTGCAGCCATAACAATACTCAGCTTTTTCACAGGTCCTGCAGGGTCCCTTTATTGTATTGAGATGATTCTTTAAATCACAGAGAACCTCGCTGTCTTTTATAATATTTCTAAGCTGTTGCTTGCGAATGTTGCCTATCGGTATGCTGACTCCGACACAAGGCATAACATTGCCGGTTGATGTAACAAGGCAGGAAAATTGGTGCCGCAGACATCTGTTTCCAACCAGTGGTGGTTGGGGATCCCAGTCTTGACCATACTTAGTGCGATCAATCTCTGAAATCCTGGTGAAAATGTCATAGAGCTCTTTTGGGTTAACATATAACCATTTGTTATGTTTGGCATTTTCTTGAGGTGTAATAATTTCGAAATAGGGGGCTATCTTCTGATCTCTAAGCCACTGCCACATTGTAATCAGCTCATTAATATTATGCCGACAGATAACCGTACTGACAGCGAGAAACTTTTCTTTTGAAGGATATCCCACCTTTTTTAAATTTTGGAGGGCTTGTTTTATAGAATTATACGACCCTTTTTTTCCGGTAAGCATATCCTGATGATTTTCATCAAATGAATTCATTTTTAAAGCAACTCTTACGTCGTTATCATATAATTGCTTTGCAAAATCTTCGGTTATCCTGGTTCCATTTGTAAACATCTCGGCTTCGAGATCCTGTTTTCTGATAAACCGGATCATATCCAGAATGTCGGGATATAATGTCGGTTCACCTCCAAGAATAATAATTTTCCTTGCTCCAAGGTCTTTTGCCTGAAGGATGACATCGCATATTTCTTCTCTGGAAAGCTCATTCTCAGGACATGAATTATGCGGCACATAACAGTAAGGACATCGAAAATTGCAACGCAGGCTGAATTCAATCTCCATTGAAAGAAGCCTTCCGTTTTTCACTGCGTCTTCAATATCTTCAATTGGAAATTCAAAATTAGGGATTCTGCTATGGCAGATAGCCATTTTATTTATCTCCTGTCTATGAAACGAACAGGTTTCCTCGACTCCGAAGTGTATACCTGTTGCGCTAATTTTTCTTTATTTGTTATTATAACTGTTGGTTTTACTCGAAGTCGTGCCTGAAGTTTATTTTGTATTATTTCGCAATTACACGAATTTTCATTCACCGTTACACATATGGTTATATTGTCGGACAAATCGGTTTCACTGGATACTATAATATAATAATCGTCAATACCATTAATTTCTTCCAGGGCTGAATATACCGACTGTGGATATACAGTGGTGCCTCGAACTTTCATCATTTGTTTTTTTCTTCCCAGAACAGGTCCAAGCCTTGCGGAATGACGTCCGCATGAGCATTGTTTGTCGATTGAAAAACTTATGTCGCCGGTTTTAAAACGCACTAAAGGCATACCTTCTACAGCTAACGGAGTAACAACGACTTCACCGGTATGGCCGGAAGAAAGAACTTTGCCGTTTTCATCAACAATTTCTACAACGGCCAAATCCGGATGGAGGTGTCCTCCTTGTTGAGCAGTACACTCACAGAATGTTGTGACTATTTCTGAGGATGCATAAGTTGAAAATGCCTTTGCCTGCCATATGGTTTCTAAATCTCTGCCTGTTTTTAGTAATTCGAGATGCTGGTTTCGTAAGGGTTCACCTATGCATACTAGTTTGGATACAGATGTTTTGCCTGGATCTATCTTATTGTTTTGCAGGTAGAGTCCTAATTTTTTTAAGAATGTCGGCACACCGACAATTACAGTGGGCTTCATTCTTAAAATAATATCCTTGTGGTTCTCAAGAGTATTTAGACCGTTTCTTATTGCTGTTGCGCCGAGACTGCGTATCCCCAGAAAATAAGCCAGGCCGGCAACAAAACACCGATCCATCGTGCAGGTCAGCAAAACTATATCATTTGCCGTAATCCCGCATCCGGCGAATGACTTTTCTTCATTATAGGCAAGACGGTTTAAATCATAATCGGTATACATAATACGCATTGGACGGCCTGTTGTTCCAGATGATAAAACAACATCAACAATCTTGACAGACGGAACTGCACAAAAATCATCATTGTATTTTTCAATATCAGGTTTATCGGTAAATGGGAGTTCACAAAGCTGTTCAAGTGTTATCCGTTCAAAGTCGATACACGAATCTTTTAGAATTCTCTGATAATACGGGGAATGCTTGCTGCAGTAAACAAGATGCTTGCGAAGACTTTTTTCTTGAACTTGTCTTATTATGTCAGGCTCATAAAACTCAATATCCATGTATCGCTTTAATTCCATCATTCTTTCCTGTCCATTACGGCTACCTCTTTGGATATAATATTTCGCACCATATTCTTCAATTTGAAAGGTTTAAAATCTTTATATTCTTCCCATTTTAATGCCGGCAATTTATGTATTTTTATCTTTCCCGGTCTGAGTAAAAAAGAACCTCGCGGGGGGATATTTTCGTTACCGCTAATACATACCGGTACAATCGGGCATTTAGCTTCAAGGGCAACGCGAAAAATCGAACCATGAAACTGGCCCATCGACTTGCCTCCTGAGCGGGTCCCTTCTGGAAATACAATAATGGAAACCCCCTCCTTCAGTAACTTAAGCGCCTGTTTTGAAAATTGTTTAAAAGGCATCTCATTAATACTTAAGTAGCCGGCCCAGCGAGCATAAATACCCAAAACAGGCAATCGAAAAGGCCAGATATTCACAACCTGAATAAATTCATACGGCAGACAGGCCATTAAAAAAGGATCTGTGGCAGATCTATGATTACAAACGAAAATATAAGGCCCTGGCTCAGCGGTTTTTTCATAATCTTTATAATATATCCTTATAAAAGGAAAAGGAAGTACTTTTATAGCCACCATTCCGTACCAGCTTATTGCTCGGCGAAACCACTTCATGGTATTACGACGAGACATAAATAATGAAAAATATGCAACAAGGAGGGTTAGTATAGGGATAGCAATAGCCGAGTACAGAAAAAATAAAAAGTAAAACGAAATATTGAAAAAGATCAGCTTTAAGCCTTTAATGTTCTTCATTTTTCAAACTTAGAATAAACCTGTAAATATCCTCCAGAGTTCTAATATTCCTGACTCGCTGATCGTTACGAATTTTAACGCCGAACTTTTGCTGAAGAGCAACGACTAGATCAACAATATCCAGGCTGTCCAGGCCCAGGTCTTCAAATATATTCATTTTTGGCTGAAGTTTTTCTGTTTCTATCTCAAACGACTCTACAAAAACCTGGTTTGTTATTGCAATTATTTCGTTTTCTGTGATTTCATGTTTCATACTTTTTTACATACCAGCACAGAATTTATACCACCGAATGCAAAACAGTTTTTAACCACAATTGAAATATCTTTAGAAACAGGCTCCATTACATGATTGATACCCTGGCAGTCAGGACTAATGTTGTCTAAGTTCATGGTCGGATATATTATTCCTTTCTCCATCATTGCAAGCGATACAATCAATTCCAGCGCCCCTGATGCACCCAGAGTGTGCCCGATATATCCCTTTAGGCTGCTTACAGGTATTGAATCGCCTAAAACTTCCTTTATTGCTTTTGCTTCTTCTCTGTCTCCCTGTATGGTTGCTGTTGCATGTGCATTAATATAATCAACTTCGTTAGAAGAAACGTTTGCACTTTCAAGGGCTTGCCTGAGACACGAAGCTATCGAATTTTTGTCAGGCTGGCTTACATGTACACCACTTCCGCATGTATGATATCCTAAAATTTCTGCGTATATTTTTGCATTTCGTTTTAAGGCGCGTTCGTATTCTTCAATTACTAATATTCCGCTTCCCTCGCCGCAGACCAGTCCGTCGCGGTCTCTGTCAAAAGGCCGGGGCGTTCTATGTGGTTTGTCGTTATAGTTTGACGATGTTGCAAAAAGAACATCAAAAGAGCCGGTGACTGTAGGATGAAGTTCTTCCGCACCACCGCAAAGAACAGCATCCTGTTTTCCCAGCCTTATTAAGTCATAGCCCACATTGAGTGCATGTAATGCTGATGCACAGGCTGCTGACGTCGCAATAACACAACCTGTAATGCCCAAACACTGTGATACATTCATGGCCGCCGTATGTGAAACACACTGAAAAAACTTCATCGATGAAAGCTGAGTCAAATCTTTTTGCGGCAACATGATTTCAAATGTTTCATTAAGACTTTTGGCGCTTCCCATTGTTGAGCCGATAATACAGCCAATCCGGCTTGAAGTTAATTCTTCATGTTTTATACCCGCGTCTGCTAAAGCCTGCTTTGCAGCCTGAACAGCAAAAATGCTCATTCTGCCCATTGAACGTCTATTTTTGCGCGGTATGGCCTTTTCGTTTATTAATTCCGCTGGTGCACCGACAAGACTGCGCAGGCCGGTATATTGATTCCATCCTTCCATATACTGGACAGCGCTTCTTCCATCTTCAATTCCTTTGACAAGCGAAGAAACATCATTCCCCATAGCCGATACGGCGCCGACACCTGATATGACTACTCTTTTCAAATGTCTAATCCCCGCCCAATAAAACGATTGTAATCGTCTTTGCCAATTACAGCACGTCCCACAATAAAAGATGACATCATTGCGCCTACAAGACCCGGCAATACGGAACTCTGACCGGCAGCATACACATTTCGCAGGGGAAGCTTACCAAAAAGATTAAACTGCCCGATCTTTTGTTTGACTCCATAAGCCGAACCATGAGGAGAATGCAGATAATCCCTGAATGTTAATATAGATGCAGCAGCGACTACTTTAAATGAATCGCTATATTCCGGATAAGTATCGATAACGCGTCTACTTATATTATTAATGCGTTCTTGCTTGTATTTCATATAGCCGTTTGGGCGTTTCCCTGGTTTTGAATTTTTCCAGGCCTCAACATCTTCCGGGAAAGAGACTTCAAGGGCATTCAACACCCTGTACGATTTGGCATTGACCGTTTCTGTATTTTTCATGATTACCATAGCAGGCGGGCCCGGATTGTATGGGTCTATTAATAAGTTAATGTCGGCTGTTGGGAAAAGGGAAAGAATTGTTGGCTCAAACGTATCAAAAGCATCATCTGATTCCACAATTCCGTATACAGAGAAGAAACCTGCTGACGGTTCAAAAGACTGAACTCGTTCTATAAAAGCTTTGGAAAGATGTTTCTGTGGAAGGATCTTTAAGATTTCTTGAGGATGAATTGTAAAAATACAGTGTCTACAGGAGATTTCATCTCCATTGTTCAAAACAAAGCGTCCAACATGATTATTCTTTATATCAATACATTCATTGATGAAGCTGCCGCACATAACATCGATATCAAATTCTGCAAAACGTTCTTTGAAGGCTTTGATAAAGGCATCTCCACCGTCTTTAACACGAGACATGGACTTATACAGGTCGTAACTGACACGACTGTGGTTTGCAAACGAAATTTCTGCAGGCTTAACTCCGTGGCACATGCAGAAACCAGATAGCAATCCTTTGAGCAGACAATTGTCAGTTAAACTGTTCAGTACTTTGTCAAGGCTTATATAATCCTCATCTATAATATTCGGAGAAAGAGTGATCTTACGCAAATCCATTGAAACGGTCTTGGAACAGACATCCCTGACCATATCAAAATAACGGTCAATAGCGGTTGTTTCTGATGGGAAATAATCCTTGAATTTTGAAATAATTGGCTGGTAACCGGCCGGCAGGTCAAATACAGCCTGTTCTTTTTCAAAAATAAAACGGTTATTTTTACCCTGTGCAATATAAATCGGCCTGATATAATCATGGATCCCAAGAACAGTCAGCATGTCGTGAAGAATTCCGTTCTTATAAAATCCACCGGTAAAATGAAAACCTGTATCAAAAGGAATCCCTTGTCTGTAAAACCTTGCAAGGGATCCGCCGATACGTATATTTTTTTCAAGAAGCAGAACGGAATGACCGTTCATGCCAAGCAAAAGAGCAAGCGTTAATCCGCTAATACCGCTTCCCACAACTATATCATCATACTTGTTCAATTTATATGGCCAGCCCTCCGTTAATGCCGATAACCTGACCGTGAATATACATATTTTCTTCGCTGCATAAAAAATTAACGACCGATGCAACATCTGCGGAACTTCCAAAACGATTAAGCGGGATAAGAGGCAGAATGTTCTCTTTTGAGAGATCTTTGGTCATATCTGTTTCAATCACTCCTGGAGCAACTACATTCACAATAATATTTCTCTTTCCAACTTCCCTTGCCAATGCTTTTGCAGCACCAATCAACCCTGCTTTTGATGCAGAGTAGTTTACCTGACCGGCTTGACCGATTTGGCCTGAAGTGGAAGAAACTACAATGATTCGTCCCTGTTTCTTACGAAGCATTGGAAACAATATAGCATGCATGACATTGTAAAACCCATCAAGATTTACAGAAAGAACTGAATCCCATTCTTCCTTTGTCATCCACATCATAAGGTTATCACGGGTTATGCCTGCATTATATACCACTACATCAGGTGGATACTCATCTGCTTTTTTTTCTAAGGCCGCCTCTGTTTCTTTATAATCAGAGATATCAAATGAAAGAGTTTCGCAGAATCTGCCTGTTTTTTCTATTTCTTCTTTTGTCTTTTGAGCGGCCTCATGATTACTATGATATGTAAGCCATATATTAAAGCCCGACCTGGCAAGTCGCAGTGCGGTTGTTTTCCCAATTCCTCGACTTCCACCGACAATCAATGCAATTTTTTCATTATTTTTCATCCCTGTATTTCTTTAGAACCCCTTTTTTGTTTCAAATTGATACAAATTTTTCCTCACAAAGAATTTATCATTGCCCAAAATTAAATATATAACCGAATATTACTGAAAGCGTCAATAAAATTTTGGTAACGTTCAAAAATGTTCGCACGCCATTGCAGGCATGGTCATCTGTTCCAGAATCGTTATAAATCTATCGTATGTGACAGAAGAACCCTATTTTCAGACTTCCTGACTCCGAGGAATATGATGTCCTTGTAACCATTTGAATTTAAAGTATTTTCACATTCCGGTTAGCAAAAACAATCAATAATGATGGATTCAGCGTTGATACCATTTTTTTTGAGGCTCACTGAGGGTATCAGGAAATAGGGCTCAGAATGTCCATAACTGCCTAATTTCATGGCTTTTCTCGGCTTTATTGATGCCAACTGTTATTTGCTAAGATTTAGGTAAAGAAGAATGCCAAATCGGTCTTCACCGACTTGATTGTTTAGATTTATTACAATTTGTCAACAAATAGATTTGTCCGCTTTTGTTGTATTGATAGCATTTATAGTGTATGGTTTTAACAATTTCGCAATAGTTCAGCCACAAAGACACTAAGACACCAAGATTATAATATAACTCAGGTCTTTTTGATAACGGTTCCAAATTAAAGTCCTTTTGTGCCTTTGTGACTTAGTGGCTGACCTTTTACAAAGATTCAAATATAAAGGATGCGGAAAGATGAAAAATATTGACGCAAAAAGACCGGGGTTGCCGGAAAAAAGCCCGGAAACCGATGCCTGGTTTACGGCATTTTTTATAGAAAACCATCTTGACTATTATGCCTACCCCGACCATGTTTCCACACCTGAACAGATAAGATTCATTGTCTTTACAGAAGAAGATGAGCGGTATTATCCATGTTCAGATCGCATGTTTGAAGCCATCATGAACAGAAACCAATCAAAATTTTTACAGAAAAAATATCATGAGATTTTGCAAAAAATACTTAAACTTATTGACAGCCAAATAGAGAATAAAAAAGAAAAAGCCTATCTTGAATCGCTGATTAAAATCAAAAGGACAAGGAGGAAACGACATGAGAAGAATACACAAACTGCAAATTATAATTTTAGTCCTATTTACGGTTTTCCTGGTAAGCGCAGCTATGGCACAAGGACAAAGGCATAGAGTTTTCATTCTCCATAGCTATGAGAAAGACCATTCCTGTGGACAACCCCAGGCAGATGGTGTAATTGTTGCGTTGAAACATGCGGGATTTGATGACAAAAACATCGATATTCAGTCCTTTTATATGAACACTAAACGCAGGCCTGAGCTTATTGAACAGCAAGCAAGGATTGCGCTCAAAACAATCAGAGAGTTCAAGCCGGATGTCCTTGTTACTATTGATGATAATGCATTTAGGACTGTTGCTCTTCAACTCGTTGATACAAGCATTGGGATTGTGTTTTCAGGAATGAATGGGCAGCCGGAAAATTACAATGAAACAAAACGATTTATGGAAT
>JAUWFS010000040.1:0-18139 GCA_030606805.1 Deltaproteobacteria bacterium
ATTTGCGAAATTTGCTCATTTGCTACTCCTTCGTTAAGTTGCGGGACAACTCGACCTTGGAGTAACAAATGTTGTTCAGATGGTAAAACCACTGAACTGTGACCTGGCCCTGAGGGCCAGGTTTTCTATGTTAGAATAAAAAATACAAAATTATGGGAACAGCTCAATCTTACTTCACAAGGCCCTATGGGTTTTACTGAGGACGGCCTTATAGGTCGAATACAAACCACGTTTTATAAGCGTGGTTGTTGATTAATTATGATTATGATAATATTAAAAGTAATATTAACCCATACTTATCTTCTTGAAAGGAGAAAAAAATGCCGGAAAAAATTCAAAAATGTAGCGAAGTTGGCATGGAGGTTGCTTTCCGAAATCTGTGCCAACCTTATTGATTATCTTAAAAATATCTTATCCTCACAACATTTCGTCAATCGACATAAAAACACCCCAAAAGACTTTACTCGTTCCAGAAAACTCCCCTTTCAAACATTAGTACTTTTTATGATCAACTTCATCAAAGGATCTTATCAGGACGAATTGGACCACTTCTTTAAAGCTTGGCTCAAACTTGAAGTCGCCTTTCATTTCGTCTCGAAAATGGCCCTGTCAAAAGCACGCATGAAACTCAAATATTCAGCGTTTGTCGAACTCAACCAACATCTCGTTGAATATTTCTATGTCCATTTCAAACATAATACCTGGTGTGGATTCAATTTGCTCGCGGTGGACGGCTCAACACTCAAACTGTTTAAATTCAAAGACATCAAAACACACTTTGGCATAATAAAACCCTCAAATGGACAAGCATGCCCGATGGCGCGCGTATCACAAATGTTTGACGTCTTAAACAAGGTGACGGTTGACGCCATTATCAGTCCGTATCATGAGGGAGAACGCGAACTCATGAAACAACACTTGCTTAAACTGCTCCCCAATGACCTCCTCCTGCTGGATCGTGGCTATCCGTCATACTGGATCTTTAATCTCATTCTCTCCCTGGATGGCCATTTTTGCGCACGAATTTCCAAACAATGGCAAATTGTTCAGCAATTCATCAAATCAGGTCGCAAGGAAGCCATCATCAATCTCAAACCATCTTTTATGTCAAAAAATGAAAGCCTTGAGATGGGACTTGATACAAGCCCCTTGCCGTTACGACTCGTTCGTATTGAGCTAAACTCAGGTGAAGTTGAGGTGCTTATCACATCCCTGACCGATTCACAAACATATCCGCATGATATTTTTATGGATTTGTACCATAAGCGCTGGCCTGTTGAGGAAGATTACAAAAGCATGAAAACCCGGATCGAAGTCGGCAACTTTTCAGGTGAATCCGCTTTGTCGGTTTATCAGGATTTTCATGCCAAGGTTTTTGCCAAAAATCTCACCTCTGTTCTTGCGTTTCCGGCAAACGCCATTGTTAAAAAGAAAAACGAGGGCAATAAGCACGACAGACAAATCAATTTTACTCAGGCAATTTCAAAATCCAAAGATACCATTATCTTGCTGTTCGAAAGATCACGCGATATCGTTTTGGATTTAATAACGCAGTTGCATGCCGTCTTTATTTCGGCAACTGAACCCATTCGGCCCGGTCGCAAATTCAAGCGCAATCATAAGATGCACACTCGGGCATTCTATATGAACAATAAACCATGTCGTTAAGTTTATGACATTGATTTCAGACTAGTACTGAAGTTCACAAGTATAACCGTAATAAACGGAAGCTGAGTGTCGGACTCTAAAAAGCTTTCGGTTAAAACAGGCACAACAAATATTAATAAAAATAAAAGAACAAAAAACGAAGCCATAACTAATATTAATGGATAAACGGAAGCACTAATGACTTTCTGTTTTATATCCGACATTTTTTTTATGTATTCGATATATCTCGATATAGCAAGTGGTATATTACCACTTTTCTCTCCTGCCTGAAGTGAAGCAACATATAGTTTTGAAAAGATATTAGAGTATTTCCCGAATGCCCCTGACAGGGATTCACCAGCAGTTATATCGTCCCGGATTTTTTTTAATATTTTAGATAGTTCACTTTCCTCGCCCTTCTCAATTACTACATCAAGAGCTGCAACTATAGAAAGCCCTGTTCTGATAAGGACTGAAAATTCTCTGTTAAAAGAAAGGAGGTCATTTGCTTTAATACGTCTTCGACTGATTTCTTTTTTAAGACTGCCGAACTCTTCCTCTCTTCGAATTTCCAGAACAAAATTTCCTTCCTTTTTCAAGCGTTTTATAAGTATCGCTTTTGAATCAGCAGTAATTGTTTCTTCGACAATACGACCGCCAGGCTCAGTCATTTTGCAATAAAAGATCGGCATAACAAATTAATATCTCTAAAATTAGCAAACTGTGAATTGTTGCAACCTATTGCGACAGATCTTTTCTTAATTTAAAATACAAACAACTTGAGCTTTAGTCAACATGTTAAAATAATTGTAACAATTTAGCCTTTTAAAAAAGAATCTGACAGGATAACAGGATAAACAAAATTGTAAGCGTTCACGGAACAGCTACAAATATATTTATAACTCCAACTGTGAAGTTTATTTCATAATTTTTTTCAATAATTACACAATTTTTATGTAATTAATTACATATTTTAAAATCATAATTACCTCAATTTTATAAAAATAAAAAATATTATGTCTCCATAACTAATTGAAGTTGAAGTTTTTAAGCTAATTGTTTAATTGTTTTTTCCTGTAACTTTAATATGCTGGCATGCTAATTGCTTGTTATTATAAGATAATTATATCCATTAAAGTTTTAATTTGATTCAGAAATTTCAGTAAATAAATTTGATTTTTCACATCTTCAGCCGAAACTTTAAAATAAGGAGTTAATTTTTTGAGCATTGCATCTGCTGTTTTAACAATAATAGATTATGGTGGCAGACGTTCGGGTATTGACAGGCGACAATTTTCTTATACTGAACACATTCCTGCACGAAGATCAAATAAGGACCGCAGAAGTAAAATAGATCGTAGAAATGGATTGGATCGCAGGACGACCGAAGGTAGTATGAAAATCATAAAAATAGATGGGAAAAAAAATAAAGATCGAAGATGTTTTATTGAACGCAGGACTTCATTCGCAACTGTTTCGGCAGCTATAAACTAAGGAACGTGGACGAAATAACTTCCCCAACTATACATCACAGCTTCAGGCCGCCTTTGTCCGGTTTCAAATCACAAAAATATTTAAATAGCTCGCTATTCCTTCAACTTTTGTGATCTGAGATCGAACAAATTCGACCCAAATCTGTGCGCCTACTTGAGGAAGTTAATTCGTCCACGTTCCTAAGCTGGATCCCTCCGGTTAATCACGCTTGCAGCGGAAACGCCTTCCGTAAACGCTTACAATTTATTTATTGATTCAAATTGTTATTAAAGATATACTTTTAAAATTCACAAATAACTCCTCAACTATTCATGGAGGTTTTTAAATGGGGTATTTTAAGATTTTTTGTATGGTTGGTTTATTAGCACTAATTACAATATATGGATGCTCGTCTGATGAAGAAAAAAAACTGACTTATCTCGAAAAAGGTAAAACCTATTTTGAAAAAGGAGAATACAAAAGCGCGGAAATTGAGTTAAAAAATGCTATACAAATTGATCAAGAATATATCGAGGCATATTCGAACTTAGGTGAAACCTATCTTAAACTTGGAAATGCTCAAGAGGCTTTTAGAACATTTTTAATGCTTGCAAAACTAGATCCTGACAACACTGATGTTCAGTTAAAACTGGCTGGTTTTTATTTTCTTGGAAAAAAATTTAAAGAATCCAGGGAAAAAGTTGATTTAGTTTTAAATATAGAGCCGAATAATATAGAGGCGTTATTGGTACTAGCCGGCATATTGGATCAGGAAAAAAATCTGCATGAAGCCGCCACTGTATTTGAAAAGGTTATTGGGCTCGATAGCAAACAAGTCCGTGCTTATATTGGGTTGTCCCGTGTTATGGCTCGTCAGGGAAAGCTTACAGAGGCTGAAAAAAAATTAAAGGCGGCAATTGATATTTCCCCCGATTCTTTACAGCCACGTATTTCTCTTTTCAGTTTCTATTTAAATAAAAAAGATTATGATAGTGCAGAAGTCGAAATAAAACAAACCATTAAGCTTAATCCTGGAAATGCTGATCTTTACATTATTCTCGGCAACTTTTATTTTTCACAGAAAAACAAGGATAAGGCGGAAAAAGCATATCTTAAAGCAATTGAAACTGATCCGGAAAATATAAAACCATATATGGTTATAGCTGGATTTTATGATAGTTCCGGTATCAAGGATAAAGCTTTATCAATGTTTAATAAAGCGCTTGATATACATCCCGAAGATATTAGAATTATGGATACAATAGCCAGATTCCTTTTTAAGAATAGAAATATTGATGAGGCAGAAAATTATATAAATAATATTTTAGAAAAAAGACCGAAGTATTTTCCGACCAGAATGCTTAAAGGAGAAGTTTTTGTTCTAAAACAAAAGTTTTCGGAAGCAATTGAATTATTCGACATTTTAATTAAAGAAGAACCTGGGTCTGCGCGCGCCCATTATTTCAAAGGGCTTGCTCATATTGGAAAAAATGAACATCAAATAGCAAAAACAGCCATTGTGAAGGCAATTGAATTAAAACCAAAATACATGAAAGCAAAAATACTTTTAGCAGAAATTTATCTCCGTGAGCGCAATTTTGATTTAGCTATAAAAGAGAGCAAAGATGTTATTGCAATTCTGCCGAATAATTACAAAGCAAAACTTATTGCCGGCAATGCATATATGAATCAGCGTAAGTTTAAAAACGCACAGGATATGTTTGAATCATTGATAAAGATAGATCCGGATAATCCAGCAGCTTACTTCAGAATAGGCCTTATTAATCGTTTTCAAAAAAAATATGATCTTGCTCTATCTAACTTTGAAAAGGCTCTGTCAATAAACAATAAACTCATGGATGTGTTTGCCAATATTGTACTTGTTCATGCTGCGAAAAAAGAGTTCGACACTGCAATCAATAAATGTGAAAAACAGATAGAAATCGTAAAAGATAATCCTGCACTTTTAGCAATAGTTCATGATTTAAAAGGTGGGCTATACTTAGCTCAGAAGAAAAAAATTAAAGCAGAAGAATCATTTAAAAAGGCTTTAGAAGAATATCCGGATTTTTTAAAGCCGTATTATTCTCTGGCTAAAATATATATTCTTGATAAGAAACAGGATAAAGCCGTTGAACAATACAAAGCCATTCTTGAGAAAAATCCCAAACAGGCAGGCCCTCATATGCTTATTGGAATTATTTACGACATGCAGAAACGTTTTGATCTCTCGGAAAAACATTACAGGGCAGCGCTTGATATAAATCAGGATTTTACACCCGCAGCAAACAATTTGGCATATTTGCTCGCATTGAGAGACGAAAACCTTAATGAAGCATTGGCTCTTTCTCAAATGGCAAAAGAAAAGCTTCCGGACGATCCTGGAGTAATGGATACTCTGGGATTTGTTTACTACAAAAAAGGCCTATATGATAGCGCCGAAAGGGAATTCACAGACAGCCTGGAAAAGATACCTGAAAATCCAATGGTTCATTTCCATCTTGGCTTAACCTACCATAAAAAAGAGAATAAAGAACTCGCTAAAGTTGAACTTGAAAAGGCTCTTAGTATTGATGACGGTTTTGATGGTTCCGAGGAGGCGAGGAAGATATTGTCAGAACTGTAATCGTTTACGGTTTACGGTTCACAGTTAACGGTTGATCAAAAAAATATCAGCCAGAGGCTAACAAGAAGCAAGAGGCTCAGTTGTGAGAACTGTAAACCGTAAACTGTTACGTCAAATGAAATGTCTTTCTACCTTCAGCCTTCTACCTTTCACCTAATCTACCTAAATAGTTTGGATTTGTTTCCTTAATATACTTTTTAATCCCATTGACTATGGCCTCGCACAATCGTTCCTGATATTTTGAATTTATTAATCTTTTACATTCTTTTGGATTACTTATAAATGAGGTTTCTATCAGGATGGCAGGCATCTGAGCTCCGAGAAGAACATAAAACGGCGCCTGCTTAACTCCTTTATTATTTATTCTGCTATATTTATTCTTTTTTAGACAGTTGCACAAAGCTGTCTGGACATGGCCGGCAAGACGGCTGGATTCATTTATTTTCGCATTCTGCATTAGATCACTTAAGATTGTCTGAAGATCGCTTATATTTTTTGTAGATGTGGCATTTTCACGCGCGGCAACTAAAATGGATTCATCATCTGTAGCAAGGTTAAGAAAATAAGTCTCAATTCCGAATGCCCTCCTGCTTCTTGCGGCATTTGTGTGTATTGATATAAAAAGGTCTGCATTTTTTGTGTTTGCAATAGCTGTTCTTTCTTCCAAAGTTAAATACCGGTCACGAGTTCTGGTAAGAAACACTTCACATTGCACCTCTTCACGAATCTTTTTTGCAAGCATCTTGGCTATTTTAAGAACAACATCTTTTTCATAAACGCCTTTAAGATATCCTGATGCACCAAAATCACGCCCGCCATGACCTGGATCTATAACTATGCGGTTAACTCCAAGGGCGAGCTGTTTTGCCAAAGCGCTTGATGTAAACTTTTTGTCCTTCTCAGCGGTCTTTAACTCTGATGTTTTTCTCTTTGCTTCCGTTCCCCAGACATCAATAACAATTCTGAATGGGTTTTTAAGAGAAAAAATTTTATAGGTTTTAAAAGACTTTATATCAACTACGACTCGAACCATATCTGCGGTAAACTGGCCGGCTCTTGCATCACTCAGCAAATCGTCATTTATGGGAATTGTCTTTTTTATCCCATCTCCCAGTCTGCTGTTTTGCAAATCAACATAAAGTCTTTTAGGTTTTTGAATTGATGGGTCTTTTCTCAGCAGTCTGTGATTATATGTTGTATCTTTATCCGCATCGATAACAATTCGAGTATAGCTTGGATTGGACCAGTATCTGAGGCCGGTTATAGTAACGATTTCATCTGTTTTGGATGGCTTAATATTTTTTTTGAGCTTTTTTTTCTCAGAAAGTGACTTTTTTTTAGTAGATACTTTTATTTTTTCAGGAAGTGATTTCTTTTTAATAGATACTTTTATTTTTTTTGAGCTTTTCTTTGTTTCTTTTTTTGAAAAAACACGAATCTTTTTTATAGCTTTATCCTTGTATTCGCTTTTTGGGAACTGCTTTACTATGCGCTCAAAGATATCAATGGCTTCTTTCCTGTCTGACTCTTTTGATGAAATTTTGTATAGTTTACCATAAAGCTCCCCCGACATATATAGACCTGCTGCCGCCCATGAACCTTTTGGATCATGTTTGTAAACCGCCTGGAACTTCTCAATGCAACGCAGCCAGTTATCTCTGTATTTATATTTTTTTGAGTTATTGCGAAGTTTCTTATAACAGGTTTCGGCTTTAAAATATTTATCCTTTGCCGTGATTGCAAATGACTTGCAGGGCCACAAGACTGCAAGAGCATAGCAGCAGATGAGTAAACAAAATAATATGTTTTTTTTATTCAGCATAATATTAAAACAGGGTTCAGGGATCGGGGATTAGGGATTAGCCCAATAACCTATCTATGTTTTTAGTATCTTAGCTCTAAAATTCGTGTTTTTTCTGGCAAAAAAAAATTCGAAATCCGAATATCGAAATCCGAAACAATATCGAATGACAAAAATTCAAAATCAAAAACGACAGTGTCCGCCGAAGGCATATTTAATCGCGCTCAAGACGGCTACTACAGTTTTGAACATTTAGTATTTGGATTTGTTTCGAGTTTCGAATTTTGTGCTTCGGATTTCCGGTTTATCCGGGTTAGTTTCTCCTTAAGTTCATTAAGATAATTAAGTGCTTCAATAGGAGTTGTTTTGGATATATCAAGCTGCTGCAGCTTTTCAATTATAAAAGTTTCAGGTTGTCTAAACAGATTAAGCTGTACCTGTTGTTTATCATGGTCGCCCATAATACTTGCCTGCCGTTTGTCAGGTTGGATAGAGAAGCCGTTTAATTTGTTTTCCCTGTTCTCTATATTATAAAGAATTTTTTTCGCACGCTTTATAACATGTTCTGGGAGACCTGCAAGACGTGCGACCTGAATACCGTAACTTCGGTTTGTACCACCTTCAACCAGCTTTCTCAAAAAAATTATTTCATCATTCCATTCCTTTACTGCAATATTATAATTTTTTATTCTATGTTTTTTTTGCGCCAGATCAGTCAGTTCATGGTAATGTGTTGCAAATAGAGTTTTAACTCCTTTTTGATTTAAATCATGCAGGTATTCCGCTACTGCCCAGGCTATGCTTAAACCGTCAAAGGTGCTTGTACCCCTGCCGATCTCATCCATGATAACAAGACTTTGTTCATTTGCATTATTCAAGATATTGGCTGTTTCCTCCATCTCTACCATGAAAGTGCTCTGCCCTGAAGAAAGATTGTCAAGCGCTCCTACACGGGTAAATATTCTATCTGTTACACTTATAGAGGCCTTTTCTGCGGGGACAAATGAGCCCATCTGCGCCATAAGCACTATAAGAGCCACCTGCCTGAGAACAGTTGATTTGCCTGCCATGTTGGGACCGGTAATAATGATTATCTGGTTTTCATCATTATCGATATTGATGGAATTAGGCACAAATCGTTCGCCGGCTATCATTTTTTCCACTACGGGGTGACGCCCGTCTTCAATTATAATACGGCCATCAGTATTGATCTGCGGCCTGTTATAGTCATTCTGATCTGCTATTTCAGCAAGATTAAGCAGACAATCAAGTCCGGCTAAAAATTGTGCGGTATTCTGGATGGTTTTATTATTTGTTATGACCTGTTCGCGTATTTCATTAAATATTTCATATTCAAGCGCCGATCTTCGCTCTTCCGCATCTAAGACTTTTTTTTCGTATGTTTTGAGTTCGTCGGTAATGTAACGTTCTGCATTTACTAAAGTCTGCTTGCGTACATAATTAGCTGGAACGATCTCTGAGTGAGTTTTTGGGATTTCAATATAATATCCGAATACTTTATTATATCTTACCTTGATTGAGTTTATTCCTGTTGCATCTCTTTCAGTAGCTTCTAACCGTGCAAGCCAGCCTTTGCCTTCCCGGCTGAGATTTATAAAATCGTCTAATCCTTTATTATAACCCTTCTTGATTATTCCGCCTTCATTGATCGTAAGCGGCGCATCTTCCCGGATTGAACTATCTATAAGATTTGCCAGCTCATAAAGCCGATCAGGGTTTAATGTCAATTTAAAAAGTTCTGATTGAAAAAGCGAAAGAGCCGAACAGATCTCCGGCAGACTTTGAATTGACTGTTTTAAAGCAATAAGATCACGTGCATTTGAATGCCCCATAGATATCTTACTGCTTAGACGTTCGAGGTCATAAACCGATTTTAAACTTTCTCTCAGTCTTTTGCGTACTTGTATATTGTCTTTTGCCTCTTCAACAGCATCGTGTCTTAATTTTATTTTATGTATGTCAATCAGGGGGTATCTTATCCATGTTTTAAGCAGCCTGCCTCCCATGGAAGTTATTGTCCTGTCAATTATATTGATAAGCGTGCCGGGCTTTGAACCAGTACGAATATTTTTTATAAGCTCAAGATTTCTGCAGCTAATGTCATCAACTACAAGATAATTACTTAATTTGTATGTTTCTATTCCGGTAATATGATCAAGCTGCTGCTTCTGGGTATCCAGTACATAAAATATAAGTGCCCCGGCAGCACTGACACCTGACTTTAGTTTTTCACATCCAAACCCTTCAAGTGAAGCTGTTTTAAATTGTTTTATAAGCCGTTCCCTGGCTTTTCTATGCTCAAAAACTTTGTCATCTAAAAAGGTTATAGATTTTTCTGATAAAGCATTATTGATCTGAAAAAAAAGGGGGGCGTTTTTTATTGAGTCGGGGAGTAAAATTTCACTTGGGGATATGCGAAGGGCTTCATCTATAACTGAATGAAAGTCTTTAGATTCATACACCCTGAAAGTTCCGGTTGATATGTCTAAACATGAAAGGCCAATGGCATTGTCGCAGGCTATAGCAAGAATATAATTATTTGATTTTTCGTCTAATAATTCGTCATCTAAAATCATCCCAGGGGTGATAACTCTGACCACATCTCTTTTTACCAGCCCCTTTGATGCCGCTGGATCTTCAACTTGTTCACATATTGCTACCTTGCAGCCATTGTCTATCAGTCGTGCAATATAATTTTGTGCGGCACGGAAAGGAATACCGCACATTGGAATTGGATACTCGTCTTTCTTGTTTCTTGAAGTTAGAGTTATCTCAAGTATCTTGGATGCGGTCTTTGCATCCTCAAAAAACATTTCATAAAAATCTCCCATTCGATAAAAAAGTATTGAATCAGCATACTTTTCCTTGATGGATAAGTACTGCTTAATCATGGGAGTTACTTTAGAAAGATTCATGCAATCTTTTGCTCTTCTTCCTCCTCTTTTTCTTTGTTATTGCCGGATGAACCGCCTTTTACTGATTCTAATTCATTTATAAGTAATGTTATATTTTCATTTTGTGAATCTATTTCAGCTCCAAGGCTTTTTACAACTTTTCTGAATCTGAGCCTGTCGATCAGCGTAAATATATATGAGATAATAAATCCTGTCAAAAAAATTCCACCAAAAAGGATTGCTCTATGCAATTCAGGTGTCTCATACTTTGTAAAGATAAAATCTATGCTCAAAATTTGTTTTGCCATAAAAAAATCCTGATTCTGAAAAATAACTATTCCAAATAATCCAAAAATAATTGCCCAGAAACCGATCTTAAACTTTCTCATATTGTTTCTCCTGTCATGTCAAGTCGTTAGATCTAAAAACATAATGCATAGCTTTACGTTCAAAGAAACAAATTTTTTATCTAAAACGAACCAGTTTTCATTTAGGAAAAAGCTGTTTTACTGTTACCCAACGCCTGATTCCCGATACCTGTTTTTTTACTCTTTTCCGTTATGAAACTCAACCTTTTTTTCTCTTTGACCTTGGTCGATTGGTTAACTGCTCGACTATTTACAGTTATTAGTTCCAAATTTCCCCATAAGCCTATTTCGTCACCCATAATAATTGCAATACCATCAATCCCTTCAATATTTTTCCCAACATCAATTGCCTTTGGGATATCAGCTTTTAATTTAATATGATTGCCTATTGAGGTTGCCGCTGCATCGGCAAGAGGGCATGATTTTGACAATACACATACAGCATCAGCATTGCCAAGGCTTAATGAATGTCCGACAGTGCCTGATGATGTACACACACCAACAGGTTTTTTTATTGAATCTATTCGAAATCCAATACGTAAGCTTAATGGAGATTTGCCTGCAAAAATACCTATTTTAACCGGTTCATTAGTCTTTAAAAAAATATCGCCTCCATTTTCTACAACAACTTCATCAGAAGATGATAAAAGATCAAGTCCGACATATTCTGCAATTGCGCCGGCAACCGCAGCCATCGGCCCAATACCTGCTTTATTGCCGGCATTTACCATATCTCTGACTATGCCCGGTGCAGGACCGTTAATTTGCCACGGTTTAAGTGTTTTTTCAAATTCAGGATACCTGTTAATATAACTCTCAATATATCCTCTATATTTCAAAACCAATTCCGTTGTTTTATCCGCAAGGATTTCCCCTGCATGTATAAACAAATCTGTTTCTTTAACGACCACATTAAAGGAGACCAGATCATTTTTTTTTACCAGATTGCGGTAGGTACGGCTTTTATGCATATAATTCTAATGCCTTACGGTTCACGGTTCACAGTTTACGGTTGATCAAAACATAAAACTGTTAACCGTAAACCGTGAACCGTAAACTGTTATTACTTTATTTGAATTTTCGGCCTCATTTCAATTGGGCACTGTCTCAAGAAATACTTATCCGTCATACCGGCAATAAAGTCTCTTACAATTTCTTCTTTGCTGTGATTTTCAATATAATCGTATGCCATATCTTCTAAAAATCTTGTGAAAATCACTGACGAATGATTCTCGTTTTCAACATCATTAAGATATCTTTCAAAAAGCATTTTAAAAAGTTCTTTTATTCTTTCCTGGTTGGTTTTAATTTTTGAATTCATGTAGATATATTTGAGGTTAAAACCCTTCAGGCTTTTCAGGGCATCAGATATTTCAGGACTAAATGCTGTATATGATTTTTGAAAGCTGTTTTCTATAATATCCGTAACAAGATTATATACAATTGTTCCGTTCGTATTTCCCAGAATTTTTACAATATCCTCCGGAATATCGGAACGTTTAATTACTTTCAATCTTATGGCGTCTTCCAGGTCTCTTCCAACGTAGCTGATGGTATCTGCCATGCGTACAACACAGCCCTCAAGAGTCATGGGAATCAGTTGCATATCCGGCGCAGTTTTTTTTGCTGCAATCTCTTCATCTAATTTTTTAAAGGTTTTATTTCGCTCAGGCTTAAGCATTTCATTATGTATCTCTCCATCATGACAAAGTATTCCATCCAGAGTCTGAAGACATAGATTCCATCCCTTTCCTTTTCGTTCTACCCTGTCTAAAAACTGCACGCCCTGAACGCTGTGTAAAAAATATCCAATGCCGCAAGATTCGCATATCTCAGACAAAAACCTTTCACCATCATGCCCGAAAGGAGTATGCCCAATATCATGCCCAAGAGATATTGCCTCAATAAGATCCTCGTTTAATCCAAGAAAACGACCTATTGTTCTGGCTATCTTGGATACTAGCTGAACGTGCAGCACTCTGTGAGTTATGTGGTCGTTCTCAATAAGATAAAACACCTGGGTTTTATCAATATACCTTGTATATGCAAGAGCATGAAGAATTCTATCGACATCGAGAGAAAAGGCCTGACGATATCCATGTTTAAGCTTTTCTTCATGTGAACGACGAAAGCCTTTGGAGTTTAAAACAGCTAAAGGAGATAATGACTCAGCTTCCCGCTGATTTAAAGCCAATTTTATATTATCCAAAAGCATTTTTATTATATATACTTTCAGATAAACAATTTCACTGTGTTATCAGTCGTCGACGTATAACTAATACGCCTTCCTCCTTCTGGCCTTGTGAAATTAATTATCTGAAAAGTCTATAGCTCCTTATTTTCAATCATATCTTCCATGAGTTTAATATAATCTATTCCTGCCCTTCGAAAGCCTTCCTTCCCATATTTCATATTTGCTTCAAGAACATAATATTTGTTTTTATACTTACAGATATCAATGCCTACATCATTCCATTTGCAGCTCTGTGCGGTATGAAGTGCAAGATCAAGGGCTTCCTCTGGAACAGGGTCTAAACTAATACTCCCTCCCACTGAGACATTACTTCTGAAATCAGATGGAGGTGCTATCCGCCAGTAAGCATGAACTATTCTATTTCCAATAACAACTACCCTTATATCGCGTTCTGATGGTATGTATTCCTGAATGTAAGCAGGAGTAACAATATTTAAGTAGGAAAAAAGGTCATCTTTATTTTTTATAAGGTAAACCCCTCTCCCCATGGCGGATCCTCTTGCTACTTTACCAATAAAAGGAAATTTAAAATATTCTGTAATAGTGGGTTTCTGACGCTTTCCGTAAAACACCCGCGTTCTGGGATGAGATATCTCCAGCAGATCAAACAACGCTGTCTGTTTAATCTTATCCTGAACACACTTGTATGTGTGATAACTTGGGAAAGTGCTTTTTCCCATTGCATCAAACAGATCTGCATAAAAAGTTGTCGGGTAATATATTTTTTTTGCGCTTCTAATTAAATCCGCCTCTTGAGAGCTGTAATCAGAAAAATTTGGTCGAACTCCCAAAGTAATTACATTCCTGCAATCTCTAAGACGTGCCTCTATGGCAATAACTTTTTTTGAATCAATCATAAAAGTAATAGTTTACAGTTGTCGGTTCACAGTTCACAGTTTTTCCAATGAACTATGCAACGATTGAAGCATTTTGGATATTGATTTCAACTCTTGAATTAATTCTTTCGCATCTAAATCAGAAAATATATTAACCTCTCGTGAAATATAAATCTGTGTTCTCCGCAGCCGATCCTTGTGCAATATTTATAAACCTTCTGTTTTTTTAACCGTGAACCGATAACTGTAAACCGTGAACTGTATAACCGACAACCGTGAACCGCTACAAAACTCCTTACTGCGGTGCCAGCACAAACATCGATGGATTAACAGAAACATCTGCCCAGTATTTGTGAACATCAATCTTGAATCCATTGCCATTATCGCTTGATACACTTAGCTTCAAAGGAACATGATATTTATTTATCTTTTGCAGGCTATCAATTACTACAAAATATAATAATTTTTCATTTCCATCAAATAACTCAATCTTTTTGATATCTTTTTTATCTTCATTAAGATAAATTTTTTGAATCACATTTCCACTTCTTTTTTTTAAAACAATTACATATCCCTGCTCTTTATTTCTGATAATATTAGCTGCATGATATTCATAAAGCGGAATACGGCCGGCGAGTAATGATACTATTTCAACAGGTTTTATAGGTATTTGAATTGCTTTTTTCAGGTTGGAATATGAAGAGCGTTTCTTGTAAAAGCTATTATCAGTATGGGATAAAAAATAAAACCATTGCCCGTCATTTGCGAGGCTTAATAAAGGTTGGCCTGAAATGTTCAAAATGGCTATTCGTATCATGTCGGGGTCAGACCCAACCCATGCAATGCCTGAAGCAATACTTTTTTTATCTTCTTCCCAAAATGTTATTTTGCCAATGCCTTTAAATGTTTTAAGGTTTCTGTTTTTAAGTCTAATAGTTGAAATAAGATTATTAACTTCGATTATAGCGGCTGGGTCTGATAATTCAGGAGGCTCCTCAACAATTCTTCCCGTAAAAGAAGAACATGCGGAAAAAAAAACAGCGATAAGTAATATGGTTACGTGTTTCACTCGATAAACTCGTGTAACTTAGTGGTTGGACGAAAACTCAAAACACCGTTTTTTAGCGGTTAGCCTTTAGCTAAGAGCTAACCGCTAATGGCTAATGGCTTTTTTACGAAGCCGTCACTTCAGATCCTGAATCTTTTTCTCAATATCCGCCCTATCCTTTTCTCTTTTCAATAGAGAACGTTCGTAAAACATAAGAGCCTTTTTTTTATTAGTCATTTTTAAATAAACATCGCCCAGATGTTCCAAAATAGTTGGATCATCAGGAGCCAAATCTATCGCCTTTTTCAGAAGTTTAAGCGCATCTTTGTAACGTCCTTTTTTGTAATATATCCATCCCAGGCTGTCAGTAATATAACCATCATCAGGCATATGCTTTAATGCTTCTTTTATAAGACGTTCGGCTTCATCAAGATTTATCCCAAGCTCTGCATAGATATAACCTACGTAATTCAAAGCATTTGCATTATGAGGCTCAAGGCTTATAACCGTCTTCATCGATTCTATTGCAGCGTCTTTTTTATCCCACTTGTCATAAACAACTCCGAGGCGGAAATGGAGTTCAATATTCTCTGGATCAATTTCGATTGCTTTCTTAAGAACTTTTTCAGCCTTATAGAACTCTTCATTCTCTTCATAAAACGAAGCAAGATAAAGCGTTAGTTCCGGTTTGTCAGGAATATTTTTTATTAGATTTTCTAAAAAATTAATAGCTTCCCTTATTTTTCCCAAATCCCGATATAGAAAAGAAATCTGTATTACTGAATTTTGATAAAATTTTGAATCTTGCGGCACCTGTTTAAAGTGGACTATTGCTGTTTCTTTATCATTAATTGCATTATATGCCATGCCTGCGGCATAATGAATATCTGAACTGCCGGGCAAACTCTTTAACATTCCTTCTATGGCAATAATAGCATCATTATATCTCTTTTTATCCAAACATATCTGAACGACTTTTTTTATAACTTCAGAATCAGACAAGCTTTTTGCAGCCAGGTCATTAAATAGGTTGTCTGAATCTTTAATCATTCCATTTTTATAATAAAGAAGACCAAGCTCAAGGGCAGCTCTGATGTTATTTGAATCTATTTCCAGAATTTCTTTGTATGTTTTAATAATTTTTTGTTCTTCCCCCAGACTTTTATAAAGTTCAATCAACTCGAATCTGACTTCCTCAAGGTCCGGCTCCAAATCTAATGCTTTTAGAAATTCTTTTTCAGCATCAACTATTTTGCCATGTTCAGCATAAATCTTTCCAATAAAAAAATACCCTGCATAAAATTCAGGATATTTATCAACCAACTGTTTATATATCTTTAAGGCTTTGACCAAATCGCCTTCTTCCATATAAATACCACCAAGAATCAAATATATTTTTTTCTGGGCCGGATCATTGGCAATGACCTTTTCATATGCTTCTTTAGCATCATCGATTTGCTCCAGGCTCTGTTTAATTCTACCATACATAATAAGAGCTTCTATATCGCCTGGATTTTTGTCTATAATATTTTTAACAATCTTCAGTGCTTTTAAATTGTCTTTCTGCATAAGGTAAAAAATCGCAAGTTCTCTTTGTAAATATAAATTTTCAGGGTCGTCTTTAATCGTTTTAGTCAGGTAATAGATAGCTTTATCTAAATTATTTTTCTTTATGTTCAGATGAGCTTCTATATAGTTATAATAACGATTTTCAGTTTTTTTAACCGGCACTTCATCGCCCGGAGCTATCGACTTAATTAAAGTACAAGCCGGATAAAACAAGAAGGCTATAAATAAAATAGATACTCTGAATAACTTCGACTTCATTTATAATATTCCTTCATCTTTAAAAGCATAAGAATCAAAATCAGATACTTCGCGTTTAAAAAATTCTCTTAACTTCTTTATTAGACTTTTCTCAATCTGTCGAACTCTCTCCCTTGATATTCCATAGCGATCGCCAATCTCCTGTAATGTGGCTGGATCATCGGAAAAAATGCGCAAATTAAATATTTCGAGTTCTCTTTTATTCATTTTCTTTTTGAATATTTCAATCTTATTATGAAGGAGTTCCTCGATTTCCTTTTTGGCCACTTTTTCCTCTATAGATTCATCCTCAGTGCTTAAAAATTCAATCCTCTCAGTATCTGAATCTTCTTTTAAGGGCGCATCTAAAGATACATCCCAACCATTCAGCCTCAGTTCCATGTCCACAATTTCTCGTTCTGAAACGCCCAATGTTTGCGAAAGGAGCTTAGGCTTTGGATCAAACCCCTCATCTATAAGTCTCTGTTTTTCCTTTTTTAATTTAAAAAAAAGTTTTCTCTGCCCCTGTGTCGTACCGATTTTTACAAGGCGCCAGTTGTCCATTATGAACTTAAGAATATATGCCTTTATCCAGAAAGAAGAATAATATGAAAACTTAACATTCTTATAAGGGTCGAACTTTCTTACAGCCTGCATAAGCCCGATATTTCCTTCCTGAATCAGGTCTAAAAGATTCTGCATCCAAATTCTCTGAAATTCCAGTGCGATCTTTACTACAAGTCTGAGGTTGGAAGTGGCTAGAATGTATGCTGCTTCTTTATCACCATGCTCGCGTACTCTTATAGCAAGTTCCCTTTCTTCTTCTCTTGTAAGAAGCTTATATCTACTGATTTCCTGCAAATATTTCTGAAGGGGGTCAAACTTGACAAGCGTATTTTCAGAAGACTGGCTTGCGGAATTATTAGCAGCCTTCTTTTTGCCGGCAATAGTTTTTTTAGCTTTTTCCCCGGTAATACTCTTTTTATCTTTTTTTATTGACTGTTTTTTTTTCTTCATTTTGATATTGGTTGACTACTCGGCTACTCTATTATTTAAGCCTTATTTTTTATGGACATACAATAGAACATGTGATATTTTTATTTATAATAGTTTATGTGCGCCTGTAGCTCAGATGGATAGAGCAACGGACTTCTAATCCGTAGGTCGCAGGTTCGAATCCTGCCAGGCGTACCAAAATTGTAATCGTTTACGGTTCACAGTTCACAGTTGATCAAAGCATAAAACCGTTAACTGTAAACCAGATTCATTATTTATACCCCATAGGAAAAAAAAAGTAAACCCCGTTAACCTATAACAAACCCATATCCATCCAAATATTTCAGGTTAATTTCATAATGAGTTTTT
>JAUWFS010000058.1:0-15634 GCA_030606805.1 Deltaproteobacteria bacterium
CTTGAACCTATTCGCGAAAAAAGAGAATATTATGAGGGCAAACCAGAGCTTCTTGACGAAATTTTTGAGGCAGGAAGTAACAAGGCAAGAAAAATCGCTCAGAAAACCATGGAAGAGGTAAAGTCGGTAGTTAAAGTATAAACAACGATTTACAGTTCACGGTTTACGGTTTACAGTTCACGGTTGATCAAACCTCAATTGAGCTTTTAGCGGTTAGCACAATGATTTCAATATATTGCTAAACATCAATATTTCACCCAATGGGTAAAAATCGAATCGATGGTAACTATCTGAAATAATAAGAGCTAATCGCTCATCTTAGGTCAAAACATAAAACTGTAAACTGTAAACCGACAACCGTAAACCGTTACTTAAATATGTTGGAAAAGCCTTATAAAGTATTGCTGGATGATGTATTTGAAGGCCCAATGGATCTTCTTATTCATCTTATCAAGAAAAATGAGGTGGATATATACGACATTCCGATTTCTCTGATCACGGATCAGTACCTTGGCTGTCTGAACTTGATGAAGTCTTTGAACATAGACCTTGCCGGCGATTTTATATTGATGGCTGCGATTCTGGCCCAGATAAAGTCAAGGATGCTTCTTCCGGTGCATGAGGGTGAAGACGAAGAAGATCCCCGAATGGAAATTGCAAGGCCTATTCTTGAATACCTTGAGATGAAGTCTGCTGCCGAGCAGTTAGCCGAAAGAAATCTGCTTGGAGACACTACTTTTATCAGACAGTCCGACATAAAAGATTTTTTATCGGACCAGGATGATGAAGTCATAAGTGTAGGCCTGTTCGAGCTTATTGATGCATTTCAGAAAATACTTAAAAATATATCCGAAGATCAGAGGATAGACATCACTGCCGACAAGATGTCTGTAAAAGACAAGATTTCCAGGCTGGTTGATATATTTGAAGATAAAGGTTCGATAACCTTTGAGGAACTATTTTCTGCAGATGTGCTAAAAAGTGATGTTATACTGACCTTTCTTGCAATACTGGAGATGGTTAAACTCTGCCTGGTCAGGATTGCCCAGCATACCCAGTCAGGTGTTATCAGACTCTTTTATTTATAGGTGGATAGACCGAAGCTCCCTAACAGTCTTCAGCCTTTAACCTTCAGTCTAACTAGTTACTATAATGGAAGATATAAAGAACATCATTGAAAGCCTGTTGTTTGTTGCTGAAGATTCGCTTACAATAGACAGCATTAAAAAAGTGCTTGATTCCACTGACTCTAATGCGATCCGTAATGTTCTGAATGAACTTTCAAGTGAGTATGAAGCCCGTAAAGGCGGGTTTTTTTTGCGTGAGGTCGCAGGAGGATACCAGATCCGCACACGGTCCGAATACAGCCAGTGGATAAGACGCCTGTTAAAACCGAATGCTCTCCGCCTGAGCAATGCCGCCCTTGAAACGCTTGCCATTGTTGCCTACAAACAGCCTGTGATACGCAGCGACATTGAACACTTGCGGGGTGTTGACTGCGGGGGAATTCTGCGCATGCTGCTTGAGCGAAAGCTAATCCGGGTTGTAGGCCGCAAGGAGATTCCGGGCCGCCCGATGATCTATACGACCACAAAGAAATTTTTGGAACTTTTTGAATTAAAAGACCTTAAAGATCTGCCATCCCCCAAAGAGATAGAAGAGCTGGGGGATTGTTCCATTGAGCAAACAGGAGATGAAGACATAAAAAATTCTTGACTTAACTAACAGTTTTAAAGTTTATTAAACTTAAGTTGGGCGGTTAACTCAGCGGGAGAGTGCCACCTTCACACGGTGGAAGTCACTGGTTCAAACCCAGTACCGCCTACCAGTAAAATCAAGGAGTTATGGCAATATGCCTTGCTCTTTTTTGTTTTTTGTTGCCGATAACTAATTCAAACAAAACGTTATCAATAGGAGAAAAAATATGAAAGCATTAATTGCTGCGCTGATTACTTTGGTATTTTTGTTTACAGCACCTGCTTTTGCTAAAGGGCCTGGCGGGGCAGGCAAAGGCGTGCAAAACAGAGAACGCGTCAGAGAACACGTCAATACCCGGAGCAGGGTAATGAAAGGTGAGGCAAGTGATAAAGGTGTAAAGATCAGAAAAATGGAGCAAAAAAGGCTTAAACAGACTGAAGAGATTAAAGAAGAAAAGCAAGAGAGGGTTAAGGAAAAAAGCAAGAAGGCAAAAAAGGGTCTGGAAAAACAGCGTGAAAAGAAATCTGAGCAGGTACAGAAAGAATTAGGTAAAGGTTCTGAGAAAGGTCAGGAAGCCCGCGAAACGCGAAAAAAATGGTGGAAATTTTTGGGTGAAGGTGAATAAATCATCTGCCGCTACAAACCACTCCGCTCCATAGGGCTCGGAAAAAAATTCTCAACAAGGAGATGCTAATTATGAATAATGGTTTGTCAGAAATTGATGAGCTTTGTATCAATACCATCCGCACGCTTTCCATGGACGCTATTCAAAAAGCCAATTCCGGCCATCCTGGTGCACCAATGGGTCTCGCACCTGCGGCCTATATCCTGTGGAAATGCTTTCTGAAACATAATTCCAAAAATCCTGAATGGACAGATAGAGACCGCTTTGTACTTTCAGGCGGACATGCCTCTATGCTTCTTTACAGTCTTCTTTATCTTTCCGGTTACGATTTAACCCTGGATGACATAAAAAATTTTCGTCAGTGGGGAAGCAAAACTCCCGGACATCCTGAATTCGGTCATACACCCGGCGTTGAAACTACAACAGGTCCATTGGGCCAGGGATTTACCAATGCCGTGGGAATGGCCCTGGCTGAAAGACATCTTGCAACAATTTTTAACCGTCCCGGTTATGAAATCATAGATCATTATACTTACATGATATGCGGTGATGGAGACCTTATGGAAGGGATTACCGCCGAAGCCGCATCTTTTGCAGGACACATGGGCCTTGCAAAGTTGATCTGTATCTATGATGACAACTCAATATCCATTGAAGGAAATACAGACATAACATTTACTGAAGATGTCGGCCTGAGATTCAAGGCCTATAACTGGCATGTAATTAGAGTAGAAGACGGAAACAATTTAGACGATATCCATAGAGCCATTAAAGAAGCCAGAGCGGAAACAACAAAGCCGTCCATTATTATGCTGCAGACGCACATTGCCTTTGGCAGCCCGAATAAACAAGACTCTGCTGACGCACATGGAGCTCCTCTTGGAGAAGAAGAAATCCGATTAACGAAAAAGAATTTAGGCTGGGATGAAAATGTTTCTTTCTATGTTCCAGAGCAAGTTGTTAAAATATTTGGGGAATGCATTGACAAGGGAAAAAAAGCCGAATCAATCTGGAAAGAAAAGTTTGAAGAATATTGCAGTAAATATCCTGTTCTGTCAAAAAAATTGAATGATTCATTAAACAATTCATTAAATGAAGGATGGGATGCGAACCTGCCTGATTTTTCAAAAAATGAAGGACCAATAGCTACAAGAGCTGTTTCAGGGAAAATACTTAATGCCATTTCCGAAAATATACCTTATCTTATAGGAGGTTCCGCAGATCTGGCCCCTTCAAATAATACAATTATAAAATCTTCTCATGATTTTCAAAAAAACATGTTCGACGGACGTAATATACGTTTCGGGGTAAGGGAACATGCTATGGGAGGAATAATGTCAGGGATAGCTCTTCATAAAGGGCTCAGGCCTTATGGTGGGACTTTTTTTGTTTTTGCCGATTACATGCGGCCGGCAATACGCCTTGCCTCACTTATGAAGTTACCCGTAATATACATCTTTACTCATGACAGTGTTGCGGTTGGCGAAGACGGCCCAACCCATCAGCCGGTAGAGCATCTTGCCGGCTTAAGAGCTATTCCAGGGCTTACAGTAATTCGACCTGCTGACGCCACAGAAACAATAGAAGCATGGCGTCTGGCCGCCCAAACAACGGATAGCCCTGTAGCTTTAATTCTCAGCCGTCAAAAACTTCCTGTTATTGACAGGAAAATTTACAGCTCTGCCGATAAGCTGGTTAACGGCGCTTATATTCTGTCAGATTCCGACGGCAAGCCGGATATTATACTAATAGCTACAGGCTCGGAAGTAGACATCACACTCAAAGCAGGAAAAATTCTTGAAGAAAAGGGTATCTCTGTCAGAGTGGTAAGTATGCCGAGCTGGGAGCTGTTTGAAAACACATCACAAGAATATAAAGATAAAGTACTCTTGCCGGATGTAACTGCGCGGATCGCTGTTGAGGCAGGTATCTCCATGGGTTGGGAACGCTATACAGGAAGCAATGGCGTAGTAATCGGTATAAATGAATTCGGTGCTTCCGCTCCTGGAAATATAGTTATGGAAAAATTCGGATTTACATCTGAAAACATTGTACAAAAAGCAATGGGGCTTTTATCTGGAGAACAGCGTGGATTTTAAACTTTTTATTACTACATTTGGTTTAGTATTTCTTGCAGAACTTGGAGATAAAACCCAATTAGCCACATTAAGCCTTTCAGCTAATTACAATTCAAAAATTTCTGTATTTTTGGGCTCAGCCCTTGCCCTGATTGTGAGTTCCCTTCTTGCGGTATTATTCGGGGCAGGGTTAAGTCGCCTTTTACCTCCAAATTATATACAAATCGGAGCAGGGATCTTTTTTATAGTTATCGGTATATGGATGTTGATTTCTATAACAAGAATTGCTTGATCCGGTATATAGACTTTCAGATAAATAATTTCACTGTGTTATCAGTCATCGACGTATAACTAATACGCCTTCCTCCTTCTGGCCTTGTGAAATTAATTATCTGAAAGTCTATAGGAGTAAGTTATGAACAAAAAAATACACAATATCTATGTCCGGCCATGGTGGTTTGCATTATGTTTATGCTTACTGGTTTTTCTTTTTTTTCCATTTTCTTCATTTGCAGAGGAAAAAAAAGAAAACAGGTATATGGGCTCTGATTCTTGTAAACCATGCCACGAAACCCAGTATATTTCTTTCAAGAGTTATGCAAGGAAAAGCCGCTCCTTTGAAAGTGTGCGGAAGATGAAAAAAGGTCTTACTGAAGATGAAATCAAAGAATGCTATGCTTGTCATACCATGGGGTACGGAAAACCCGGCGGTTTTATAAGTCCTGAAAAGACACCTGAACTTAAAAATGCAGGGTGCGAAGTCTGCCACGGGCCCGGCAAGATTCATATCGAAACAGAGGATCCGGCTTATATCATTCGTGACGTGACAATAAACATTTGCCAGGGATGTCACATTGAAGAGCGGGTCCAGGCTTTTCGATACAAACCGATAATTTATGCCGGTTCCCACTGAGCTGGGGGTAAATATTTATGATTTGTCAACTGTGCTTTGCAAGTGCATTTAATACAAGTGTTATGGGCCTGTCTTCCTCGCTTTTTCCGGTAAAACGTATTGGCCCCGGTCTTCTGTAATTGTCCTCACAAGGTGCTGCCGCAAGCCATTTATCTCTCAATGATTTTACAACTCGAAAGGATATGGAATTGACATCCACAACACTTTTTTCCAATACAAGTGATAGTTTTCCTTTTTTTTCTTCAAGATGCATAAGTGAAGCAATTGGAATTCCAATCGGCTCCCACCTGGAAAAATCCATTTCTAAATTTTTTATGGCTGCTATCTGGCCGGTTGCACCGCTCGCTATCAGCCTGAAAACAGTTAATCCGAGATTATAAGTATAAATACAATCAAATCTTGTGGGGTCGCTTCCCCTGCCGTCGTAACCGTAAAAATGGACCTGAGTCTTAAACTTTGGAACAGATTTGTTATAAATTTTCTCAACAGGAGCAGGGATTATGTCATTTTTCTGAATAGCTCCTTCTTTTACTATAGTCTGTTTTAGCGTTTTTTTAGATATAATGGATTCTTTTAAAAGGAAAAACTTCTCTTCTTTATCATAGTTCTTAAAAAGTATGGGGCCAAAGTAATCAGGATCAAGCCCGCCTTTTGACAAAGTCTTTCTATAATAAGAATTATCAATCCCCAGCTTATAAATTCCTTTTTCTTTAAGAATATTCAAATAATTTTTTACCAGTCCCATGATTACCTTATCTGTCTCAACCAGCGAAAACTGGAAATTCCCATGGCTGTCTCTTTCGATCAAAAGCCCTTCCTGAAAGAATTCGGGTATATCATTGAAAAGATCATCATCCCTTGTATTCCAGATCGAAGACGAATTATCTTCACGCGAAAGCCTTGCCAGCCTGCGCAAATATTCCAGCTTATCTTCAAGAAGCGGGAAATCGATATGAAAATCAGCATCATGTGCCTGGTTATATTCAGCTATTATTGCATTAAGCTTGATTATAAAAATCTGTATTTCATCAACAAACTCCAGAATACCTTCCGGAATTACAATTACGCCGTAATTTTTCCCAACAGCAGCTCTTTTAACAATACCATCGCAAATTATACGCGAAAGACGCCGCAGTGTAATACCATAAGCGCTATAATCCGTTATCCCCTCTTTCTTTGCCTTTTCGAGTCTCCTCTTGTCAATATAGTCAGCCAGATCCTCACCGATCAGAGTCATATTTGCATGGGTCTGTAAAGCTACTTCAAGCGCCAAATGGCTGGCGACTCTTCCCATAACTTTGCAAATATGCCAGTATTTTACATCTGAACTGCAGTCAGTACAAAGATTGCTTATAGCAGTTGCAAAAGCTCTGGCTGCTGTATGAAACCCAAAGGAGATAGCGCATAAAAGATTACCATCAGCATCTTTTACTTGTATATCGCCATCAATTGTCTTGGGTACACCAATGACTTGAATGCCGTCTTCAAACATATCTTGAGCAAGAAATGCCGCATTAGTGTTAGAATCATCTCCCCCTACTATTACAAGAGCATCAAGATTAAGCTTTTTGCATGTCTCTTTTGACAGCGCCATTTTTTCTTTTGTATCTGTTTTAGTCCTGCCGGTCTTGAGCATTGTAAAACCGCCCAGATTTTTGTACTTGTCAACAAGACTGTCGGTAATTTCGATAGCCTCGTTTTCAAGTATTCCATCTGGTCCAAGCAAAAAACCGTAAATTTTATTTTTCGGGTTGGCTTTTTTTGCTGCATCATAAAGACCGGCAATAACATTATGTCCTCCAGGCGCAGGTCCTCCGGAAAATACAATGCCGATATTACGTTTTTTGCAGTATTTTTCTTTTAAAGATTCTTCCAGCTCTTTAGCCCCTGTTATGTTCTGTACCTTATTATCTATAATGTTCGGCAATTGCTTTTTTGCTTCATTATCAACGACAAATCTAAATTTAGAATTATCCTTCAAGGCAGTATAGGGATATGTAAAAACTTTACATACAGGAGGAGCATATTCTCTTCTTTCAACTAATTCCTGGTTAATATTACTGGTTACCTTTTGAACTTCAGGATGTTTCAAAAGATCTTCAAGGGGTAATGATTCTTTTCCTGACATAGCCAACCTCCAGGCATTTTGATCAAATATTATTTGAAAGGGCAAACCGTTTATGGTTAACGGAACATTGAAATTAGAAATTTGGCCTTCATACTTTTGTACTGTTCTTCCCAATTTCTAATTTCCAATTTCAAGTTTCAAGCCGTGAACGGCTATTTATAAATATACGCTGGAATTGATTTATATTCAACAGATAATTCGTTCTATATTTTACTCGCTCTTAGGGCTCGATAAAAAATAACTTGGCATTTTTGCATCCCAACTTCACCATATCTTTAACCGATCTTCATTCGCAAAAGTCCTCGAAATAGCTCGCTATTCCTGCGGTTTTGTTCAATCGGATCGATTAAATCTACGGCAAATTTGGGCGCAAATTCTACCAAGTTGTTTTTTACCGAGCCCTTACCTTACGATAATGCCATTGCCTTAAGCTAATAGTTTATGTTATATTATTAATTTAATAGCAGCTCAGCTATAGCGGCTTGTAGCTATTGAGGCAAAAATTTACAAAAAGTAGTGTAATTAACCGCCACCGAGGTTATCCTTGTTGAGAGGCAAAAGATGGAAATTCATGAACTGATTGTTGAGATGAAGTTGCTTGAGCGTCGCTTGACTCTCTATGAAGAGAAGTATGGGGTTCTCAGCGAAAATTTTTACACCGCACTCATGTCTGGAAAGTTGGCACGCTATGACGAGTATGATGAGATCCGTGCCGATTTTAGCCGATGGAAGGGGATTTATGAGACATGGCTACGGCGCAAAGAAGCCTACACTAATCAGATTCAACAATGTGACTTGGCTGAAACTTTGCGTATTCAGCCTGCCTATTAAAAATGATTGATAATACACTGAGAAGTCGGTGTCTGACTACAGCCGTTTTGTAGCCGAATTTGGCCTCAACGTTACCGCATCATAAGCATGTGCTCCCTGACATTAAACACAACCGAATTCCTGCAGCAGAGATGAGTTTCAATCGACCCAATCTTCCTGCGCTTATTCGAGAAATTGAAAAACTTGCAAAGGTTTGAGCAACAAAAGTAATAAAGGGAGTAATAGGCGAGGCCGAATGTCATTAGATTATAGAAAGTCAGTAAATGCCGGTATTAAAGCAAAGTTTTTTTGATCGAGACACACTTACCGTAGCCCGAGAATTAATAGGCCAAAAACTGGTGCGAAAATTTAATGATGTGATCTTAAGTGGGGTGATAGTTGAGGTTGAAGCCTATATCGGCCGGGACGACAGCGCTTGTCACGCGTCTAAAGGTAAAACTTCCCGCAACATCGTGATGTTTGGACCAGCCGGAATAGCTTATGTATATTTTGTTTACGGCATGCATTATATGTTGAACATCGTTACCGAAAGCATAGATAGCCCCTGTGCTGTTCTTTTAAGAGCAATCAAACCGATAGATGGGCAAGATCAGATGGAACATCTGAGAATGAAAAATGGCAAAGATATGACCAATGGACCAGCCAAACTTTGCCGGGCCATGTCAATCGACAAAACTCTGAATGGCTGGGATGTAACTCGTGGCGAAAAGTTATGGCTTGAAGCTTACCAGACTTATCCTGACGAATCAATCTGCCGGGGACCCCGCATTGGAATCAATTATGCGAAATTAAATGACCGGCAATCTCCCTGGCGGTTTTGGCTAACAACATAAGTGCCACCTCTTGACTATCGCATCAGGCAGTCCTGATGTCAGAGCGAAAGGGCGTTATATGCAGTTCCCAATTCCAATCTTCGGTAACTTTCCGAAAACAAAATAAACACGATCCTATGGCTCGGTCAAAAACAATATGGCAAGGGAATCTGTCAATTATTTTATAATCTTAAAATCCCAGACTTCGTCTTTGTAAATGTCCCTAAGTTTTTTGGAAGCTTTTTCCGGTGATTTGGTTCTCCAGGTTAAGGGTAAATTTTCGTGGGTCATATCTTCGACTTCATATGTCCAGCCATTTTCTTTCTGAACAAGAATCAATGAAACAATTCCGCTGAACTTTTCCCCTTTTGTACTGACTTCTGCTTTATGAATTATAGTGTTTTTCTCAGACAAAATTATTTTAACTCCAGTATTTTTTTTAATTGTTTGACTACATTATTCTTATGCGTAGCCTTCCAGTAAAGTCTGTTGCAGGATGGACAGGTTTTAAAGATATCCTTGGTATAATAAACATATTCCGGCACACTGTCTGCAACAGAAATCTTGTCAATATTTAGAAGCTTTTTATTGCATAAAAGGCATCGAGTAAAGAGATTTTCCATTGGATCGATTGAAAAAGCTTTTACAACCTGTTTTAGCTGATCCTGATAATGGTCATATTTAACAAAAAAACAGTTTTCTCTGTTTATTTTTCTCCTGATCAACCTTGTATCTCTGGTCAGAATTACACGCCCGCTATGAAAAGCTCTTTCTGAAATTTCATTATCCGATATTTCTGAAAAATATTCAACATCACATCCTATTATCCGCATCCATTTTGCGAGTCTTCCAAGCATGGCATCGGCAATGAAGATTTTTTCCATAGCTTTACTCGCCTTTTTCCCGTTCCTTTTCATTTTGAATATCTAATGGAATTGGTTTTATATTTATGCCATTTATATAATTGCTGGCAAGAGATATTTTACCTGCTGCTGTTGACAAGGAAAAAGTGGTGGCGTATGACAGGCTTCCATGTTACCTAAATTGAGCGATTAGCCTTTAGCGGTTAGCTATTAGGTTAATGATTACAGGATGTTTTACTATTACAAACTTTCACCCATTGGGTGTTATTTCTAATTAACGTAATGCCCTGATTTTTCAAAGCTAAACGCTAATGGCTAACAGCTAATAGCTCAACTTATAATAACCGTTCACGGGTTTTGACCGAGCCCTTAATATAAAGAAAGGCGATAAAAAATGACACAAGAAGTAATAGTACGTTTTCCACCCAGCCCGACCGGATATCTGCATATCGGCGGTGCCAGGACAGCTATATTTAACTGGCTTTTTGCCAAAAAAACAGGCGGCAAGCTGATTTTGAGAATTGAGGATACCGATGTAGAAAGGTCAACCGAAGAATCCATACAGGGAATTATTGAAAGCCTGAAATGGCTGGATATTACCTGGGATGAAGGACCATATTTTCAGTCTCACTTCATTAAAGAACATCAGGCTGCCGCGCAGAAACTCCTGGAAACCGGCCATGCATATAAATGTTTTTGCACTAAAGAGGAGCTTGATAGAAAACGTGAAGAGGCACTTAAGAAAAAAGGCTCATTGCACTACGACGGCACATGCCGGGATTTAACACCAGAAGAGGTTTCTGCAAAAGAGGCAGACGGAATTCCATGCACGATTCGCCTGAAAGTACCCAGTGTTGAAGGTTCTGTATGTTTTAAAGACATTGTATATGGATTTATAGAAAAGAAATATAAAGACATAGAGGATTTTGTAATAGTTCGATCCAACGGTCAGCCTCTTTACATTCTTTCCAATACTGTAGATGACATACGTGACAGGATAACACATGTTATCCGGGGTCAGGATGGATTGGGAAATACTCCAAAGCAGATTTTGCTGTACAAGGCTCTTGGTGCGCCAATTCCAGAGTTTGCGCATATGTCATTAACGCTTGATCCCAAAAAAGCCAAGATTTCAAAACGAACGCACGGGGAACTGGTTGCCATACATTTTTACCGGGATCATGGCTTTTTGCCCTGGGCTTTGGTAAACTTTTTGGTCCGTCTTGGATGGTCAACACCTGATTCCAGAGATATCTTTACAAAAGAGGAGCTTATTGAGGCATTTTCTTTAGAGGGACTTAACAGGGCAAATTCGGTTTTTAATGTCAATAAAAATGACCCGAAATTTTTTACAGATCCAAAAGCGCTTAGCATAAACTCACATTACATAAGAAATCTTCCTGTTGAAGAAATTGTGCCTTATGTTAAGGCGGAACTGGAAAAGGCGGGAATCTGGGACCCTGAATTTGAGTCAGGAAAGCGCGACTGGTTTTTTGCCACAGTTGATCTTATTCGCAGCAGGTATCATGTTACCACAGAGTTTGCCACACTTGGCAGAGCATATTTTTCCGATGACTATCCAATAGAAAAAAAGGCGCTGAAAAAAAACATACTCAAACATAATGGCCTTAAGGAGTGGTTCCCGATTCTGGCGGATCGGCTTGAGGCTATAGAGTCATTTTCTATTGAAGAAACCGAAAATGTGATACGTGACATGGCTGAAGAATTAGATATCAAGGCGGGAGTTTTGATAAATGGAATGCGTGCAGCGATTACAGGTCAGACTGTTGGGCCGGGTCTGTTTGATATCCTTATCGCAATCAGGCAGAAGCGAGTTGTGGAACGTCTGCGCAAGGCAGTGTCGTTATTTGATTAAGTGCCTAAATATTACAAGTGCCTAAAGTGAGCTAAAGTATATTAAAGTGCCTAAAGTTGAGGTATTCTGCCATTTTATATAAAGATTTCTTGAGTCATTAATACATAGGAAAGTGTAACTGTTTCTATTCCTAATGTTATCAATTAGCACGCCGAAGGCGTACCACAACTTTAGGCATTTTAGGCACTTTAGCTCACTTTAGGCACTGTCTTTTCTTCTGGGCTTTTTGAATCTTGGCCCAGGTATCGCGCAGGGTTACCGTTCGGTTAAATACCAGTTTGCTTTCAGATGAATCAACCGGATCAACGCAGAAATAGCCCAGTCTTTCAAACTGGCATCTGCTTCCGGGCCTGGCTTTTTTCAGACTTGGTTCAACTCGGCACAAAGTCAGGGTTTCCAGCGAGTTTGGATTCAAACAATCCTTGAAATCTTCAGCTTCTTTTTTGTCACTGGGATTTGCAACATTAAATAAATAATCATAAAGATGCACTTCTGCTTCTATTGAGTGAGCAGCAGAGACCCAGTGCAGAGTTGCCTTAACCTTTCGTCCGTCCGGGGAGTCACCGCCTTTTGTCTTTGGGTCATATGTGCAGTGAAGTTCTATAATTTCACCTGTCTGCTCATCCTTTACCACTTCCACGCATGTTATAAAATACGCATATCGCAGACGTACCTCGCGGCCGGGCGCCAGCCGGTAGAATTTTTTGGGCGGGTCCTCACGGAAATCTTCCTGTTCTATATAAAATACGCGAGAGAAAGGAACCTTTCGTGTCCCCATACTCGGATCTTCCGGGTTGTTAAGCGCGTCCAGCTCTTCCACAAGGTCTTCAGGATAATTGTCAATGACCACCTTAAGGGGACGAAGCACCGCCATTACGCGTGGGGCTCGTTTGTTCAGATCTTCCCGGACGCAATATTCGAGCAGGGCCATATCGACCATACTGTCTCTTTTAGCAACACCAATGCGGTCGCAGAAATTGCGTATTGACTCGGGTGTGTAGCCGCGTCTCCGCAAGCCGGAAAGCGTGGGCATTCGAGGATCATCCCATCCATTGACATGTCCTTTTTCTACAAGTTCCACAAGCTTCCTCTTGCTCAACACTGTGTAACTGAGATTGAGGCGGGCAAACTCTATTTGTTGTGGATGACATTCCACTTCAAGTTCATCAAGAAGCCAGTCATACAAAGAACGGTTGTTCTCAAATTCCAGCGTACAGATGGAATGAGTGATACCTTCCATTGAATCTGAAAGACAGTGGCCAAAGTCATACATGGGATAAATGCACCACTTGTCGCCTGTCCTGTGATGGTAAACACGCCTGATACGATACAGGGCAGGGTCCCTCATAATCAGGTTAGGTGCTGACATATCAATTTTTGCCCTGAGAACACAAAAGCCGTCTTCAAACTCTCCTGCTCTCATACGCTCGAACAGATCAAGGTTTTCCTCGGCTGAGCGGTAACGATACGGACTTTCCATTCCCGGTTCCGTCAGAGTGCCTCTGTATTTTTTTATTTTCTCGGGACTCAGGTTGCAGACGTAAGCTTTGCCTTTTTTGATCAATTGAACGGCAAACTGATACAATTGCTCAAAATAGTCAGACGTATAAAAAAGCCTGTCACTCCAGTCAAATCCAAGCCATTTGATATCTGATTTTATTGATTCCACATATTCAACATCTTCCTTGCTCGGATTGGTATCATCAAATCTTAAATTGCATATTCCATTGTTTTCGGCTGCAATACCGAAATTAAGACACATAGACTTTGCATGCCCGATATGCAGATAGCCGTTAGGCTCCGGTGGAAATCTGGTGACTACTTTGCCGTCGTTTTTGTTTGCTTTTATATCCTCGGCAATAATATTTCGTATAAAGTCGGATGAAGGCTCGGGATTTGTATTGTTCGGTTTAGACATATATCTTTTTCTCCATAATATGACCTAAATTGAGCAATTTTTTACTCGATCTTTACCAATCTCCTGCGCATCAAGGACTTGCGAAAAGTTTCGACATATCCATTGGTATGCCTACGCTTTTCGCAAACCTTGCTGCATCAAGATCTCGGCACATTTCTTCGCAAAAGATCGCTCAACTTAGGTATGATAGTTTTGTAAAAAAATTATCTTGATCTTTCATAATAAGGCATAACTTCAGGTATCAATTCCCTCATATTATTTATTCGCGTTTCATCAGAAGGATGAGTGCTCATGAATTCCAAAGGGGCTTTTCCTTGTTTTTCCTGAGCCATTCTTTTCCAGAATTTTACTGTGGTATTAGGATCGTATCCAGCCATTGCCATGAAAATCATCCCTAGATGGTCGGCCTCATTTTCATGTAGTCTGCTATAGGGCAGCATTAAACCATACTGGGCGCCTATACCAAAAGCAGACATCCATAGCTGTTGGGTTGCTTCTGGTTTTTGCGTCATAGCTGTTGAAAGAGCCATGCCGCCAAGCTGAAGAGCCATACCCTGGCTCATGCGTTCATTGCCATGACCTGCTATTGCATGAGCTATTTCATGCCCCATTACTACAGCAAGACCATTTTCGTCTCTGGTAATCGGCAGAATCCCTGTATATACAACGACCTTTCCTCCAGGCATGCACCAGGCATTTACCTCTTTGCTTTCAACAAGGTTAAATTCCCAGGAATAATTTTCAAGTTCCTCAGACATATTATTCTCAATAAAATACTTTTCCACAGCTTTTTGGATTCTTGCTCCAACAGATTTAACCATTTGAGCCTGCTTTTGATCTGTGCTTAATTTATGTGAATTAAGGAATTCGCCATACTGCTGCAGACTCATTGATAACATTGTAGAACCCGGAATAATGCTTAGCTGTTTTCTCCCGGTGATCGGCACTGTGGCGCAGGATAATAAAAAAATAGAACCAATTAATAATAGGAAATAGTTTTTAAATAGTTTCATAGTTGTTTATCCTGTTTTTAAGTTATCACATACTTTATTATTTTATACATAAGCCACATATCGTCAAGAACTAAATAGACTTGAATCAAACCGCATAAAAAAACAAAAGCGCATTAAATGCCTGATTTTGTTGTTGCTCAGTCTGGTTCTTGTCCTTCAATTTCTTAATAAAACATGAAAACCTTTGCTTTTTTGACCAGAAATGCGTCATAAAGGATCTTGATTTCAGAGGGGATTGGTTTCATGAGATTATGCAGATAGAAAACTACAATAAATCAAAAATAATCGTGACTACTCACGTAGTCAGGCTGAAGCTGTTTAGACTGAAAGGCTGAAGGGGTCAGAAGTGCAGGATTGCCGTACTTTAGCGAAAACATCTGATTTTTGCACCAAACATGGCTTCAAAATGCGCTTTTTCCTAACAGTCTTCAGCCTTCAGCCTATCTACCTGAGTAGTTACAATAATAGTTGCCAATGATAAATATACAACGGGAGACCTTTGAAAACGGGGCTTGAAGATTGATCAGCACAGTGGAAAAAAAACTTGCATTCTGGAGCGTAAGGGAGGAACTTAGCCAGGCAAACAGATTAAGACGCTCATATTACGAGCTTTTGAGAGATGAGCTTAATCAATTCGTGATCCAGCATGCTCTAATAGATTCCTATCATAACTTTATTAGCAAAAAACTTCCTTATCCCTTTGTTGAAAAACGGGAACTCAAACCACGCGCTCGCATCCCGGATGTTGAATACGAATGCCAGAATACCTTTCTTGTAATCTTTATTGAGGATACGCTACCTGCAAGCCACAAGAAATATATTAGATTCTTTGACGTTAACAAAACCACAAAGGCTAATTTACTTCCCTTCAAAGCCCTT
>JAUWFS010000081.1:0-13273 GCA_030606805.1 Deltaproteobacteria bacterium
CAATTGTTAATATCATTGGAAAAAGCGCAGATAGTATGCAGTATCTTTTCAGGATTCCATCCGGCCTTGAATTCCAGCCGTTCCCATTCAACAATCTGGCCTGTCAATAAATTGTCTATGTTTATCGGTAATGCCATTTTAATTCACTTCAAACTTTAGTCACTTCTTAATCTAAGCTACAGACTGTGTAATGGGACGTTGCTATGAAACTGCGTTATTTCACTAAATCCCATACCCCTTTTGTGCTTTTCATTCCAGTGAAATAGATAAGCATTTCACGGGACAAGTATTTATTCCCAATTTGACAAACATCAACAAATCTCGGTCCCAATAAATTTGGGGGAACGCACTTAACTTTTTAACTTATGTTTAGCCAATCAGCGAATATTTCCTACCTACTTTGGTTTCCTTTTATGCCCTAATACCGATTCCTTGGTAACCTCTCTTTGAAACATCCAACGCCTGAACGCCCCTGCTTTCATTGTAAAATATTTCATAGAATCTTTTTCGTTCGGCAATCTCCCTTTTTTCTTTATAAGCATTTTCCCGAGTTCGATTGCTATTGGCTCTCCACGTTGCTTGCTTATTTCTGGTAGTGTCATGGGGTTATTTGGCAGGCCGTTAAAAATGATGTTTAAGTTTTCTATATTTTTTAGACCGTGCTGTTTCTGCCCCGTTAGCTTTTCTCTGATGTCATCGGCAAATTCAATTATTCTGTCCTTATTTTCCGAGCTTTCAATAAAACATCTTTTAAGGTCGTGTTCCAGTTCTCTCACAGTTCCGGGCCAGCTGTGGGCCTCTAATGTACTCATAAAATAAGGGCCGTCTGGGTAATCGAGACCCATATCATATCTTTTATTGAATTCCTGACGAAAGTGTTCTGCCAGGATACGAATATCCTTCTTCCTTTCCCGCAAAGAAGGAACATGGATTGAAAACTCGTTTAATCGATAATACAAGTCTTCTCTGAATTCACCCTCTTTTACCATGTCTTCCAGATTCCTATGTGTTGCAAAAATCAGGCGAAGGTTTTCTAATTTCTTACCAACATTAAGTTCTCCCTTGCTGTTTACAAAACCGGGTTTGGTAGCGCATAGTGGAACTATTTCTTTTTCTTGAAGGACCCTGAGTAACGCAACCTGAATATCCGGGGTGATATCTCCAATCTCATCGAGAAAAAGCGTAGCCTTGTCTTCATTAGCCACCTGAAGAATTCCCTTGCCACCCTTTGGATCAGCGCCAGTATAGCAACCCTTTAGATAACCAAACAGTTGTGAATGAAGCAGCTTCGGATGAATAGATGCAATATTGAAAGGTGTAAAGCTGTCCATGCCCTTTGTCGCTTCTTCCCGTCTCAACTTCATCTCCTCCCATATAGCTTTTGCTATAAGCTCTTTGCCGCTGCCCGTTTCTCCCTGGATTAATATGGAGGTATCTTCAAACCTGGCCACCTTTCTTACCTTTTCTAAAATTGCCCTCATCTGAACGGTGTTCGGATGAAAAACGAATTCGTACTTCCTTAGGTGCGATGGTATTAACCCTATCGTTCTTATATCCTGTGATCTTTCCCATATTTGAAGGAGCAGGTCGGGATCTTCGGTCAATTTGTCTTTCTCTATATATTTTTCAAGATACAATGCCGACGCGATGTATTCAGTCTTTACACTTCCATGCTTTGTCAAGACGACGATGAGCACCTCTTTCCCGTATTTGTTCTGCCAGATTTCATCTTTCTTTACACTCTCAAGCAAGCGGATTCCGGCAGGTTTCTTTGTTTTTTCAGGGCTTTCACCCGGGCCATATAAATCCAAGAGTATGACCGAAATATCTGGATTTTGATCCAGTGCCCCGTAAAGTTTGTTTTTATCAAATGCTTCAATTAAATGGATCTTGACGTCTTTTTCCTCAAAGAGTATTTCAAGGTGATTTCTATAAGTTTGGCCATGATCATCTACGAGTAAAAAATGTTTCTCCGTCATTTTTTCCTCCTACTTTTTATTGACCAGGTATTCGATTGATTCTTTAAATTCTTTCAGTTGTTCCGGCTCCCAACCATTTTCCTCACATCCTTTATCTAACAGAGACCGTATCCGGTCTAACGAAGTCTCTATCTTTCTTAATTCGGGGTTTTCCTTGGGGAATATGGTTTTTAATTCGGACTTTAAATCAGATAAAAGTTTCCCTGCATTGTCAAGGGCGCCAGCCTCAATAAGAAATCGATGCATTAGTTTAAATTTCTCCTTATCCGGCTTCCTGCAAAAACTCTCAACCTTGCTAATGGTACCTCTGAAGTCATTTTCCAGTTGGTGTTTCACAATTAAGATCAAATCCTCGTCGGCCGCGTCTTTTTCCCAATCAGGGCCTTCCTCTACCTTTCGCCTTAATTTTTCAAGTGAGGTAAGGGCGTCTTTAAAATCACTTTTATAACCATTATGCACTTTTTGAGCATGGATGGTGACTTTGCTTATAAAATCATCCAGTGTCGGATATACCCAGTCTTCAGGTTCATGGTAGAATGGCAGTATCAAGATATCTTCAAACTGTTCTTTTTGTAATTCTTTGCTAAGCAGGAAAAAGAGACTGATCCCCCCCTCCATGTGGCTGGCTACCGCTTTGTTGTCATGGACAATAATGGCAATATTATCCCCTGGCCGATTTTGTATAATGGGGCTAAGAGCGTGTTTTACGCAATATTCAACTGTTTTCTGATCATTTTCCTGCTGGCTGATAACAATGAACTTGGCATCAAAGAATTCATCACATAAATTGTTATTATTAGAAGTCGGTTGCTCTGGAAGATATTTTTTGTTGATAAAGCATATCCACGGGGCAATCTCCCCTTCTGCTTTTATTTCCAGTTTTTTCAATTCCCCAAAATCTGACCCAGAGCCACTCACTACAATTATTTTACCAACCATTTTGCGGTCTCCGTAAAGCAAATAGCGTTTGGACCAGGCTGTATTTGTCCCGTTCTTCAATAAATTTCTCAAGATTCGATATCTCAATAAACTTTGCCCTATGTGAAAAATCAGGAATACCACGGCCTGAAGTAACGATATAAGTGAAGTGATCCAGCCTGTTTTGGTAATCGGCAATAATCTTCTCTAAATCCTTTTGTTCCCCATTATTCATCTTGTCTATGATCCCTTGATGTATGATAAAAAAACAGGGAATTTTCTTTTCGGTCTTTGCAAGGAACTGTTTTATGACATTTAAAGATACCCGATTGTTTTCAATTGGAGTAAGCCTTACCCTCATATCGTTCAGCACTTCTCTTTTTGTTCTGGTTAACTGGGGGCCAAAATTCAAGTCGCCCTCGGTCTTTTTCCAGATTCTTTCATCAGCAATGATGACGTTCGTGGCAGACGCTTCTATAAGTTCGTAATATCTGAGCCTTTGCGATTCTTTTTCCACGGCTATAGTATAAAGCAGGCGGTAAATACGCTCATCAGCCCTGTATGGCTGATAATAAATACACCTGTCTCCTTCCCTGTTGCATTCGCCATGATTATCAAAGAGGATATTTGTGTCTTCAGGTATTTGTATGCTCTTGGTGCAAAAAATATCATCTATTCCACCGGAATGATCACCTCGCCATGCTATATTGAGACTATCAAAATTTGGGTCAATCTCCTCAATCCATTTTTTATAAAGATCCTTAACTGAGATATTATCAGGTTCATCTACTGAAACAACCCGAAGCGGAATCTGATAGTCCTGTGACTTTACATGAGCCATCAAATCGCCCATTAGTTCACTTTGCACCGCTATAAATCGATGAGAAAAACCTCTTTCATGGTAGGTTTTGAATGTTTCCATACTTTTAAAATAGATTCCATGTTTTTGGAACCGATCCAAATCCTCTTTTTCCATTCTTTTAATTATTTGATCTGAACAAATAATAAGGGCTTCTTTGGGTTTAAACAGATAAAGTGCATATTGTAAATTTGGTTCTTCACAGGGACGATCTTGTGAACAGATTTTCTTTTCACAATCGAGCTCTATAAGCGGCTTTTTTAAGGCCTCATCTGACCATAATGATTGGTGAGGGGTTTTTTCATCGGCCTGGTTTGTGGGGCGCATCCTCAAGAAATTCGCACAGACCCTCATTTCCTTAAGTCCCAAATTGCCGCTGTTAAGCCGGCCCTCGCTATCAACCAAAGGCTCTTTAGAGGGGTCTAACCCTGATAAAAGTTTGTTTTTCAGTTGATTGTCGCAATTACCCATGTTGTCCGAGATATTCAATTTGACAAAATCCGGGTTTCTTTCGTCTACGGATATTACTATCTCAAGGCCTTTTCCTTTCTTTAGCCAGTTTTGACCGTGCTTGGCACTATTTCTTATGAAATTTTCCAAGATCGAATAAAAAGCGTGGCACCCAATAATACCGTGCGGAATTGAAACCGTGATATCATTTCTGATTATTAATAGCTCAGGATCTTTTGACCTGAAAAAATATTTTTCCGGAGTGAATTGCCCCTCATCGTTGAGCTTATAAGAAAATTCAGGGTCAGGGAAAAATTGTTCGGATTTTGCCTCAAGGCATGTTTCGCCCCCGATTAGTACTTTAAAATGAATGTTATGGTGATTTTTAGAGCAGTCCCTTTCCTCACACACATCTCGGTGTACTCCCTCCGATAGCGCAATATAGTTAAGCAACATATCCTGTCTGAAAAAAGGAATAAGAATGTCCCTTATAAGATTCATTGATGGGCACCATGAGGGATCTGACGTGCAGATCTCTGCAATAAAATCCATGCGTTGCCTCAGATATTCATAAAACCTTACCTGCGCAAGGTTCGTTTCGGCAGTTTTCAATGATGCCGGACCGTATGACAACACGTGGCTCCCAATGTTATGGGACATGTTTCGTCCAATGATTGCGGATACTGCCGATCTGATACTGTGTTTTAGAACTTTTTTGTTGAGCAAAAGCCTATCAAAAACCGGAATCAGTTTGTTAATGTAATACTCGCCAAGTCTTCCTACGGCTTTCTGGCTATCTTGCATCGGAAAGCATGTATATTCTGGGAATTCAAAACATATAATGTGATTTTTATATGCGGCAATATCAGGCTCCTCGATAGATGGCAAGATCCTGGAGCGAAGGATGTCTTCAAGCATAATACAGAAAAAATATGTGTTATTCTTTTGATTCTTGTAAACGGCATTGTCGGAAGAAATCTTGGTTTTAAGAAAATTTTTAAGACCGTTTGGAATGCATTCTGTACATATTTTTGATATGTTACAGATATTCCACTCATTTTCGTATGTCAGCAGATCATCTGTTTTGCCACCTGGAAATCGTCTGAAGCAATATCGCAGCTCAGGATGGTTCTCTGATCTATTGAAAACCATGATCCTTTTCCACTCCTGCACGCAGGAAGTCTTGCGCAGGAAATCCCGCAGGAAATCATCTTCCGGTTTACTGGAAAGCATTAGTATCTCGTGGCTTCGTGATTCATATAGAAGCTGTGAGATAGAACGAGACCAAGATGTATATTTCTCTAAGTTTTGTTTTATAAACTTCTCTCTTTTCTCATGTTCCTCTTCATACTCAAATGGCAGTATGGATAGATTCCCTTGTATTATTCCACAAGGGCCTTCATCGATCCATGCATCATAAAATGGTATGATCAGAAAATGTCTGATTTTGGATAACTGTCTGACTTTCAAGGGGAACAATTCATTTCCATTGAATATGTCCCCATTATCATATTTATACGCGTTGAAAAAAGGAAGCAGGTGTCGAAAGAAATAATCTTCCAGATGAAGGTCCGGCGGTTGTCTTTCGACATTACTTGAATTCATGACCTCATCGCGTGTAAAATCTTGTTTGCCGAACCACTCACCATATTTGAAGAATTCTCCTGATTCCTGGTCCGCTATAACCCCCATCTCTGGATGATCGTCGGGCCTATCTCGGTAAAACAGGCGCATATCGAACCATTGGAAGTGCGTAAAATTGAATTTGTTTCCTTCCGGATCGAGCGCATCTATAAAGGCATATTTGAGCAATTTGTCGTTTTGAATAAATTCAGAAAGGATTTTTTTTATAATACCGTCAAAAAAGAGGCGGGGATTAACTGGAAAGTTGTTGTAGAGATTGAGCAAAAAATAGTGCGGATCCTTATCGCGGTATTTTTCGATCAATTTACTATATGGATGCCTGGCAAGAAATTTCTTAAAATCATCGTTTTTTTCTACATCCAGAAAACGCTGGACATCTCTTTCGTGATCATCATCACGAAATTTCCATCTATCAACAGCATTTTGCTCATAGACAGAGAAATAATTCACCGAAAGATCGATGGGATTATATGTGGACAGGACAACCTTCTTTTTACCCTGATCAGTGAACCGACTGATTTCTCTATTCAGTCTATAAATGTCATCTTGAAAAAACTTATGTTTTCGCACAGCTCTTTCCCGTCAATATACCTGTTCGTTTTTTAGAGCAATTTGTGAATAAAAGAGGTTGGATGATAGAACAATTAAAAATAACAAAAGCGATGGCGTCAGCGCATACCACCACGCTGAGTAAAGATAGTTGATGCTGTCGAAGATCATTTTTCCTAACCCCGGGTGTGGCGGCTGAATCCCAAGGCCCAGAAAAGACAGGCCAGCCTCCATACCAATAATCTCCGGAAAATATTTGAAAGAGTAAATAAAGGCGGGACGGATGCTCATCGGAATGAGAGATCTGAAAAGAATAGACATCTCGGATTTTCCCATGGCTCTTTCCGCCACAACAAAGTCGGCAGACCTTGCCTTGATCACCCCGGCACGCACAATGCGGGCAGGCGCAACCCAGATGATAGCTGTCAGCACTAAATATGCATTAAAAAGGTTTTTCTCCATCAGGCTCATCAAAGCCGTTATAATGAGCAGGAAAGGCAAAGAAAAAAGCATTGCCGCCACCCAGTTGAACAGCCTGTCTATGAACCTGTTATAAAAAACACCTGCCAGAGACCCTGCAATGACTCCAATGAAAAAGGATGAAAAAAGCGTCATAATTGAGACCTTAATCGTATTTGAGAAACCCACCATGACCCTGCTGAAAATATCACGACCAAGTTCATCTGTCCCGCAAATATAGTTTTGATCAGGAGGATTCAGCCTTTCTGAGAGATGAATCTGCAAGGGATCACGCGGAGAATATTTAGCACAGGCAAAACCGACAATCCAAAGCAAAACCAAAAAAAACATGAGCAGCATAATGCCCTTACCCTGTTTCATTGATTCACCTCTTTGACCAAACGGGAGTCAACCAGCGGGTATAGATATTCAAATACCAGATTCACAAAGACAAAAAAGGCGCCATTCACGATAACCGTACACTCCAACATGGGAAAGTCCCGGCTCATAATAGATTTTATCAGGATGCTTCCTATTCCGGGAATGGAAAAGATGATCTCTACGATAAAGGCGCCTGTGAGAAGCATCGGTAAAATATTAGATAGCGCCGATAATATGGGAATAAGCGTATTCCTTAAGGCATATCTGAATAATATTGTATTAGCTGAAAACCCCCAGGATTTTTCGGCTGTGATGTAAGGGGATTTAAGAACAGAGGACATCTCCTTTTTGAGTATTCCGGCGAGGATGGCCATAGGATAAAGGCCGAGCACAAATGCCGGTGGAATGAGATAAAGCAGGTCATTTGCCGAAGTTATGTTGCCGGAAAAAAAAGTAACCGGGGAAAAATAGAGTACAGCTATTGCAACGATAATTGCACTGAAAAAGATGGGAAGGGATGACATGAGAAAATCCAGCAGGTCTGTGCATTTTTGAAACAAGGGAGATCTGAAGGATAAGATTACAAGAAACAGATATGCAAAGACAATCGTCATGGAAACAGCTATTAGAGACAATGTGATCTTGAACCTGTTTTCGACCTCATGAAAAACATTCCGGTTGTCTATATACGAATGCCCAAAATCAAAGGTCAGTACATTTTTTAAATATTGGCCAAGTTGCACAGACAGGGGCTTGTCGAGGCCCAGCTTTTCGCGCAGATGGTCCACCTGTGTCTGTTCGGCATTGGGGCCAAGAATGGTTCTGGCCGGGTCGGACGGTATTACATGAAAAAGAACAAAAGAAAAAAATATGATACCCAAAAATATGGAAAGGTAGTAAGCAAATCGTTTTAACAAGTAGGGTATCATTACTTAATCCTTATCTTCTCCAGGAAATAGTGATTATTTCCACTTACCTCCAGACCTTTCATATTCTGGGGATACAAAACCACATATATCTGCCTGTAAAGAAAAATCGAAGGTGCATCTTTCATGGCTTTACTTTCGATTTGAGAACAATATTTAACAGAATCTTTTTCATTTTTCATTTCATAAAGGGAGTTCAGCATTTCATCCACAGAATGGTTTGAAAAATGAAATATATTCGGAACAGGAATTTTTGTAGATGAAAAAAGGTTTATCAGTATCGGTTCGGGGGAAGAGAAGACAAACTCTGCGAACATACTGAAAAGTTGGCACTCTCCTTTGATCATTCGATTAATCACGCTGCCGAAATCAAGCTTTTTTAATACTATTTTAATTCCAATGTCTGCCATCTGTGATTGAAAGATCTGCCCTATCTGTTCACTGTTGCCGATATCATGAACCAGAAGCTCCAGGGGTTCTCCCTTGTAAGCACTTTTTATTAAAAAGGCTTTTGCCTTTTCAGGATCATATAATTTTTCATCAAACGGCGGCAGATAGCCGTTTATTCCAGGTGAGACGGGGCCTCCTGTTTCCTCTGCATACCCATACAGAATGGCGCTTATCATCTCTTTTCTATTTGTTCCCCAGAACATGGCCCGCCTTAGATTAATATCAGCAATCGATTTGTTATTGACGCCGATCAAATGGGTATTAAACGTAGGGCAGGGTTTTGCCTGGAATTTTTTCTGCAGAGACATTTTTAATGTCCCGTCCTTGTTAAAGGCCTCCGCAAACAAACAGTTAGGAAGAACCATCAAGTCGATTTTTCCCCTTTGAAGGTTAACAAATCGAGTCTGATCATTCTTGATAACGCGAAAAACGATTTTATCCAATTGCGGTTGATTATTTTTATCCCAGTAATTAGCATTCTTCTTAAGGATTATTTCTGATTCAGTTCTTGACTCCAGCATATAGGGGCCGGTGCCCACAGCTATGGAAAATCCGATTTTTTCAGCGTACTCCCTGCGATCTGCTTCAACAGGGAAAACAGAGAGCAAGGCAGTGCTTAGGCGATTGATAAAAAAACACTCCGGCCGGATCAGATCCACCTGAAGGCTGTATTTGTCAATGAGCCGCAGGCCAGTAACATGATTTTCCCTTCCCTGATTAAAATCGGCAGCACCCTTTACCGAATCGGTCAATAAAAAGGCATTGTAGGAATCTGCGGAACAGAAGCGTGTCAAACTATGCAACACATCTTTTGCAGTAACCTCCCTGGTTCCATTTTCAAAAATCGCAGACTGATGAAAAAAGACCCCTTTTCTGATATGGAAAAGCCAGGTTTTGTTATCCTTTGTCTCCCAGCTTTCCACAATACAAGGTATTACTTCGCCTTGTTCATTAAGATCAAAAAGACCCTGGAATATTTGCATACTGACCGGAAATGTCTGTGGACTTTTGATCTTGATAGGAATCAGTCGCTCCGGCGCGGTGTCCAATCCGAAAATAAGCTTGTCGGCTTGCGCCATGGGAGCTAAGCATATAAAAAATATAAAGGCACAAATGAGGCCAACAACAACTTTGCAGCCCATTCCTGGAATACGGTAGTCCCGATTACGCATAATATTCCCCCTTTCCTTACTGTATGAATTAATCGCTTATGTTGGTGCATTCCGCTTCCGGCACAAACCTTGGTTTTTTTACCTCATCGGTCTTGGAATCAGTATCAAAAGTCTTTCCTTTTCCGCTACTTCCGCTATTTGACATCCAGCATCTAACCATTTTTATTCTCCTTTCTGACGAGACAATTTCAAAACGTCCCCTTTTGCCCAATATCTGCGTCAGGCTCAAATTTTAATCCTCGAAATACTACATGTATTCCTGTGGTTAAAATTTTCGTCTTCCTTGATCTTGAACAAAATTGAACATTTTGAAACTGCCTCTGACGACAATAATTTTATGCTCAATTAGTGTCCCAATATATGTTTTTCTTGCAAAAAGTCATTTACATAAAACGAAAATGCCTGTTTATTTGTAAATGAGCTAAGTATTTCCGGTATTTTCTCAGGATTCGACACATTACCAAAGATGCATTCTTCTGGAATTTTGCCCATCGCCATAGCTTTCGGTAAAGCCACAGCCCCATCAGAATTAATTATAAGCTCCGTTATTCCCGTGAGAGAAGAAGGATAATAGGCAATATGGATTTCATTGTTGCCATTTTCCTTCATATATTCAAGATGTCCGCCCAGAGGAACGAATTCGGCAAAAAGCCCTGGCCGGATCTGTTTAATGCCTCCGGCATATTGCGCTTCATAGATATCCATTTCTACCCAAGCATCATAATAATTCTTTGACTTTGAAATCATTGCATCAACAAAGTAAATAAAGTCTTCAATTTGGAGAGCCAAATTTGGGTCAGGATGATATCCTTCCAGCACAGCGACAGGAGTAATAAAAAAGTTCTTGAAACCCATCTTGTTTAGCAGTCCTATCATGTCAAGGACAGAGTTCATATTTATAGTGGTGAGGCAGGTAAGTATATTTACTCTGCTGATAACTCCTGAATCTTTGAGCTGCCTTAAAACCCTGATAGTCCTTTGAAATGCTCCCGCGTCATTTCGTTGAAGGTCATGGTCTCTTTGCAGACCGTCAACAGATATATCTACCCAATCTGGCGCCAATTGTATTACTTCGTCGACAAGAGGTTCTATTGTCCTTCCATCGCAAATAATACCAACTTCAACATCCGGGAACTTTGTCTTGAAGCTACTTATAATACTTATGCCCTGTTCATTTAGACTCCTTCCACTAAAAACATACTTCCGCAACCCTATGGTAATGTATAATTTTTCAAGAATTACCGTCCAATTTTCTGAGCTCAATGTTGAATTATAACTGTGATAATCAGGCGGATAAATGCAATGCCTGCAATTGTTAGGGCAATAACTCTCTAAGATTATCTCGGCCATGCCGGGTCTGTGGTGCTTGTATATGTTTCGCAAGCCTGCAACTATATCCTCTGCCGGAATATCAGAATAGATCAGTTTTAGCCAAGCATTAATAGGCTCTTTAATAGAGCCAGCAAGCAACTCTTGAACCATTTTGGTCGATGTCCTTTATTTTCGGTTCTTCTGTTATACATTTATCAAATGCTTCAGAGCAGCGTGTTCGGAACCTGCAGCCCGAAGGGATATCAACCGAACTGGGCAAATCACCCTTCAATAATGAAAACTTTATTTTTTCCGTGGGATTGGGGATGGGAACTGCTTCCAGAAGAGCCTGAGTATATGGATGTTTAGGGGAGGAATAAAGTGTTTCAGCTTTGGATTCTTCCACGATTTTCCCGAGATACATGACAGAAATGCAGTCACACATCCTTGCCACTACCCCCATATCGTGAGAAATTAATAACATGGACATCTCAAATCTCTCACGAAGTTCCAAGAGAAGATCCAGGATCTGAGCCTGGATTGTGACATCAAGAGCTGCTGTCGGTTCATCGGCAATCAATAGTTTTGGCTGGCAGGACAATGCCATGGCGATCATTACGCGCTGGCACATACCACCACTTAACTGATGTGGATAATCATTGATCCGATTTTCAGGATCAGGAAGTTTCACCGTCTGAAGCAACCTGATAACCTCATCTTCGGCCTGCTTTTTAGGCATGTGCCGGTGTAACTGAATAATGGCTCTAATCTGATTGCCGATTGTATAAAGAGGATTAAGGGCTGCCTGGGGATTTTGAAAAATCATGGCGATCTCTTTTCCACGAATACGTCTCATTTCCTGTTTTTTCAACTTTAAAAGATCATTACCATTCCATTGAACCTCTCCTCCTGAGATGAGTCCTGGTCGACTGATCAGCCTGAGCATGGAAAGTGAAGCCACTGTTTTCCCGCATCCCGATTCTCCCACGAGGCCGTGAATCTCACCTGGCCTTATGGCTAAATCTATCCCGTCAACTGCATGAAGGACATTCCCGTCCTTAAGCCTGAATTCAGTTTTCAACCCCCTTATAGTCAGCAATGGAGGGATATTTGTATCAATTTGGTTCTTCATGTGTATTCATAGTTTATTTTTTTGAGAGGATTCCCATGATTTTTTCTATTTATCACAGCCTGAACATCCTGTTATCCAGTCAAAGATAACTGCAACCATAGTGCCAATATTACTACGCAGGAAAAACAACAAAAAGCCCAATTATAATGAAGGGTTAAAAAATCAACCATTATTGAACAAGCCATGATCTGTAAGGCTGTTATAGTCTGCTAACATATTTTGTTATGAAACTATAACAAAATCAAGAACCGCTTCATGCTACGGAGTCAATTCCTTTGGACGCCAAATAGTATCAGGGCTATTCCCAAGTCCCTGTCGAAGTATCCAGCACTCAACATATTTCCTTTGAGGACAAATTATATAATCTTATACCAGCACAATGCAGCCGAAAATATCCCGAAAATATCCCGATATTGTTACGACGGTGTACTCCTCTATCAGATTATAGGTCTGGCCTCAAATGAATTGTTCTCTAATAGGGGATATTCAACTACTAAACTTAGCGTGGAGCGGTAAGAGCTTTATTATGATCTTTTTGTGATCAGCAAGGTTCTTCCGACAGTTCCTAAAATACGTTTGTCCTGCATTTTGTGCACCACTTCCTTAAGCCATTTTCGTATATACTGAACATCAATATCAGGATTTTTCAGGAGCACGGTTCTCGCATCCTCGATATCTCGTGGTCTGCCTGCGAAGATTTTGACGACAAAATCGATTTTTTTCCATGATAAATCAGGCAGGATTAATTGACAAAGAGAAACATTAGAATATATAATAACCTGGGTTAAGCGGTTCAACGTTCACGGTTCCCGGTTGAAGAGCCCTATCTCACTTATTAACAAAAGGATAATATGGCAATAAAGAAAGTTCACCGTTCAAAGTTCATAGGTTCAAAGGTTGTCAACCCTGAACCCTGAACCCTTGTAAAGTAGGCTATAACCTTTGAACCCTGAACCTGAAACCCTGAACCTGAAACCGATCACTTTAGATACAAATGACCGGAAAGAGAGATATATGCTTAATACTGGAAACACCGTTTTGAT
>JAUWFS010000061.1:0-15144 GCA_030606805.1 Deltaproteobacteria bacterium
GATGCCGGAAACTTTTGCAACATACTCGGAAAGAGGACGGAGGCATTTCAGGTTGTATTTGTCCGTCCCCTTTCTTTTCGCCAAAAAGCCCACCACCTCTTCCAGTACCGCATTGCCGGCTCGCTCACCAAGACCATTTACCGTAACATCCGCAAAATCCGCGCCGGCTGCAAGGGCGCTTATGGCATTTGCCGTGGCCATTCCAAAGTCATTATGGGTGTGGACCCCGATATCAATGCCAAGGCGGTTTCTCAGCCGCGTAATAGTTTCGAGCATCGAGACAGGGTCCATAATTCCAAGGGTATCTGCAAAACGGATTCTGTTTAAACCTTCTTTCTCGGCCATAAGACAGACCTCCTCTACAAAATCCATATCAGCCCTCGAAGCATCTTCCAAACCGAGTGAAAGATAACAGGATGAACTATCTCTAACTTGTCTTATACCTTCACGAACCTTGGCCAGCACCCATTTTCTATCTTTGCCAAGTTTGTTTTTTATATGGATATCCGAGACAGAGATGGACATAGCAAGGACATCAGGACAAAGCCTCAGACTTTGTTCTATATCGCCCGGAAGGCACCGGCACCAGAGGGCAAGTTTCGGGCACCCAGCGAGTTTTCCGGCTTCTTTGATGAAGTCATCGATCTCGGGATTTTGCACTGCAATCCCCAACTCTATCTCATCAACACCCACCTCTATAAGCAAATCAATGATACGCAGCTTTTCCGTCAGGTCAAAATAGACGTGGGCTGCCTGTTCACCTTCTCTCAATGTAGAATCGATAATTCCTTTCATCTGGATTATTCCTCACGTAGTTAGTCCAAAGGTGTTTAGACTGAAGGCTGAAGGGGACAGAAGAGCGTGATTGTCGCACTCTGGCGAAGAAACAGCAGCTTATCGCACCAAACATGGCTTCAGGATGCGTCGTATCCTCACTTTTTCCTAACAGCCTTCAGTCTTCAGCCTATCCACCTGAGTAGTTACAAAGCATTTTCTCCGCTGCTCCGGTTCTCTGCATTTTTTGCCGCATAAGGGGTGTGCCGCATCCGGGGCAAAGCAAACCCATACATTCTCGTGCACCTTAAAATCACTTGAAATTGCATGCAGTGTCATGCCGCCAATGTCAACTATTGCCATAAAGCCATTACCGTTATTTGTTCTTTTTACTATTTTCCCCCTGATTCGGTTCAGTTTGCTGTCAGGTACTTCATCTTCTTTTTTCAGCATGATTTTTTCCGGATGGATGCACAGATCAATAGTTTCCCTTTTTTCAAAAACAGGATATTTTTTGACTCTAATCTTTATGGGGTGTTCCATGCCGTCATTATTGATTTGTACTGTGGCTTCATGGTTGTTTATTCTGATCAGCGATACTTTTAAGATATTCTTGATCCCGACAAAACGGGCCACAAATTCGGTTTTAGGGTGATGGAACAGTTCGGAAGGGGATTCTATCTGTTCCACCCTCCCATCGTTAAGCACAGAAACGCGGTCTCCCAACAATATTGCTTCATTCTGATCATGTGTAACATAAACCGTGGTCACACCTATTTCCTGCTGAATATTTTTCAATTCATCCCGTACTGATTCTTTGGTCATGGCATCCAGACTGCTCATAGGTTCATCCATAAGAAGTATTTCAGGTTCAACAACGAGCGCCCTGGCCAGGGCGGCTCTTTGTTTCTGTCCCCCGCTTAACTGGTGGGGGAATTTGCCCTTTTCTTTTGCAATACTTACTTTGCTCAAATAATACTCGACCTTTCGTATCATCTCATGCCCCTTGATCCTTTTGACCCTTAGCCCATAAGCAACGTTGTCAAAAACGGTTAGATGTGGAAACAGGGCATGGTCTTGAAAGACAAAACCAATTCTTCTTTTGTCAGGTGAAAGATTGCTTACATCCCGGCCGCCGATAGAAACAGATCCGCTATCCTGTTCAGTCAGTCCAGCCATGACGGACAGTGTAGTTGTCTTGCCGCCGCCGCTCGGTCCTAACAGCACATGGAATTCTCCTTGATTGATCTCAAGGTTTAAATTTTTCAGTACTGCCCGTCCGTCATAGCTTTTTGAGATTTCCTTTAATACAATACCCATCGCTATTTACCCCGCTTGTACCCTGAACAGGGAAACGTCAAAGTAGATTCCAACTTAGTCAATTAGAAGGATTTTAAAGATGCCTAAATACGAAATCCGAATGTCGAAATCCGAAACAATATCAAAATTCGAATATCAAATGACCAAAACTTTACCACTCTCCAGCGTGGTTGCGCAATATTTATCAAGGTCTTCGAAAATATCATTTGTTTTGAATTTAGGATTTGGAACATTCATATTTGTTTCGAATTTCGTGCTTTGAATTTCGAATTTACAAAAAATAAATTAAGCAAGAAAATTTGCTATTTTACTATCTTGTCTATGAAAATGATGTAGCACTGACCCTTGATTTGAATATCAACAGCAATGTAAAGGAAAACACCAGCAAGAGCAGAGCAACAGCGGTTGAGGCGGCCAGCTCCCCTGACATGGCATTCTGATAAATGGCTACAGTCATCGTTTCGGTTTTAAATGGAATGCAACCCGCCACCATGGAAGTCGCACCAAACTCTCCCAGCGCCCTTGCCCAGGTCATAATCATGCCGGTATAGATGCCGTTTCTCGCCAGCGGGAGTAGAATCGTTTTAAACGTATAGAATTTTGACGCTCCCAGGGTCAATGAGGCATTGATGACATTTTTATTTATCGATTCAAACGCGTTCCTTGCTGATTTAATTAGAAACGGAATCGAAACAAAAAGCTGCGCAATTATGATCCCCTTTTTAGAAAATATCAGGTCAATTCCGCAGTTCCTTAACATACTGCCAAACTTACTATTTCCTCCCAACAGGATTAGTAGAGCCAACCCCGCAACCAGAGGGGGCATGCAAATAGGAAGATCAACCAATGTATCGAGTATCTCCTTACCCTTAAAGCTTTTCATTGCCAGTAAATATGCCACCGGGATCCCCAGACACAACGCCAGCAAGACCACTATCAGCGATGTTTCAAGACTTATTGCTATGGCTGACAAAACCAGCGGAGATCTGAACTGATTTATCAGCTCTCCAAACGAAGTCGCTGTAAAAAGAGCAAGCATGGGGAGCACAATCAGGCACACAAAGATTCCCGCAATAAGCGATACTGCCAGGTCAAAGGAAAGACTTTTCATTTATTCCACCACTTCAAACCCATGTTTTTTGAAAATCGCTTTACCTTCAATGCCCAGAAGATAATGAATATATTCATTTGTCTCCTTTTTATGTGTCACCATTTGGCAGACCGGAATAATACTTTTGAAGTTATATTGCTCCGGAATGTCAACAATTCTTACCTTGCCGGACTGAACCGCATCCGCTTTCCAGACAATAGAAGCATCAGCGTTATTCCCTTCAATCCATAACACTAATTGCTTAACTGCTTGTCCCTTTGCCCTTACATTCATCTTTGATTCTTCGAGGCCCGCTTTTTTAAATATTGCAGCAGAAGCGCCACCTATGGCACACGCCTTAACATCGCCCAATACGAGCCGGTTGTTGCTATCGAGAAAATCACCAAGCGAGTTAACCTTACCATTCCCTTTAGGGGTAATGATAACAGGAGTATGATAGGCAACAGACGTATAATCTTTTACGTGGCCTTTTTCCTTTAAGATTTTTGCCCACTTGTCGCTACCCGGGATAAAGACATCAGGGGATTGCCCGACCAGTATCTTGTTGCCCAGTCTTCCGCTTCCTTCATAATCATACAGAACCTTTACCCCGTATTTTTTCTCGAATTTCTTTCCTATCTCATTTAACGGTAGCCGCATCCCCGCTCCGGCAAAGACAAGGAGTTCCTTAGATTCTTTTTGGGCAAAGGCAGTAGAAGAAATAAGGCAAACCAATAATGTCAATAGAAACGCTTTATATTTTTTCAAATCGCCAAGTGCTTTCATGATAACTCCTTAAGAGGCTTGAAAACACAGCCTTTCCAGGTTCAAAATTTTGCTGGTGCCGGCAACTGTTGTGCCGTAAACATATAGGGGCTTCTGGTATTTCTCTGAGAGAGAAATCAACTGAGACAGGCTGTCATTTACTACTGTTGAGCCTGTCGCCAAAATAACATCACAGGTTTTAAAAAGCTCTTCTGCCATTTTCTTGCCATCCCAGATAAGCACTTCATATTTTATTTTATTAATATTGTCTTTATCCATGTCCGTTACCTTGACGTTTTGGGCAGCCAAGTTTTTGGAAAAATTATCTATTATAGCCGGCTGGAATCCAACAATTCCAACCTTCACGTCAGCACTGTATTTATCAATGATTGTCCTTGCTATCTCCCTGGCGCATAATTCAGGTTCCTTGTTTTTGCAGTGAATAGTCTTGTCGGCTGCGTCCACGTAACGCATTACAGCGTTGAGCGTAGCAATAAAAAGGGCTCGATCATTGTTATCTGTTAATTTTAATTCAAGTATTTTTTTGAGCTTACCCTTGAAATTCCCTGGGGCATCTGTGAATGCCTGTCCCAAGGCATTCTTGAAATCCGCCTGGATTAAGAATTCCTTGCCTTGAAGCAAAGGAAAATCCTTTCTTTCTGTTTCACCTATAGCCTCTTCAGATGTCAGTATTTTAGCTGTAATGTTGACCTCACTTTCCAGAAGACCATTCTCATCAGCTAAATCAATTAGGGCAGTTTTTAGTTTTGTATACATTTTTTTCACCTTTAGTTATACTATATTGGCAATAGGGCCTTCATGGATTACCGGTTCGATGCCAAGCTCTTCTAACTTTGAGGCAGGAACTTCACCTATCTGTGTCACATAGATCTTGCTGCAGTCTTTGAGCAGGGATGCTATCCGACCAAATTTTTCAGCGTCAAAGGAGTGATCCGGGTCTCCTACCGAAAGGGACTCGGTCTGCCGTTCTTCCACAAATGTGATTTTATCGTTACAGTCATAGATCAAAAACCGTTTGGCCATGCCAAAGTGGTTGTTTACGTTCGCTCCATCTGTTGAAACTATAGCTATTCTTAAGCCCGCCATTTTTATCTCCTTTCGTAAAAGTTTCACCACGGAACAACACGGAGTTTCACTGAAAATTGAAAACAATGAGTAAGTGTAACTACTCAGGTTCACACCGTGAATCTAACAACCTGAACAGTTACGATAATTCAGTGTATTTCCGTGAAAATCCGTGGTGAACTATTACGGCAAATCAACTGCGTTATAGACTATTTTGTGCTTCCAATGCCTCTAATACGGAGTACATTACCTGATTGATATTTGTGAAACGCTGATTATCTGACAATATTTCACTTTCAGTCTGGACATATTGAGATTTGTCCAGTTCATTCCGGCAGTTGTTTATAAGCGCTTTTGCTGACTGTAATGTAGTTTCAAGGTGAAATTGAAAACCTACTATACGATTGTTTATTATAAAACCTTGATTTTGGCACGCTTCACTTGCAGCTATTGCCTTTGCTCCCTGTGGCATATCAAAGGTATCACCATGCCAGTGAAATGCTTCCATTTGATCAGGAATTACTTCTGACAGGACTGTGCCATCTACTTCAGGTGATCGACTAATATTAAACCAGCCTATTTCCCGATGCTTATTCTGACATACCTTTGCCCCTAGTGCGTCCGCAATGAGTTGTGCGCCAAGACATATACCAAGAACAATTTTATTGGATTCAATGGCTTGTTTTATGAAAAGCTTTTCAGCGTTTAACCACGGGTGTTTTGCTTCATCATAGATGCCCATTGGTCCACCCATGACTATTAGCCAGTCAATTTCTTTTACCAGGGGTATTTGTTGGCCTTTGTATAAATGTGTAGCCGTTAATTCATGTCCCTTTTCCCTCAATATTGGCTCAATACTACTCAAGTCTTCAAAAGGTACGTGTTGTAAGTAGTGAATTCTCATTTGCCTGCCTTTCCTTATCAGCTCAATAGATACTCTTCAGCGGCTACACCGTCTTCCAGAGCATCCAGAATCTCATCAATTATATCTTCGCTTTCAACATTTCCATACCAGAAATTTTCCGGATAAATAACCATTATAGGCCCGTTGTCGCACTGTTTCATGCAGCCTGTGCTTGTAAGCAGCGCATCCATTCCCCTGTCGAGTATTTCGTTTTCTATGTAAGGTATGAAATCCGTAGAACCTTTTTTGTTACACTTACCCTTAATTTCCCCTGATGCCCTGAAACTTGAACAGACAAAAATATGATGTTTCGGTTTTTCCATTATGATTCCTCCATATAATCTATTTTTAACCTTGAACCCTACCTTGATAGTATAGGAATTTCCATTTTATGCCCAATGAATTCGGTAACATAGAATAGATGAGTAAAAAGTGTCTAAAGTGAGCTAAAGTGCCTAAAATGCCTAAAGTTGTGGTACGCCTTTGGCGTGCTATCTATTTTCAGAGCTTGATTATAAGTTTAGCCGGAAATAAAGTGAGCAAAGTTGTATGGTGAAAAAATTAAAATTGGCAGCGCCGAAGGCGCATTCCTTAACTTTAGGCACTTTAATATACTTTAGCTCACTTTAGGCACTTATGTCCGCACCCATATCACATACACCCCATGCCGGTTCCTGAACACTTCCTGTTGCATGCATCCACATCACGTTTGATCATATAATTCATACTGTGGCCTTCAAAAACCGCCTCCACAGCCTCTTCTATCAGCCCGTCGAGCTCAAGAATATCTATTTTTTTTGATAAAACCTGCCTCGGGTTATTACCTATGCCGTTCACAAGGAGCGCCCGGCAGTCATGTAAGCTTTCGGCAAGATCCTCCCAGCGTTTCATGCCTGCGCCCGGATCAGGAGTTTTTCGGGATTCGATAAATGTCACGCTCCCGTTTTCTTTTCCGTAGATAAAAAGTTCGCGCGCCTTTCCGAGTTTCTGATTCACAAGTGATCCTTCCAGGCTGGCAACCGCAACATACGGTCGGATTTCATCGTAGATTTCCGGCATCTCGGAACATTCCTTGAGTTTTTCCATTATTTCCTTGTTGTTCTCCCTGCCCAGGATTCCCACGGCATCGGCCCGGCACCTTACGCAGTGATACATCTGAGGGATATATCGAGCCGCTTTTTTTCTGATCTTTTTCACGGTCTCTTTTGAAGGCTCCGGCATATCGGCAAAGGTCGAACCCGCGTTAGGATAAAATGGTATGCAGTTTAAGATATCAACACCAAGCTCGGACATTTTCTTTGCAACATCTTCGATATGATCTTCATTTATTCCCGGCAGTATGATTGTATTTACCTTTGTCCTTATACCTCTTTTTTTCAGCTTTTTTATAGCTTCTATCTGCTTTTCAAAGAGAATATTTATTCCGGACTCAGGGCTTAAAACCCTTTTTCCGTAACGTATAAAAGAATAGATTTGGGCGCCTATTTTCGGATCGACTGCGTTTAAGGTGACGGTCACATGGCTCACATTAATCTCCGCCAGTTCATCGATATACGGACCAAGGCCAAGACCGTTTGTGGCAAGGCACAGTATGATTTCCGGATATTTTTTTCTGACAAGGCGCAAGGTCTCCATGGTTTCTTCAGGGTTTGCAAAAGGATCCCCAGGGCCCGCAATTGCTACAACTGATATGTTTTTTGTTTTTTTAAAAATAAAATCAAGATAGGACATTGCCTGTCTCGGAGTCAGAACTGCGCTTGTTACGCCCGGTCTGCTTTCATTTACACAGTCGTATTTTCTGTCGCAGTATTTGCATTGAATATTGCACCTGGGAGCTACCGGTAGATGCACCCTTCCATAAATGCCTTTCATTTTAGCGTTAAAACAGGGATGATTTGCCAAGTCCATTGTTATCTCCTTTCTCTTAAAGTGATCGGTTCCGGGTAGGGGCACGATGCATCGTGCCCCTACATCTTCAACCGTAAACCGTAAACCGTAAACTGTCCAACCTATCTTTATATTTTACATATATGTATACCCGACAGGTGAAGTATCCTGTCTTGTTGCTATAATTGTATTTGATATAATATCAAAGAGCTGCTGTGCGCCCCTGTAACCTACATGGATAATTCTGGCGCCGCCGAGCCTGTCATGGATGGGAAACCCCACCCTGATCAAAGGCTTTTTCATCTCTCTCGCAATTTTGTATCCTTTGCTGTTTCCTATAAAAAAATCCGGGTCGATTTTTCTTGCTTCCTCGCCGATTTCTACAAAATCAGCACCCTCGATTATCCTGATTCCGATATTTTCCGCATCAGGTATGATATCCAGGATTTTTTGTCTTAACAGCCCGCTTTCTCCGCCCGAAGCGCAGATAATCGGGATTATACCGACTTCCGACAAGAATGAGGCGAGACCGATGACAAGATCTTCTTCGCCGTAAACAACGGCCCGGGCCTCAAAAACGTATTTATGTCCGTCCGCATAGGCGTCGATGAGTCTTCCTCTTTCCTGAATATATTTTTCCGGAACAGGTTTTCCTGTGATGGTTTCAAGGGCTTTTAAGAAAGCATCGGTTTCGTTTATACCTATGGGAAGGCCGAGGCTGTGGTATGGAACATTAAACCGGCTTTCAAGCAACTTGCCGGCGCTTTCGTCGCCAGCCAATATTTTTCCAAACTCTATGCTTGCAACAGCGTCTCCCATGGAAGCAATCTTTTCTATTTTTGTTCCGCCTTCCGGTATCTCCTGATATTCTGTCCATAGGGGGCCGTCGAAGGTGTCTGAATAATCGGGAAGCATCGCATAGTTTGTCGAAAAATCGGATACTATCTCTTTGAGATGCCGTAAATCAGCAGGTGACAACATCCCGGGAAAGATATTTATTTGTTTTGTACTAATCTTTTTTTTCACGGCAATGGAATCTACAACAGCCCTCACCGCGCCGTGGAACCCGTCTATGTGGGTTCCCGAAAAACTTGGCGTTGATACGGAAACTATCTCGGGAAAATTTTTATCAAAGTTTTTTTTGTTATACCCTTTGAGGATCATGGGCACATCTTCACCTATGGTTTCACTCAGGCAAGTTGTAGCTATGCCGATTAGTTCGGGGTTGTACTGCTTGATTATATTTTCTACAGCGAGTTTTAAATTTGCGCCCCCTCCGAATACGGCTGTTTCTTCAGTAAAATTTGAGCATGCAATATCCACAGGTTCATTGAAATGGCTGATCAGATATCTTCTGATATAAGTAGAACAACCTTGTGAACCGTGAAGCAGTGGAATTGATCTTTCGATTCCCCTGAAAACAAAAGATGCTCCAAGAGGGCTGCACTGTTTGCATGCATTGCTCGCGGCCTTGTATTCGATCTTTTTCTGAGCTTTCATTTCATCGTCTCCGTATCATGTTTTTTTGTAATAGTTCAGCCACAAAGACACTAAGACACCAAGATATAAAATATAATTTTCTTAAAATTCATATTTTGGGAATTTGGGAATTTTTCGCAATTCCTCAATTTATCAATCATATCCTTCCCTTGTGTCTTTGTGCCTTAGTGGCTGAACTGTTACGTTTTTTTAAGAAATCATTTTTCCCCGGCGCAAATTTCCACACAGGGCTAAAAACTGAAGAATAGACCTCTTTTGCGAGATTGATCATTCCGCTGTAACCAGCTAAAGAAATTTTTCTTTCATGGTTGTGGTCACAGAATGCAATTCCCAGCTTGTATGCGATAGGCCTTTCCTTTACCCCTCCCACGAATAGATCGGCGCCTTTTTCAATGCAGTATTTTGAAAGCTCAAGCGGATTAGCGTCGTCTAATATCACGGTGCCATCGTCGCACATGTCCCTCAAGACTTTATAATCATCTTTATTGCCGGTCTGAGAACCGGCAAGCACAACATCAATACCAAGAGATCTCAATGCTTTTATCATGGAAAAGGCTTTAAAGGCGCCTCCCACGTAAATGGCCGCTTTTTTTCCTGAAAGCGCTTTTTTATATCTCAAAAGATCAGGATAGATCGCATCTATCTCATTTCGCACAATCTCTTTTGTTTTTTTCATGATTTTCAGGTTATCCTTAAAATGCGCGGCAACATCATAAAGGGCCTTTGACATGTCCTCGATTCCAAAATATGAAACACGGATATATGGAATACCGTATTTTTCCTCCATTATTTGAGCAAGCCTCAATATAGAACCTGAACATTGAACCACATTCAACGAAGCCCCGTGTGAACGCTTTATATTTTCCACCCTCCCGTCACCGGTAAAGACCGAAACAACTTCGATGCCCATATTTTCGTAATACTTTTTAATAGTCCATGCCTCTCCTGCTATATTGAATTCACCCATTATATTAATGGCGTATTTTCCTATATCCTCAACAGATCCTGTGCCGACCAGCATGGATAAGGATTCACAGGCGGCCTTGTATCCATCTTTTTTAGTTCCCTTGAATCCTTCAGAATGAACCGGAAGAACCGGAATCCCCTTTTCTTCAGTTACACGTTTGCAAACAGAATCAATATCATCTCCGATAATACCTATGATGCAGGTGCAATAAACAAAGGCTGCATTGGGACGATAAGTATCTATAAGCTGTACAAGCGAAGCGTATAATTTTTTCTCGCCCCCGAAGATAATATTTCTCTCCCTGAGATCGGTTGAAAAACTCATTCTGTGCAGCTCCGGTCCTGAGGAAAGCGCTCCTCTTATGTCCCAGGTATATGAAGCGCATCCTATGGGCCCGTGTATCAGGTGAAGGGCGTCGGCAATAGGGTACAAAACTACCCTGGAACCGCAGAAAACACATGCTCTCTGGCTGACAGAACCGGCGAGGCTCTTTGTATCGCAGGTAAGATCAAAGACTCCTTCGCCTTTGTGATATATCTGTTTTTTTCTTTCCTTTAAAATCGGTATATTAGTCATAAGTCATTCTCCACTAACCCTGAACCCTGAACCCTTCTACCTTCAGTCTAAACCCCTTCAGCGCAGCCGGCTATATTTACATCACCAGATCAAATTCAATTTCAGAAGAATCTCTGTCTATACGGTTCATCAGAGCGTCGAGTATCTTTTCCAGGAAACGCATCGCCCCGCGGTAGCACACCATGGGGAAATAACTGTGGCCTATCCTGTCTAAAATAGGAAAACCGTACCGGATAAAAGGGATATCCTCATCTCTCGCTATGTACTTTACATAGGTATTTCCTATAAGAAGATCTACAGGCTCGTTCTTGACCCATTGATGAAAGAGATACATATCTCCCCCGCTTTTTACGTTTACATCATGGGGTATTTCTTCTGTAAGGCTCAGTATCTTTTTTTCAAACTTCTTGTCCTTTGTTCCTGTAAGTATATGGATCGGCATCATATCTATAGAAACGAGGAACTCGGTTAATGCGATAAGCTGATCAGGGTCGCCCACAAGCGCCACTTTTTTGTGATAAAAATACGCCTGCATATCGGTCACGATATCTATCAGTTGTCCCCTTTCGATGTTTATGGACTCGGGAACATTAACGCCTGCCATTTTTCTTAATGTATCCACAAACCTGTCTGTTGCCTTGATCCCTATAGGAAGATCGAGAATCTTACAGGGCACCTTGCATTTTGAGTCCAAAGCCCTGGCGGCCGGTCCTGAGGCCAGCTCGCCGAGGGCGACAGTTCCGCTGCTGCTTCCTGTTCTTATTAATTCATCAATGGTAACGCCTCCTTTTGGGTACATTTCAAATTTGCCGGTCTGGGGGCTGTTTAAAACATTATCCGTATCCGGGAACAGGATGAAATCTATACCGAGTTCTCCTGCGATCCTTTTGATCTCCTTCATATCAGACGGTTCCACCCATCCTGGAATTATATTTATCCGATTCTCTTTATGACCGTTTTGTTTTGCAAAATAATCGACCATAGCCTTTGTCATGTTCGCAAAACCTGTAACATGGGTACCCACATAGCTCGGAGTGCTTGCATGAAAAACATATTTTCCTTCCGGAATCTTCCCGTCAGCCTTTGCTTTTCCGAATATCTGCGGGACATCATCACCGATTGTTTCTGACAAGCATGTGGTATGAACAGCAATGACATCAGGATTATAGATGGTAAATATATTATCCATCGCCTGCAGGAGATTTGCCTGGCCTCCGAACACTGATGCGCCTTCGGTAAAAGAGCTTGTTGCAGCCATTACAGGTTCCTTATAATGCCTGGTCAGTGTGCTTCTGTGATATGCATAACACCCTTGGGAGCCGTGGCTGTGTGGAAGACAGCCGTGAATTCCCAGGGACGCATACATGGCTCCTATGGGCTGGCAGGTCTTTGCAGGATTAACGGTCAAAGATTTTCGTTCGGCGATTTCTTTTGATGTATGTCTTAGTAACATTTGGGAATTCCTTTTTTTTGATGTAGGGGCAACCCTCTGTGGTTGCCCTATTTTTGAAGGCAAACCCTATGTGGTTGCCCCTATTATTTTTTTGCCCATTTGGTTGTTGCCATTCATCGACAGGGCTAAATGTTTACGTAACGGTTCACGGTTCAGGGGTTCAAAGGTTAACGGATTCATGATGCTTACCCAGTGAAATCAGTGGCACCTGTTTGCGTGCAACGCACAGGCAGATCGGAAAAAATTCCGATTAACCGTAAACCGTAAACCGTGAACCTTTTTAACCAGGTCTGTATGTATACCTGGCGGCCAATTCAGGGCTCTTTTGCCAGGGCGCCTTGATATGATCCCAGACCTTGCTGTTTACCATCCGGTCGATTTCGTGGTAGAAGTTAATGGCGCCCCTGTAAGCTGCATAAGGACCGCCGTTATCATAGCTGTGGAGCTGTTTCATAGGAATGCCGTGTTTCTGCACAGTATATTTTTCCTTTATGCCTGCACAGAACACTGCCGGCTTGTAGGTTTTCAGCAGGCTTTCGGTTTCGTACTGACTTATGTCGTCTATGACTATGGTTCCGCTTGGCATGTCGGTCATCATTCCTTCATAGTCCCTGAGTTTTATGTTGTTTCTTTCCAGGGCTTCGAACTCTTCGGCGCTTATTCTCGGGTTGTATCTTTCAGGGTCTTTTTCAATCTCGAGCTCTTGTATATTTCTGCTGTCTGCATCTACTTTCAAATTCGGCAGAACCTGCCTTCCCTCGTAATCATCCCTGTGCGCGAACTCGTAGCCTGCGCAAAAGGGTATCATCCCCATCTCCCTGAACATTTCCTGGTAATGATGGGCCCGTGATCCTCCCACAAACATCATGGCAAGCTTTCCTTCGAGCCTCGGCCTTACCTCTGCCTGGGCCTTTTTGACTGCCGGCATCTCTTCTGCAATTACTTCTTCCACACGGTCTATGAGTTTCTGTTCCCCGTAATATTCTGCAATTTTTCTTAAGGATCTTGACATGCCTCCTGCGCTTAAGAAATTGATCTTAAACCAGGGTATCCCGTATTTTTTCTCCATCATCTCCGCCACATAGTTGATTGACCTGTGGCACATGATAAGGTTCAAATCGGCCGTGTGGGAATTTGCAAAAAAATCGACGCTCGAGTTGCCGCTGAACGTGGAAATTAAAGTTATGCCGCACTTGTTTAATACTCTCTCTATTTCAAAGGCGTCTCCGCCTATATTATACTCTCCCAGAAGATTGACCTTGTAATCACCCTCTTTTACCGTATTATCCAGGCCGATAACATGCTGGAAGAGTCCGTTGTTTGCCACATGGTGGCCTGCGGACTGGCTGACGCCCTTGTATCCCTCACAACTGAAACCGAAAATTGTAATCCCCAGTTTTTCTTCCATCTCCCTTGTGACTGCATGGACATCGTCTCCGATAAGGCCCACGGGACAGGTGGCGAATACGGAAATCATTTTTGGTTTGAATATATCGTAAGCCTCCTGGATCGCGGCTCTTAATTTTTTTTCACCTCCGAAAATAATCTCTCTTTCTTCCATATCCGTGGAAAAGCAGTAGTTCATGAAATTATGGCCATCCGGGGTCGTGGAAGGATCTGTCTGGTTCCTTCTGGTAAGCCAACTGTAGAAACCACAGCCGATGGGACCATGAGTCAGGTTGATTATGTCTCTTGTCGGGCCCATCACAACACCCTTGCAGCCCGCATAGCAACAGCCCCGCTGGGAGATGATACCCGGCACGGTTCTCACATTAGCCTGTATTTCAGGATATTTTTCTTCCGTTTCTTTACGATTTACGATTATCTGTTTTGCTTTTTTCCTGGCAACCTTTGGCGGATATTTTGAAAGAATTTCCAGCTTCAGTATTTCAGGATCTATAAATTCATCAGGATCTAAAGAAACTTTTTCTTCATCGATTCTTTTTTTGCTCATCGCTTCCATTTTTACACCTCCGTCAGTCATCAATCGTAATATTTCCCTTTTCTCCGGTTCTAACCCTTACTGAATCTAACACAGGAACGACAAATATTTTGCCGTCGCCCGATTTGCCGGTTTGATTAACCTTTATTATGGTCTTAACGGTTTTTTCCACCGTCTTATCCGGAACCACTATAAACAGGACCCTCTTTGGAATTAAACGCTGGCTTTGGCCTAATTGAGAGATAGCCTCTTCATAACCTTTTTCCGCACCTTTCAAGAGCTTTAGATCGACAAGACCTTTTCCCCTGCCCAAACAGTCTCTTGCCGTAATGGAAGATATTCCGGCGTCGGCAAGGGCTATTTTTGTTTTGCTAATCATGTTCATGCGTATAACAGCCATTACTTCTTTCATATTTTCACCTCTGAACTTTCTCCGGTAGATGTCTCTTTTATTCCCGAGCTTATCGTGTAAACTTCATCTACAGGTGTTACAAATATCTTTCCGTCCCCAAAAGCGCCCTTTTCTCCGGTTCTGGCGGCTTTTATTACGGTTTTTATGAGAATATCCTTATCCTCTTCGTTTACAACTGTAAGCAAAAGTTCTTTTGATATTTCATCGTATGTAATATCTCCGATTTTAATCCCTCTCTGCTTGCCTCTTCCCACAACAGACATTTTTGTAACCGCAGGAAACCCGGCATCCATCAAAGCTGCAAGCACATTATCCGATTTTTCAGGTCTTACTATTGATCTGATCATTATCATTTGAATTTTCCTTTTTGTTTAGAGATTCCCAACTCACTGAGATTGCTTTCTTTTTTAACTCAAAACCGTGCCTGAACGAAAACCCCGTTCAGGAGCTAATTATCCTGCTATGCCG
>JAUWFS010000141.1:0-8897 GCA_030606805.1 Deltaproteobacteria bacterium
TTTGAAAAGCGCCAGCTTTTCAAAATCCAACTCCATGCCTTTGTTCGGCAAATCTTTTTTCTCTTTTTTTAATAACATTAGCTAATGATCGCAAAGCTTCGTTAACAGAATCATGATCTGGAAAAAATTCAGCTAAATCAGGATCAATAACAACGACATTTGTTCCTTCTGAATATCTTTTTGCATATTTGCCTCTCACACCTTTGCTAAAATTATATTCTTCCAACATATCTGGATCATTAGACATTACTTTCATAATATTTCCTTTCTCTTTTTACGGCCTTTCTGGCGCTAATAATCCTTATACTTTCTTCTCTTTCAGTATGCACTACAACTAAAAGACGATTTTTATATGACATTCCAATAAGTACCAATCTTTCTTCATCATATGAATGTAATGGATCCTCTATGGTCAAAGATAAAGTATCTTTAAAAACAGTGCTTGCTTCATCAAAAGTTATACCGTGTTTTTCAAAATTGGTTTTTGCTTTTTGTGTATCCCATTCAAATATTATCATACATTATCTCATTTTTGTTATTTTAAATACCAGATCGAAAAACCTGACGCCCAGAAGCTTCCCCATTTTTTTACCGATCGTCGTTTTTCAGACACAACTGACGCCTGTCAAAAATATGCGCATTTGTATACCTTGTCCGTGGTCTTCTTTTTGTCCGAACGCTGCACACGCTTGTTATCTCCTGATTCTGTTTAACGTACAAATATTGAAAATGAGTTTATTTTTTTCATTTATGCTGAATCAAAAACTTTCTCAATGTACAAACAACCTCTTGAAACTTCCGCCTGGTTTGGCCCTGAACCGTTGCATATAACTACTTCAGTGGGATTGCTCAAAGCGATACAGCAAAATGCATCACCATCTTTTTGAATATTGGTTGAGAGAAGGCGCTTGCGATTTTCTTTCTGCCATTTTTCCATGCAATTATAGAGACCTCTCATGGACGTGTTTTCAAAGTACAAAAGATTGTGTTTGTTTGCATCTGCCATAATTGTCCTCCTTATTTTATGGGTTGCAGGTTTTCTTATAGCTTGGTGGTTTCGCTATTTGAAGAAAATTAATATTGATTCAACAATCAAGAGCGTCTGAACTGAGCTACGGCGATAAAGCCTTTCGCTTTGATTAATTACTTTACGAGAACGAACCATGCTTATCCGGTTGACACATACAGCTTGAAGCGGGAGACGACGATAACGTGTGGGGGCGACATCGTGCAAACCACCCCACGACCCTACACCCATTCCAACGCTCATGACGTCGTGGCTGACAACATGTTACCGGAGCTGCGTCGACATTTTGCTGGTGTCGGAACGAAATACAGGGTCGTATGTTTCAACCGGATAAGCATGGAACGAACCAGCGTCTTCCGTTAGTGATTTGTTCTGCTAAACTTTTTTTGCATTTGACAAAATAATTTCACCAACCCCTAAGCCCAAACCAGCTCTAATTTCAATAGGTTTCGATAATGGTATCTCTTTTATGTAAAGGGATTTTGCTTCTTCCTCGTCTGACGGAAAAAAAGGAGCGCCAGGTTCATCATGCAGAAAAAAATCCCCATATATGACTCTGCATTTAGGGCATGTGTTTGCAAAATACTTTCTTCCTACCGTTTTCGAATATTTTAAAACAAATGTTGGAACTTTGCTTTGAATAAAAGATAGAACCTCCTTAGGGATGTCATCAATGCCTGATAATATACAAACTTGATCTTCAGTATCATCAACCTTAGGAGCCAATAGTGCGATAACCGGCATGATAGCCCCACAGCGCCAACATGCTGTCTTTCGACCTATCATGTATAAAGGTGGATTTATTTTTAGATTCTCGTTATCCATTTTTTTAAGCCGAACGTAGAGCTGAGTGGCTGGGCAACGATAACCGAAAAATTATGATAAAGGTAAAAACTACCGGTCAAATACTGCCTTTCAAAAGCGGCACGGCTTTGCCCAGTCCATCTCAAGCGCCTGGTTCGGCGTTTTCTGATGGATTACCATAAAGTTCCGGGTACAATTTTTTAGCGCATTCGGGGCAGATACTATGACTAAATTTTGCTTCAGAATGTTGACTAATATAGGACTCAATTTGATTCCAATAGCCTTTATCGTCTCTAATCTTCTTGCATGATGCACAAATTGGCAGAAAACCACTTAGTTGTTTTACTTCAGCAAGAGCCTTTGTAAGTTTTTCGTTTGTTACTTCCAGTTGGGAGGTTTTCCTGCAAACCTGCCGCCGAAGTGACCATGACCAGATAAAGAGCGTCGCCAAAATGACCACGATCGGCACGAGCATTGCATATAGAATTTTGAACACTCCCGCAAGTGATATTTCTTTCTGGCGCTGGATGAACCACTTTTCGTTGATTCGCTGAATTGTTCCTTCGTTTTTCAGTGCGTCAATTCCTTTGTTTAACACCTCGAGAAGTTCTGAGTTTCCTTTTCGCACAGCGATGCAATAGAGGCTCGGAAGAACTGGTGACCCAACAATCCGGATATTGCGGTAATCGGAATTGTCGATTACATCCATGCCCAAGGAGTAAGGGGCAAGAACGAAATCGTTTTCTCCTTCCTCAACGGACCGAATTGCATCAGGAAGTGTGTCTACGAACATAGTCCTCTCCGTGAGCCCCATGGGGTTGATGAAACGGGAAATCGACGCGTCACCTTTGAGTGCTATTATTCTTCCACGGTACAGATCGTCAAGGTCTTCGAACCGCGCTTCATGACTGGCGAAAATGGCGTACGATTCGAACCATACAGGAATCGTGAAATCATAGAATTGCTTTCGTTCATCGAGGTAGATGATTCCGATAAGAGCGTCAACCGCACCATCTTTAAGGTTTTGCTGTGCTTCAGACCATGGGCTCAGTTTGTATTCCACCTGAATTTTAAGCATAGCGGCAAGTTTGTTCATAATTTCAATATCATGTCCCTGCGGTCTCCCCTGTTTGTCCAAGGATGAGTAGGGTGGATAATTGATGTCAGCACCGATGATGACTTGATTCTTTGTCAAACTAGGACTATCCATTTTCATGAAATCATTTTTCGTGCGATCGATAGGTTGCCCCCAAACCTGTGAAGCGATACATCCGACACCCATAAACATAAGGATAAGAAGTAATAAAGTTATGTGTTTGTTTTTCATTCTTCACCGCTCCACCGTCGAACGTCTTCCATGAGCAGCGGCCCAAGATGCATGCGATCAGCGACACAGTGGTTTCCGTCTGCTCCATGAAATTGTTATACGATATTTTTTCAAATCAACCTTTTTCCCAACATACCAATATGTATTTGATGATAATAATATATGCTGCCATAACTGCCAGAATCTTTAATGAAAAAAAATGAATTGAGGCAGCTTTAGAATAGGTGGTGCAGACAACTCAGGATTTTCAGAAATATTTGAAAGCTTCTTTTCTTGATACCACTGAAATATGCCCCAGATAACTGAAGCTGCTATGTATTGCATCAAGTCAAGTGATAGAGATAAAGCAAGAAGCCCGGTTGGAAAAATTAGTTCATTGGGCACTTTAGGGATAGGAAAATTTTCTATTTTGAATAGCCACACAAGAGCGATACCTGCGAAAGATAATTTTCTTGATACTTCGCTCGCTATACCCGAAAACTCATAATATGTTTCTCTATAATCGCTTAATTTCATTTTTTCCTTTTGACAGCTCTCGACCCAGTCCCTTTGGTAGACTTGGATTTGTTGGCCACAGTTTTAGGACGTTGTGACAATGCGCTGCCAGCTGATGATTTGGAGGTTTTGCTGGTGCGGCCATCACGTAAAGTTTTTGAAGCCGCGCTTGCGGCCTTTTTCGACGTTACTTTTTTAGGTGCTTTCGTTTGTGACAAAGCACTTCCTGCCGCAGACTTTGAGCTTTTTCCGGTTGAAGATTTTTTTAAAGTCTTTGATGCACTTCTTGCCGCCTTTTTCCCTGTTACTTTAGGCTTTGCCATTTTGACACCTCCTCATATTAGTGAAGTTTATTGTGCGTACCGTATAACGTAAAGCTGAGTGGCAGGGCAGCGATAACCGAAAAACTATGCTAAAGGTAAAAACTGCCGGTTAAATACTGTCTTTCGAAAAGCGGCATGACCTGCCCTGTCCATCTCCAGCGCCTGGTTCGGCATTTTTGCTTTACAATAATTTACGAAACTGAGACAAAGTAGTCATGCAATCCGCATGTAATGCGTAACCTGCAAAACTGGCGACATAAAATTTAAGATCAAAATTCGGCGAGTGTTCATATGCGTCAATATCAGGATTACTCAGTACAGCAGTCAGCTTGGAACTGCGTGGGTTATGATTGGCCAAAATCATTATCACTTCAGGCTTATCATTGACATCCAGCTTTACCCTTGTACCTCTGCTGGATCGTTTAAAATTCAAAAGCCCGAGTTCATCAAGCTGATTGAACTGACCTTCCATTGTAAACAGCAGAGTGGAATAGCGATTGCTGTCCAAAATTAGCGAATTAATATCTTGTAAGTGTTTAACCAAACCAGCATTACCCCCAAGCGCGGCATCGCCATACTTCATTTCAATCAAAGCTGGCCGGCAGTTGCTACCATTTTTACGTTGAGAGGCAAGCCACCGTATCGCAAGCATGTCAAAACGAGCTCTGAGACCTGAATCAGCGAACTCGATATCTGAAATAAAATATTCGCTTTGATTCGATATGGTCGAAAAGTTGTTCTCACGAGCAACCAACTGTTGAAATTCACGCTCTGGCTTGCCGTTGTCGGAAAAATATATGTCCATTATTTCTTTAAGATGTGGAAATGCTTCCACCAATACTTGTGCATCGCCCTGATTATTTATGGTTGCCGGCAAAGAAGGAAGGGCTTTTCCTACTTTGTTGTATTGAACATCAAAGAATGAACTATAACAACCTTTGCTTTGTTCCTTAACTCTAAGGAGATTACCGCCTCGATAATAAATATTGATATAGCTGTCTCGTATGGCGAGCATCAGTGTGTGATCCTGCTTCACTCGCTCAAATATGGCGCGAAGGAAGCCGTTTGTGCTTTTTAAATCATTAAGGAAATTTTTTGAAAGTTCTCTCATCTATACCTCCCACCATACGCCATCATCATGCACGGCCACATTTGGAAAAAGCTCAGGGTAACGCTCTGGCATAAAGCTGTGAATCGGAACCACATTGTGCGGATTAATTGCTGCGACTAAATTTTTTAGCTCGGCTGGACTGGCATGACCCGATGTATGAATGCTATGTTTCGGAATGGAATGCCGCACAAGCCAGTCTTTGACCATATCGTAAGCACCCTGTTCCCAGTAACCTTCCCATTGCGAATAGATGTAAGTAGCCCCTGAAAGGCACTCTCCCCGCTCAAGGTCAAATTGATGCAAAGGGCGGAAAAGCAAGGTCGATTTCTTGAATGCCTGCTGAAGATGCTTGATAAATATACGATTGGCAGAATGGCGTTTCAGTAGATCGAACCAAGCATTTTCTTTAATCTGTACACGTTGGGCTTGAGGTACATACAAAGCGACATCTGACCAAGCAGATTGGGGGAGATGATCATTGCCTGTCGCCTCCAGAATTGCTGCTGTATAGAGATCGATAATCATCTTTCTGCCAGTACTCTTGGAAGCTCTAAAAATTGAAACGATACGGTCAATATTCTGGCCTGATGTGTGGACCAGCGCCAAACCGTCTGTAGTGGAAAAGGCATGGATTAATTGAGCTTCGATTTCCTTTTCTGTGGGAAAATTTTGATCATCGTTGAGTCGGCCGAGTGAAGATCCTTCTAACAGTAGCGCGTCAATGTCCTTTGGTGGGTTTGCTTTCAGGCGCTCAAATAAAGTTGCCTTGCGTCCATGCGAACGTAAATCGCCGCTATAAAAAATTCTTTTACCGCCACTTTCTATCATGACCGAGTATGCGTCATAAGCAGAATGATCGACAAGGAAAGGTGTAACAGTAAAAGGGCCTATCTCGAAACTCTGCCCGGACTTGTAATTCCAACCTTGTGCTGGAATTGGCCAGTTGCCAGGAAGGAAAGGCGCGGCTGCTTCAAGTATTCGCCGAGCAGCGGCACCCATGCCGACCGGAATTCTCTGAGAAATGTGGGCGAGTAACCCGAAATGGTCAAGATGAGGATGGGAAATCAGGATGCCCAAAAGAGATGAATCGCTACCATCCAATCCAACAATTGAGGGAACATATTGCCCGTGGTTCTCTTCCGCATTCAGTGGCAGGCCAAAATCGACAAGTAGCCGCTGGCCATGCCTTTCGACCTCAACGCAGCTTCCTCCTATTTGTTTGCTACCACGATGAATACATACGCGCATGACGTTTCTTTCCATTATGTTGCCGAACGCTTGAACTGAGCTACGGCGGTAAAGCCTTTCGCTCTGATTAATCATTTTACGAAAACGAACCAGCGTTTCCCGTTAGCTCAAGTGATTTGTTCGGCTTTTTTTATTAACGACTTTCTTATTTCTTTTTCACACTTTCGAAATGCACTTATAATTTCATTTCTATAAGGCTCTTTAAATATTTTGGCTTGTTCAATATATGCTTTGCATAAACATTCAAAAACCTCAGGAAATACCATATAATCTTCAACATGCATTTCAATGGCATTGCGGATACCATTCAATTTACGAAGGAGAACAAAAGGAAGGCCCATAGTGTCTATTTTATTTTGAAAATTTTTAATAGCGTTAATTGCTTTTTCATTTAAATCTGGCATTTTTACTATTTCTTATCCTTCATGAGCCGAACAATTAGTCTGTGAACATTCACTATTTTTTAGAATAACAATTATTATATATTTAACCTAATAAATAATTGACATTTAATCAAGTCGTTATTATAAAATAATTATAAAAAATTGATTCGTATAAGTATTTATTTGATAGAAAAAATCTTATGAAAAAAAATAATTCAAACAGTTTTAAAGAATTTCTTATCAATGATAAAAATATACCTAATAAAAATATCATATTTTATCAACTATGGGTAAATAAATTCTTATCATTTTATCAAAAGAATTTGAAAGCGGTTAAATATGATAATATTAAGGCGTTTCTTGATAAACTGGAATCAGATGGTAAAGAAGACTGGCAGATCAGACAGGCTTACAGGTCTATAAAATTTTTTCTGGAAGACTTTATGCGCCTGACTATTGATTTTAGTGAAAACTCGGAGGATGAATCTTCCGGTAAACCTGTAAAAAATCCTGCGACATGGAAGGATGTTTTTTCAAAATTTATCAATGAAATTCGTTTTCAACACCTTGCATATAGCACGGAAAAAACTTACAGATCATGGATCAGGCGTTTTGTTGGATTTTGTAATAATGCTCCTCCGAGAACCATTCAGTCTTCTCATGTGAAAAAATTCCTTGTTCATCTGGCTGTGGAAGGAAACGTAAGTTCATCCACCCAAAACCAGGCATTTAATGCTTTACTGTTTTTATTCAGATACGTTCTTGAAAAAGAGTTTGATGTAAGTGACAATGTCATTCGTGCAAAAAAAAGTGGTAGAATTCCGGTTGTTTTCAGCAGAAAAGAGATAAAGAAGCTTTTTAAGCATTATCCTGAACAATATCTACTTCATGTAAAACTGATTTATGGTTGTGGTCTCCGCATAACAGAATGTATCAGACTTCGTGTAAAAGATCTTGATTTTGAAAACAAATCGCTAATTGTCCGTTTCGGTAAAGGAAATAAGGACAGGGTAACAAGTTTGCCTGAAACACTGCATCAGCAATTGAAAAACCACCTTCAAGAAGTAAAAAAGATTCATGAATTGGATCTGGCTGTTGGAAATGGTTCTGTTTATATGCCTATGGCATTAGCAAAAAAATTTCCAAATGCTTCAAAAGAGTGGGCATGGCAGTATGTGTTTCCATCAAAAAATTTAAGCCTTGACCCACGGGCAAAGATAGTAAGAAGGCACCATATAACCTCACGCGCGCTGCAGAACTCCATGAGCAGGGCCTTAAAAAAGTCAGGTATTCCCAAAAAAGCCACCATTCATACACTAAGACACAGCTTTGCCATCCATCTTCTCCAGGATGGCTATGATATTCGAACCGTTCAGGAACAGTTGGGGCATAAAAACGTTCAAACTACAATGATATACCTGCATGTTTTAAGAAGTTTAGAAGGTAAGGTCATCAGCCCCTTGGAAAAATTATGAGGATAAAGAACACAGTATAACATGGGATGATAAATAATACTTTTCGATTCGATTGGCTATGCCTTCCATTTTTATTTTAGGTGGTGGATTTGGGTGGCTTGCGACTTTCTTCAAACATCTTCTGGACAAGAAATATTGAATTAGCGTCAGAATCATCTCCTCCTGCTATTTTGTATATTGAGGCACTAAATAGAGATGTCAGATAAAGAGACAAGTAAATATTATTGCTTTGAGCAGGGCCCAATCCGACCACCAAGCGAGGCGCAAAGCCTTCTTTTGCGCGTTACGAGAAACTGCCCCTGGAACCGCTGCACTTTTTGTCCCGTATACAAGGGTACGCGCTTTTCAGTACGTCCGGTTGAGCATGTAAAAAAAGATATAGATTCGGTTTGTAGATATGTGGAAATTCTGAAGAACATGGCTGAAAAGTCAGACTATATCAGCCGTACCGATATTGTAAAAATCGCAAAAAAGACCGATCCTGATGAATTAAGGCCTGCTGTTGCGGCATTTAAATGGTTTTCCGACGGCATGAGATCTGTATTTATCCAGGATGCAAACAGCCTTATAATAAAGCCTGCCGACCTGATAGATATTTTGAATCATCTTAAAATGCGTTTTCCCTGGATCGAAAGAATAACATCATATGCGCGGTCCCATACTATTGCGAGGATAAAGGATGATGATCTTAAGGCTATGAAGGG
>JAUWFS010000249.1:0-3377 GCA_030606805.1 Deltaproteobacteria bacterium
GCATATTTGCATTCTGCTTTCCGGCTTTTTTCTCTGCTCATATCCATCCGGCGTCAGGAAAACAATTTCACCCGGCCCAAGATGTTTTTCAATATCATATCCAAGGTTGGGAAATGCGCATGTTTCTGAGGATGCTGCATACGCGCCTTCTTTCTTTCCAATGGCAACAGGTGTTCTCCCTAATCTGTCCCTTGCGGCAAAAATACCGTTTTCCGTAAGCAAAAGCATTGAACATGAGCCTTGAATGAGCTCTTGAGCATTTTCAATTCCCTCTTCAAAGGATCCTTTTTCACAAATTAGCATTGCCGCCAGTTCTGTCGGGTTTGTCACGCCTCCGCTGGTCTCGGAAAAATGCATTTTTTTTGCAAATTCTTCCCTGACCAGCTCTTCAATATTTCTAATTTTTCCAACTGTAACAATTGCGAATGTTCCCAAATGGGAACCAATAATAAGCGGCTGGGAATCGTTGTCACTAATAACTCCAATACCCTTGTCTCCCTTTAATTTCGGAAGATCAGACTCAAACTTGGACCGGAAATAGTCATTTTCAATGTTATGAATGGACCTTGTAAATCCTTTAGCATTTTTAACAGCCATGCCACCCCGTTTTGTCCCAAGATGAGAATGATAATCGGTTCCGTAAAACAGATCATTGACACAATCTTCTTTTGAAACACTTCCGAATAAACCACCCATAACGGATAACCCCTCTTTCTGTCTTTTCAAATCGCAGCTTTGTTTAATCAAATCCCAAAAGGGAATCTTTAACCTAAATTGAACGATTTTTAGCTCGATCTGCACTGATCTCTTGCGCATCAAGGATTCTCGAAAATTCTCGACATATCCACGGGTATGCCTGCGGTTTTCGCGAACCCTTATGCATCAAGATCTCAGCACATTTCTTCCCCAAAAATCGCTCAACTTAGGTTTAATTAAAAAATATAATATCATCAATGTGCTAAGCCAACAACTAATTTGCAAATATCTGTATGTTTTTTTAGTAGCATCTGCTCGTCCCCACTGCCTTGCGGGCTGTGAAAACCTCTTTTTTTATAACACTTTAGCCCTTTGAAAAAATCTGACAGGATAACAGGATAAACAAGATTTTGTTTCAAGTGAATAAATGGGGTAAGTCTCACTTTATAGCTATCCAGTAAATCAAACAAATCATAATTTGATGAAGATGTACAAATGAAATACTAGAGAATTGACTGAGAAAATCATTAGTTGTGCATACAGAGTTTACAACCGAATGGGTTATGGCTTTTAGGTTTAATTATTAATTTTGGTGAACGGAAAGTTGAAATCAAACGCAAAGTAAGGGATTTTGATGAAGATTTACAGGATGAGTTTTGATGTTTTAATCCTGAACATCCTGTTGATCCTGTCAAAAAACTCTCTTTGAAAGACCTAAATAGTTACATTAAATTAATATATTGTATGCTTTAATTTTACTTAATAAAGAAGGATGGCTTATCTCAAGGAGCTGTGATGCTTTAGTGCGATTCCCTTGTGTTTTTGTTAAAGCTTTTCTAATCAGCATTTTTTCTAAATCTCTCTGTGCATCTTTGAGGGAATATCCTTCAAAAATTTTATCTATCTGATCAGTCCCCTTCCTTTCCCCAATCAAAGAAGAAAAGTTCTCAGGCGCAAGCAACTTGTCCTCTGCAAGCACTATTGCTCTCTCAATTACATTCTCCAATTCTCTGACATTCCCGGGCCAGTTGTGCTTTAATAAAAGGGACATAGCGGCCGGAGCAATACCAATTATATCTTTATGCAGCCTGTTATTGCATTGGTTTATAAAATGATTACATAAAAGGGGTATATCTTCATTTCGTTCCCTTAGAGGCGGTAAATTTATGGGCAAGACATGAAGCCGGTAAAACAAATCGTCACGGAAAGCACCTTTTTTTATCTCTTGTTCCAGGTTTTTTGAAGTTGCAGCAAGCACGCGAACATCAACCTTCTTTGGTTTTGAATCACCCACGGGTCTGATTTCATTTTCCTCTAATACCCTCAGCAGTTTAACCTGTAAAGACAGCGGCATCTCACCTATTTCATCAAGAAAAATTGTCCCCCCGCTTGCTTCTTCAAAAAGCCCGATTTTGTCTTTTACTGCACCAGTAAATGCTCCTTTCTTATATCCAAAAAGTTCGCTTTCTAATAAGTTTTCAGGTATTCCGCCGCAATTTACAGGAACAAATGCATTCTTTGACCTGTTCCCGCTAAAGTGTATTCCCCTTGCAACTAATTCTTTTCCGGTTCCGCTGGCGCCATAAATTAATACAGTGGTATCATATTTTGCAACTTTAGCACATAGACTGAATATTGACTGCATTACTCTGCTTTTGGCCACCATATTGCCAAAGTTATAATTCTCTTTAATTCTCTGAATACGTTCTTTGAGCTGAAAGTTCTCCTTTTTCAAACTTTCTCGCTCTTCTGCCTTTTTAAGTGCAAGATATATCTCATCTGTTTTAAAGGGTTTTGATATATAATCATATGCGCCCAATTTCATGGCTTCAACAGCTATATCTATTGTGCCATATGCCGACATCATTATTACTGTAGTGTCCGCTATTTTATCACATGCAGACCTTAAAAATTCCATACCGTCGATCCTGGGCATTTTAATGTCACAAAGTATAAATTCATATTGATTACGATCTATCATCTGCAAGCCTTCATATCCATCAGATGCTGTATCAACAAGATAACCGGATTTACCAAGCAAGCTGGTTAACATGTGGCGCATGTTCTCCTCATCATCAATTACAAGCAAGCGTTTTTGTGCTGACTTATTATCCATTATGCCTTTCTTATTTTTTTAACATAAAGAGGTAAAGTGATTGTTATAGTTGTTCCTTTTCCTTCTTTGCTGGTTGCTTTGATATTTCCGCCTAATTTGTCAATAATCATAAAGCAGACTGAAAGACCAAGACCTGTTCCCTTGCCGGGTTCTTTTGTAGTGAAAAAAGGATCAAAAATATTATTAAGATTTTCTTCTGAAATTCCAGGTCCATTATCTACATATTCAATCTTTAACATATATGGATTAACTCCGGCATTATCATCCTTGCCCGGTACAGATTCACTTTTTATAATAAGCTTGCCGTCTGATTTGTTTTTAATAGAATTAAGCGCATCAGCAGCATTTATAATCAAATTTAAAAATACCTGACGTAATTGATCAGGATCAGCCATAACAGTATCTATATTTGCTGCTAAATTAAGCTCCAATTTAATATTTGCTAATATAGGCTGATACTTTAAAGCCTTTATAATATCTTTAATTATTTCATGAACAGACACGACTTTCAAACCAATACTCAAAGGATCAAAAAATCAAGCAATGCGTAAAGTTTTTACTCAAT
>JAUWFS010000022.1:0-25062 GCA_030606805.1 Deltaproteobacteria bacterium
CTAACTGATATTAATACTCTTTTTTCTTTAAGCTCACTTATGCGCGAGTTTCAGACGTTCTTAAATTTAATTGCCCGCTGCCTCTGGTTAATCTCATATTTGAGTTTTCAAATTTCTGATCTTAGGTATTAAAATATTTAATGTCTTGCATAGACAAACAAGTTTGTCCATGGCACCCATCCTGAATTATAAGAAGATCGATCATAAACCTTAAGCTATCTTCTTAGATTCAAGGATTGAAACCAAGGCGCCCTGTAAATGTGAACGGTTACCTTTTTTATTTGCCACATGTCTGACCTGGAGGAACTATTTAAATATTATTCTGTTGTGGCCGTATTAGGCGCCAGGCAGGTGAGAAATGCTGATTAGCTATTTTGGATAAAGTCCACGGCATTTTGAAAAATTTGCAATCCTATCGTTTGACCCATGTCAAATACCTTGCCCTGGCGTTTAAGCTCTTCTTTTTGACGGGTCCAGTTTGGATGGTTTGTTGGATGATTGTAGGCTTCAGGATGGGGCATAAGGCCGAAAATTCTGCCGCTTGGATCACATATTCCTGCTATGTCAAGCGCTGATCCATTTGGATTGTATGGGAAAGCGCTGTTTGCAAGTTCTCCGTCCGGCATGGAATACTGAACTACAACCTGGTTAGTGTTTACAAGGCGCTCTATGGTGGACTCATCTGAATAGAATTTTCCTTCCCCGTGTCTGATGGGGAGTTCTAAGCAGTCCATGCCTTTTGTAAATATACAGGGTGATGCGGAATTTACTGTCAGGGTTACCCAGTCATCCCTGAAATTTCCGCAATCGTTAAATGTAAGTGCCACCGATCGCTTACTGTAATCATGATTAAAACCAGGTAAAAGCCCGAGGTTCACAAGAGTCTGAAATCCATTGCATATCCCAAGTACAAGATTACCATTATCAATAAATTCTTTCAGCTTCTCTCCAAGATTTGTTTTAAGGCGTACAGCCTGAATAACACCTGCGCCATGATCATCTCCCCAACTGAATCCTCCGACAAAAACCATGATTTGAAAATCTTCAAGCTTTACATCTCCATCAATAAGCGAATTTATATGAACTCTGGTAGCTTTTGCTCCTGCCAGCTCAAAGGCATAGGCTGTTTCATGATCGCAATTTAAGCCGTATCCGGCAAGTACAAGTGCATTTACTTTGCTCATATTATCTTCTCCGCTTTAACTCGGAATATTATTCTGACAAACACTAAATATACGAAGGAGCTTAAGGTGCAACACATTCAAATCAGGAAACTGTTTGAACGCATTAAATATCATTAAGAAAGAACCTGACAGGATTATGTATTTTTCTATAATATTTTGCTTAACTACAATAATATCTTTAAATTCACGGCGAGTTCTTTCTTTATGATATGTTATGCGAGAGTTTTTCATGGTTTGAATGTATTGCACCTTAAGCGGATGTACTTTTTAAAGATCCTTGAATGGCTCTTTCCATGCGGTCTTAAGGCTATTAACGCTGACCGATATAATAACCTTGCTATCAATACCCTTTACAACAAAATCCGGTCTTCCGGTTATTTTTCCAACGCAGGCACATGGAAGGTCTTTGAAAATATTTTCAAAAAGCTTCTTATGCTGAGGATCAATGCTTACAATAAATCGTCCGGCAGATTCGGAAAATAATATTTTGTCATTACGATCAATATTATCCACTGGCACATTTGCAAGATCAACTTCCATCCCAAGGTTGCCGCCCATTGCGGTCAAAGCAAGATGAACGCCCATGCCGCCGCGGTATATACCATGTGCGGACGCCACAATTTCTCTGCCAACGGCATAGCCAAGAGACTTGTAAACAGGCGCAAACTGATCAGGCTTGACCCTGGGAACATTAAGGCCGGTATATCCAAAATGCTCGTAATACTCAGACCCCCCCAACTCGTTTCCGGTAGTTCCAAGGACATAAATCAGATCACCGGGCATCTTACTGTCCATTGTAATGCATTTAGTTATATCATCTATGACGGATGTTGCTGAAAACTGGAGGGTCGCAAGTGCGGAGACTTTATGTGTCTCACCATAACGGCCCGGAAGATAACCATCAACATACATACTGTCTTTGCCTGAAAGAAGTGGAATTTCATATGCCAGGCAAATATCCCGAAGAGCACGGCATGAACGGACCAGTTGCGCGGCCTTGAATCTACCGTCAGGATTATTTTCCGAATCATATTGAATATTCGGCCAGCAGAAATTATCCACGCCGCCTATATATTCAAAATTTGCCCCAACAGCTATAAGCCTGCGCACGGCTTCGTCAATGGTACAGCTTGTCATATGATAGGCATCAATAAGTGAATAAGTGGGTAGCAGAGACTGGGAAAAAGCAAGACCTTTGTTAGAATCAAGCACCGGCCTTAAAACAACTGCATCACTGTTAACGTCTCGACCGGTGCCGACCAGAGGTTTTATTACGCTTGTGCCCTGGACTTCATGGTCATACTGCCTGGTAATCCATTCTTTGGAGCATATATTGGGACGCGCAAGAATATCTTTCAGTAAAATTTCGTAATCAACCGGCTCCCTTAAAACCGGCTCAAACAGTCCTCGTTTATCAGGAGGCTGCCAGTGCGCATCAAACTTCCACTGAGGGAAACCAGAAGAAAGCAGATCCAGATCAATATATGCACAGGTTTTATTATTGTAAGAAATATGAAGCTTGCCGGTATCGGTAAAAATTCCTATAACCGTGCTTTCTACAGCATGTTTTTTTGAAAGTTCAAGAAAGCGTTTTAGATCTTCCGGCCTTACAGCCACGGTCATGCGTTCCTGGGATTCTGAAATCCATATCTCCCACTGATCAAGGCCTTCATATTTTAAAGGAACTTTTTCAAGCTGGATATCACATCCATTTGAGAACATTGCTGATTCACCTACTGATGATGAAAGCCCTCCACCGCCGTTATCGGTAATAAATGCTATAAGCCCTTCATCACGTACCTCTAAGAGGAAATCATGCATTTTTTTCTGGGTGTAAGGGTCGCCGATCTGGACATGGCCGGCAGGAGTATGCTCGGAAAAAGTTTCTGATGCAGCGGTCACACCATGAATTCCATCTTTGCCGACCCTTCCGCCGCACATGATAACCAGATCGCCGGGAGAAATATCTTTCTGCTCCGATGGTTCATCTTTTACCATAGCAGGCATGATACCAAGTGCTGTTACAAAAACCAGGCATTTTCCCATGTAGCCATGATGGAAAAAAACCTGACCAAAGGGTGTTGGTATCCCGCTTTTGTTGCCGCCGTCTCTTACTCCTTCTATAACGCCATCTAAAAGCCGTCTCGGGTGCAGGCGGGGTTTGAGATTTCCCTTATAATCCCTGTGCCCCACACAATAGCCGTAGCTGCCCATAATCAGTTTTGACCCCTTGCCGGTACCCATGGGGTCACGGTATATTCCTACTATGCCGGTTATAGCCCCGCCATATGCTTCCATATTGGACGGAGAATTATGCGTTTCTCCGGTAATAACATAATGATGATCCTGGTCAAAACGCCCCACCCCGGCATTATCCCACAAAACAGATACAACCCAGGATTTTCTTTCCTTTAATGTCAAGGTAGGAGTTTCAATGCAGGTTTTAAAAAGATTATCCACAAGTTCTAAATTATCTGCTGCAAGATCATGGTAACTGAACAGCCCTCGGAAAGTATTATGATTGCAATGGTCGCTTCTGGCCTGAGAAATATATTCAAGTTCAATATCTGTAGGGTCTGAGAGCCCGACTTTTGCACGCGCTGCCTGAACATTTTCTTCTAAAAAATATTTCCTTATAATTGGTATATCATTTGGATTCAAAGCCAGATTACGTTCATCACTGATTTGCTTTAGCGTTGAATCGCTGTCTATCGGAATTGTAGTAACTGTAGGTATGTGGTTAAGCTTGACCTTTGGAATTATAAACCCGATCCCTGTCTCAGGATCCCAATCATCTTTTGAAAAAATCTTCCATTGCTGGATGATATTATTTGCCAGAAGCTCGCCGGCAATTTTATCCGTGTCATCGGCAGTAAGACCCTTGCCTTTAAGGCAAAAACGCTTTGACGTATATACGGACTCTTCATGGCCGAAGTTTACTCCCAGAATATCTTCCACTGCTTCAACCGCAGTGCTGCCCGGGTTGTCCTTAACTCCAGGCCTGTAGCCGACCCAGATAGTCCAGTCAAATTCAACAGGCAAAGGCTCAAAAGAAGAAATTTGCGTTACAGGATTTGTAAAAACCTCTGTCTGTATTTTTTTCAATTGATCATCCGACAGGTTGGCATCAATAGTAATTACATGAACTGTCCTTACACTTGAAATATCGATTCCAAAGTAATGTGTTGCCTTCTGTCGAATACCTTCGCCCTCGGCATCAAACAAATCGGATTTTAATGTTATTTCCAGTCTATTAGGCATAATAATAACAGTTAACGGTTGTCGGTTAACGGTTGCCGGTTTACAGTTAACGGTTTTATGTTTTGATCAACCGTGAACCGTGAACCGTAAACCGTTATCATTTAACTAAAAAACATGCGTGTTATGTCATTATAAAACACATAAATCATGAGCATAATCAACAAAAAGATACCTGCCTGCTGGGCAATTTCACGAAATCTAACATTTACAGGACGTCCTGTTGCCGCCTCAATAAAAAAGAAAACCAGATGACCTCCATCCAGAACAGGTATAGGCAGAAAATTGATTATGGCAAGATTAATACTAAGCAGTGCTATAAAAAACAACAGGTTTGATATTCCCTCTTTGGCCTGTTGTCCCGCCATCTGTGCGATCATAAGCGGACCGCCCAGAGTTTTTGTCGAGATGGCACCCTGAATCAGCTTTACAATACTAACTATGGTTAACTTTGAAATGTTATAGGTCTGTATTATGCTCTCTGAAAAGGCCTGAAAAAGATTCATTTTTTTTGAAAAACCATCTCCGGAAGATGTAATACCAATAACATAACGCTGAAAATCCTCGCCAAAAATATTTTTGGAAGTTATCACTTCAGGCTTAACATTTGCGACAATTACAGATTCGTTTCTCTGAATATGTAATACAAGTTCCTCTCCATTGCTTTCAGAAATAATTTTCGCCAAGTCCTCCCATCTCTCAATGGGAATTTTATTAATAGCTATTACTCTATCGCCTGTTTTCAGCCCTCCTGTAGAAGCCGGGCTATTCTCCTTAACCTCTCCTATGGAAGGCTCTAAAATGAAAGTTCCATGAATCTGGAACATTCCAAAGAAAATTATCATTGCGAGGAAAAGATTAAAGAAAGGGCCGGCAGCAACAATTAAAATTCGTTTTAAGATATGCTTGTGGGTAAAAGAAACAGATATATCATCAGGGCTGACATCAGCATTTGGATCCTCGCCTACCATTTTTACAAAACCGCCAAGGGGGATTGCCGAAACGCAATAATCGGTATTGCCTATTTTTTTGCCGAATATCTTGGGGCCGAATCCTATGGAAAATTTTTCTACCCCTACTCCGAACAACCTGGCAACAAGGAAATGGCCGAGTTCATGAAATGATATAAGTATTCCTAATACTATTATAAATGCAAATATACTTGTGCTCATAATGGTTTACAGTTGTCGGTTTACGGTTGTCGGTTCACAGTTGTCGGTTTACAGTTAACAGTTTTATTAACCGTTAACCGTTAACCGTGAACTGTAAACTGTTACGCATCTTGGTTAGTTTATCAGCTCTTCAACTGTCTCTCTTGCCCACTTATCAGCTTCAAGGATATCAGATAATGCTGGATCTTTGACAGATGAATGTTTCTCAATTGTATTTTTTATTAACTCTGGGATATCGGTAAATGCAATGCGTTTATCCAGAAAGGCCTCCACCGCTACTTCATTTGATGCATTTAAAACCGCAGGCATTGTTCCACCTGTTTCACAGGCTTTAAAAGCCAGAGCAAGGCATGGAAACTTTGTTAAGTCAGGCTGCTGAAAGGTAAGCGCCCCAATATTTACAAAATCCGGAATCGGTTGCTTAAGCGCAAGACGTTCCGGATAAGATATCGCATATGCTATGGCTCCCTTCATATCCGGTATGCCTAATTGAGCAATAACCGCCCCATCTCTATATGCAACCATTGAGTGAATCACGCTTTGAGGATGAATCACAACCTTAATCATATCATGCGATACTCCGAAAAGATGTTTTGCCTCAATTACCTCAAGCCCCTTGTTCATAAGAGTAGCTGAATCTATGCTGATTTTTTTGCCCATCTGCCATGTAGGATGATTTAAAGCCTCCTCTGGTTTTATCGAGACAAATTCATTCGCCGGCCTGTTCAAGAATGGACCGCCTGAAGCCGTCAGTAGTATCTTGTTCATATCTTTTCTGCGGTGTCCGGCAATACATTGGAATACAGCACTATGTTCGCTATCTATGGGAAGTATGCTTATACCTTTTTCCGCTGCTTTTTTTACAACGATTTCACCAGCCATTACAAGGGTTTCTTTGTTGGCCAGTGCAACGTTCTTTCCAGCTTCAATTGCAGCCAGGGTAGGCATCAATCCTGCAGCTCCTACCATTGCGGTTACAACCATTTCTACAGAATCATAAGTAGCTGCCGCCCTGTAGCCATCTTCACCATGCAATATTTCAACGCCAGTCCCTGCCGGAAGTATATTCTTCAATTCTAAAGCTCTGTTTTCATCAAAAACCACCGCTATCTCAGGATGAAATGTTTCAATCTGTCTGGCTAATAATTCAACATTATTGGCCGCAGCAAGAGCTTTGACTTCAAACCGGTCACGAAACATTTCTACAATCTTGAGAGTATTACGTCCTATGGATCCGGTAGACCCGAGTATTGAAAGTTTTTTCATATATAATTAACAAAATATAAATTCGTAACCATTCACTGGAAAACCGGTAGCATATAAAGCTATTTTCCAGCATTTAAGCTTTTACAGGTGCTGTAGATGTGCGTTTTCAGGACAATCAACTATAGTTTGGCTATGTTGGTTGCCCTGAAAACGTGCATATGCAGTGCCTGTGAACGCTTACATAAATTCTTTAAAAAAATATGCCACGGGAGCAGCAAACTGAAGGGCATCTATACGATCCAGTATGCCGCCGTGTCCCGGCAGTAATGAACCGGAATCCTTAATATCAGCGGAACGCTTTAGTGCTGATTCAAACAGATCGCCCACCTGACCCGCGATACCAATAAAGAGGAATAAAAGGATGCTTGCTCCCAATGATAAGTTAGAAAGAAAAAAACACTTAAAAAATAATCCGACGGCCAAATTTGAAAAAAGCCCCCCAATTGAACCCTCTATTGTTTTTTTGGGGCTTACTGAAGGACAGAGCTTGTGCCTGCCAAAATAAGAACCAATATAAAATGCACCGATATCACCGGCAAAAACAACAAATAAAAGGAAAAATATCCAGAGCATTCCGTCCGCTCCGTTACGGATCATAACCAGAAAGGAAAGTAATATGGGAATATAAATAATCCCCAGAATCTGCTTTGTAAAATTCTCAAGTATGAAAGGATCGGATTTAAACTGTGCAAGAACGATAAGGCTGGAAATAATTAGATTAAAAGCGACAATGCTTATAATAAAATTCAATGAGTTTTTATAAGCCGCCCACATAATGACAGGTCCAACAAATATTGCCAGAAGCAAGATAATGCCCGATATGGCTTTACCTTTTGTATTAAAAACAATACGAAAATATTCGAGCAGAGCTAAAACGCATATTATGCTTAGTGAAACAGCGAATAATGCCCCCCCTTTGTAAATAATCAAAAAAAGAAAAGGGGTGGATATAATGCCTGTAATCCAACGTTTTAAATGCATATCGCTTAATTACGAATTTAGAAATTGGGAAATTTAGGAATTGAAGGTATTGTGTTGATTTTAATCCCTAAATCCCTAAATTATTTATTGTGTTTTAAACTTTTCCGAATCTGCGTTCACGGTGCTGATAGTGTTTTAGAATCTGCAAAAACTCCTGTTTGCTAAAGTCGGGCCATAAAGTTTCTGTAACAAAAATCTCAGTGTACGCAATTTGCCACAGAAGAAAATTACTTATGCGCATTTCACCGCTGGTCCTTATAAGCAGATCAGGATCGGGAATTCCTTTTGTGTAAAGAAAATCAGATACAAGTTCGGATGTTATTAAGTCAGGATCAATTTCGCCTTTTTTTGTTTTTATCGCTATTTCCCTGACCATCCTGACTATCTCGGCACGACCTCCATAACTCAATGCAAGATTAAGCATCAAACCGTTATTTTTTTTTGTTAGAGCCATTGTCTTGTGCAGAACCTGCTGAACATTTTCCGGCAGCTTCTCTATCTGTCCAATGGCATTGAGGCAGATATTATTATCCAACATCTCTTTCTGCTCTGACTCAAGGAAATTTTTCAGGATGGTCATAAGAGCGGAAATTTCTGTCTTTGGCCTCTGCCAGTTCTCAGTGGAAAAAGCATATAAAGTCAGGATGGAAATACCTGTCTCACGACTAGTTCTGACAATAGCTCGAACAACTTCAGCGCCCTTTTTATGTCCTTCAATTCTATTTAAAATACGCTTTTTTGCCCAACGCCCATTACCATCCATAATGATTGCAACATGACAGGGGAGACTCGCTGGATCAATATCAGAGGAAGACTCGCTAGAATTCAATGATCTCTTTCTCTTTTTCTTTAAAGATGTCGTCATTTATAAACTTGATTTGTTCATCCGTTATCTTCTGGATCCGGTCATGTGCATTGAAAGCGTCATCTTCCGAAATATCGCCATCCGTTTTTAAACCTTTGATCAGTTCGTTTGAATCGCGTCTGATATTGCGTACAGCCACCTTATAGTCTTCACAAATTTTTCGTACTATTTTTACAAGTTCCTTACGTCTTTCTTCGGTAAGCGCTGGAATGGATATGCGAATAATCTTACCATCGTTTGAAGGAGTGAGGCCCAGATCGGATTTAAATATTGCCTTTTCAATCTCCTTTATTACGCTAACATCCCAGGGCTGTATTATAATAAGGCGACTTTCAGGAACTGAGAGCGAGGCCATCTGGTTAATTGGAGTCCGGGTGCCGTAATAATTAACAAATATTCCATCAAGTAAAGAAAGAGAAGCACGGCCAGTCCTGACTTTATTTAAATCCTTTTTAAGGGCGGCAATTGATTTGCCCATATTTTCTTTTGTTTCTTTATATATGGATTCCAGCATATAATCGACATCCTTCGTTTGATAGTTTACACTTTTTAGAGGTGCTTCCAGCTTTGACCAAAAATAAAGTGAGATAGAGTTTGAAGTGCCTAAAATGCCTAAAGTGAGCTAAAGTGCCTAAAGTTATGGTGTCGATTCGCTCCATTAATTCATAAATTTTAGCTCCCTTCAGGCACTTTAATATACTTTAGGCATTTTAGGCACTTGTTTTTGTGAGCCATCAATTGTTTATCCTGGTTCCGATTTCCTCTCCACATACTATTTTTCTGAGATTTCCCTTGTTTTTAATATCAAAAATCACAAGAGGAAGCTGGTTTTCCATAGCGAGAGAGATAGCTGTCATATCCATGACTTTGAGCTGCCTTTCCAAAACTTCTATATAAGTGATTTTTTTAATAAACTTGGCGTCCTTGTTTACAACAGGATCTGAATCATACAGGCCTGCAACCTTGGTGGCTTTCAGCAAAATCTCAGTATGAATCTCCTGACCTCTTAAAACCGCAGCAGTATCCGTGGTAAAATAGGGATTCCCTGTACCTGCTGCAAAAATAACGACGCGTCCTTTTTCAAGATGGCGAATAGCTTTGCGCAGAATATAAGGCTCAGCCACCTCATGCATCGATATTGCAGACTGGATGCGTGTCTGCACACCTTTCTTTTCAAGTGCGTCCTGCAATGCGAGGCTGTTGATTACTGTTGCCAGCATTCCCATATGGTCAGCAGAAGTTCTATCCATTCCAAATGAACTGGCGGCAATCCCTCTGAAAATATTCCCGCCGCCGACAACAATAGCTATTTGAATCCCCAAATCAAATATCGAGCGAACTTCTTCAGCCACATATTTTATAACTTCCGTGCTGATACCAAAACTCTGATCGCCCATAAGAGCTTCACCGCTTAATTTTAACAGAACCTTGTTGTATCGAGGAATCGTCAATGCTTATGAATCTCCTATCTGAAATCTTACAAAACGTTTAATTGTTATGTTCTCGCCCATCTTTGCAATCAGATCATTTAAAAGATCCGATATATTCACATCCGGATTACGCACGTATGCCTGATTTAACAGGCAGTTATCTTTATAAAACTTGTTTAGTTTTCCCTCAACTATTTTGTCTATCACGTTTTCGGGTTTACCCAATTCAATGGCCTGTGCACGATATATTTCCTTTTCTTTATTTATGACTTCCTCCGGCACATCATTGGATGCGATTCCAACAGGATTGGTTGCCGCTATATGCATAGCTATATTTTTAGCAAATTCTTTAAAGTCATCATTTTTTGCAACAAAGTCGGTCTCGCAGTTTATCTCAACCAGCACTCCCAGCTTGCCGCCCATATGGATATAAGGTTGGATTAATCCTTCGCTCATAGCTCTTCCGGCCCTTTTTTGCGCTGTTGCCAACCCTTTTTTTCTTAAAAAATCTACTGCGTTATCTATATCGCCATTGCTCTGTAAAAGCGCTTCTTTACAATCCATTATTCCGACTCCGGTCTTTTCACGGAGCTGTTTAACCATTGTAGCACTTATTGCCGTCATTATTATTCTCCTATATCCTTTGCTTCAGTAGTTTCTCCTGATTTTTCGCTCTCATTATCATCTGAGGTTTCTGAAGAAGCTATGGGAGCTGTTTTTCTAATTATCTCGACGACAGGTCCCTTAGAACCGTCTGCAATAACCTTTCTTTCACCGGGTTTTAACTCTGAATCTACTGGTGAACCTTCGGCTTCATCCTCTATCTCCTTATCGGCTTCAGCCTGCTGTTTTTCCAACAAGCGCTGTTTCCCCTCAATACAAGCTTCAGCAATTCTGGATGAAATCAGTCTTATCGCCCGAATAGCATCATCATTGCCCGGTATAATGTAATCTATTTCGTCTGGATCACAATTGGTGTCAACAATAGCAATAATTGGAATCTTCAGCCGTTTTCCCTCACGAACTGCAATTGCCTCGTTTTTGGGATCAACAATAAATATAGCACCAGGAAGCTTATTCATGGAACGGATTCCGCCAAGAACGTCGTCAAGTTTTACCCGGGACTTTTGAAGTTTCAACCTTTCTTTTTTGGGGAAAAGGTTAATTGATCCATCATTTATTATATTATTGAGATAATCAAGGCGGTCGATACTCTGTTTTATTGTCTGAAAATTTGTAAGCATTCCGCCAAGCCATCTGTTATGGACATAGAACATCTCGCATCTATTGGCCTCTTCATAAATAGATTCGCGCGCCTGCTTTTTGGTTCCTACAAAAAGGATTGACTCGCCATTTGCAGCCAAATCCACTATAAAGTCATATACATTTTTAAACATACGAACGGTTTTCTGAAGATCTATGATATAGATACCGTTCCTTGCCCCAAAGATATAAGGTTTCATCTTGGGATTCCAGCGTTTTGTCTGATGACCGAAATGTACTCCTGCCTCAAGGAGTTCCTTCATTGTGATATAAGACATATTGTATTCCCCTTATTAAATGGTTATTCTTTCGCCTTCATCATCCCCATTTCCGACTCCGCCATGCGGAGCACCAGGGAAAAGGTCCAAAGACGTGTGACTAATTGTTCACGGCTATATATATATACAAACCTGTCTCAATTAACAAATATTATAATGCTCTGCAATAGTTTTTTATTTTTTCCTCATACAAACCATTCTATAATGAGCACTGTAGTCTTTTTTAAAGACAACATTTTCATAATTCCCACAATCATCTATAATTTTTTTAATCTGATCTTTTTGATCATGTCCTATCTCCAGCAAAAGTATTCCCTTTTGTACAAGGAAGGCATGAGCTTCAAAGATAATTTTTTTAATTGGGTCCAGGCCGGTTTTACCACCGTCAAGAGCCCTAATGGGCTCATATCTGTATATCTCAGGCTGGAGTTCAGGTATGGACAACGTCCTGATATAAGGAGGATTGGATATAATCATGTCAAATAGCTGTCCGGTATTTTTTAACGGCTCAAGCCAATCTCCGGTAAAAAAATTTATTTTTCCATCAAGACGATGAAGTTTTGCATTCATAAATGCCAGTTTAACAGCTTTATCTGAACTATCAGATGCAAAATAGACATACTCCGGCCTTTCAGATGCAAGCGCCAGTGTTATTGCGCCGGAACCTGTACCAAGCTCTAAAATACGCTTTGGCCCAGGACCCAATTCCGGAAGTGAAAGCGCTGACTCAACAAGGCATTCTGTCTCAGGGCGTGGAATCAGTACATGCTTTGTCACAGATAGATCCATAGACCAAAACTCTCTGGTGCCCACGATATATGCAACCGGTTCCCTGTTAATTCTCCTTTTTATATATGTTTTGAACAGCAAAAGTTCATCGAGAGTAAGCGGCTGATCATAGCGCAAATACAAATCTATCCTTTTTAAGCCTAATGTATGCGCCAGGAGTATTTCAGAGGTTGATCTTGGGCTGTCAATATTGTGGGATTTAAAATACGAAGTAGTCCAATCGAGGAGTTTAATTATTGTCCATTCAGGAAACTCTGAGTTTGACTGATTCTGCATTCTGTAATGCCTGAGTTTGATAAAATGTTGTAAGTTGGTCAATTATATCATCCATATCTCCCTGCATAATACTTTCCAGTTTGTAAAGGGTAAGTCCGATCCTGTGGTCTGTAACCCTGCCCTGTGGAAAGTTATATGTTCTTATCCTTTCACTTCTATCCCCGCTTCCTATCTGGCTTTTCCGTTCTTCCGACCTCTTTTCATTTTGTTCTCTGATCTTACTGTCAAGAAGACGGGCGCGCAAAACCTTCATGGCCCGGTTTTTGTTTTTTAATTGTGACTTTTCATCCTGGCAAGTAACAACAAGGCCTGTTGGCAGATGAGTAATACGCACGGCTGAATCGGTAGTATTTACAGATTGACCTCCTGGTCCGCTTGAACGATATACATCAACTTTAATTTCACCTGGATCAATATGGACTTCAACTTCTTCCGCTTCTGGCAAAACCGCCACTGTAACCGCAGAGGTGTGTATTCTTCCTTGAGTTTCAGTTGTAGGGACACGCTGGACACGATGAGTACCGCTCTCATATTTAAAGCGGTTATATGCTCCTTTACCATGGATCATCGCTACAATCTCTTTTAAACCACCTGCGCCCATTGTATGATGATTCATGATCTCAACCTTCCAGGATCTGTTTTCAGCATATCTGCTGTACATTCTGAACAGATCATTTGCAAACAGGCTTGCCTCCTCTCCTCCTGTCCCGGCTCTTATTTCAATTAATACATTTTTTACATCGAGCGGATCCTTAGGAATAAGCAGCTTTTTAAGCCCCTCTTCCAGCTTCTCCCTTTCAGTACTTAATGAGTTAACTTCTTCCCGGGCTAAATTTTTTATTTCAGAGTCGGCATCCTTCAGCAATTCGCTGCTGTCCTCAAGCTCTTCTATTATCTGTTTGTAATCCCTGTAAACTGATACAATCTTGTTAAGTTCAGCATGTTCCTGGCTATACTTCTGGTATAAATCCCGATCCTGAATTATTTTGGGATTACCCAATAATTCTTCCAACTCTAAAAAGCGCTTTTCAACCCCTTTTAGCTTATTAAACATAAATTCTCACCAAATATATTAATGGTCTGTAACGATAATAACCGAGAAAAGGCGAATTCCAAAATGCCCCAACTCGGTTAAATTCCTCATCAACTACGCACAAGTTAAGTTTAACGTAAGTTACTTCTGAAATTTTTCATATTTTTTGCGGAAACGTTCAATTCTACCGGCTGTGTCAATGAGTTTCTGCTTACCTGTAAAAAATGGATGGCATTTTGAACAGATTTCAACCCGTATATTTGATTTTGTTGAACCGATTTCAATCTCATTTCCACATGCACACTTAATAGTAGTTTCAGAGTACTTAGGATGTATGTCAGCTTTCATTTTTTATATTCCCTTATTATGAATTCATTGAATTTAAAAAACTTTTATTATCTTTTGTTCCGCCCATTTTTTCAAGTAAAAATTCCATACTGTCTGAAGGATTTAATGAGGAAAGGAGTTTTCTTAATATCCAGACACGGTTAAGAGTCTCTTCATCCAGCAGCAACTCTTCTTTGCGGGTACCTGATTTCTTTATATCAATCGCAGGGAATAATCTTTTATCAGAAAGTCTTCTATCTAATTGAATTTCCATATTGCCCGTGCCCTTGAATTCCTCAAAAATGACTTCATCCATCCGGCTTCCTGTATCAACCAGAGCGGTTGCTATAATAGTAAGGCTTCCACCTTCTTCAATATTTCTGGCCGCGCCAAAAAAACGTTTCGGCCGCTGGAGAGCATTTGAATCAACTCCTCCGGAAAGAATCTTTCCGCTCGGCGGCATAACAGAATTATAGGCACGCGCAAGTCTTGTTACGCTATCCAGCAGAATAATAACATCCTTTTTATGTTCCACCAGCCTTTTTGCCTTTTCGATCACCATTTCGGCGACCTGAACATGTCTTTCAGAAGGTTCATCAAAAGTTGAGCTTATGACTTCCGCATTAACTGATCGTTGCATATCCGTCACTTCTTCAGGGCGTTCATCAATCAGAAGAACAAAAGGAATAATATCTTTATGGCTGGCAATAACGCTGTTGGCAATATTCTGCAAAAGCATCGTTTTTCCTGACCTGGGAGGTGAAACGATCAGGCCCCTCTGGCCAAAACCAATAGGAATCATAAGATCCATTATTCTTGTAGAGTAATTATCGGAAGAAGTTTCAAGATTTATTTTTCTCTCAGGATAAAGCGGAGTCAGATTATCAAAAAGGATCTTTTCCCTGGCCACTTCAGGATCTTCATAGTTTACAGCCTCAACTTTCAAAAGCGCAAAATACCGTTCAGACTCTTTTGGCTGTCGGATCTGCCCCGACACAGTATCTCCAGTCCGCAGATTGAAACGACGTATCTGTGACGGAGAAACATAAATGTCATCAGGACCGGGAAGATAATTGGAATTAGGCGATCTCAAGAACCCAAATCCGTCAGGCAATATCTCAAGTGTTCCTTCACCGAATATTAAACCATCCTTTTCAATCTGGGCCTGCAGAAGGGCAAAAACAAGATCCTGCCTTCGCATTCCGGCAGCACCATCAATATTAAAACCCTTTGCCATATCTGTCAGTTCACTTATTTTCTTGTCTTTTAATTCAACTATGTTCATTAAAATTTACCTCATTACTTATTCTTGCGAACCCAATAATCCATATTTCTCAAAGCATTCAGACTTCGTCACCCAATTAAGTCTTTAAAACGGATTTCATGCACGCCCTTCTTTATTTTATCTTCGATAGCGGAATGAGTGAAACGGCAAAAGCTAATTCCGGATGGGTCGATTGCTAATAGGCTGGTTCCCTGCTGGTTATTAGAGACCTTTGCAACACGTCCCCCTTTTGTTCAATTGGCGCTAAAGGTTAGCGCTTTCGCTTCACTAAAAGTTCCAGCGTTAGGCTATGTTAGCTGATAAGCTGTTATGCCTTTTTATCTTATGAGCTTAAGAGCCATCAGCTATAAGCTAAGCTGTATTCCTGTAGTTAAAATTTATCCCTTACTTGAACCTAAATTGAGCGATTTTTTACTCGACCTGCACCAATCTCTTGCGCATCAAGGGCTTGAGAAAAGTCTCGACATATCCATTGATATGCCTCCGATTTTCGCAAACCTTGCTGCATCAAGACCTTGACACATTTCTTCGCAAAAAAATCGTTCAACTTAGGTTGAACAAACATGAACGTTTTTCAAAGGGCTCTATTATGGAGGAATATAATTTTGTTTAGGGCTCGGTCAAAAATAACTTGGCATTTTTGCATCCCAACTTCACTATATTTTTAACCGATCTTCATTCGCAAAAGTCCTCGAAATAGCTTGCTATTCCTGCGGTTTTGCTCAATCAGATCAATTAAATCTACGGCAAATTTGAGCGCAAATTTTACCAAGTTGTTTTTGACCAAGCCCTTAGTGATTTTTTAATTCAGAAGAATTTAAAAGGTATTCTCTCCAATAGGTGGGCTTACTGCCTTAAATAAATCTAAAAATAACTTACGTTTTTTTGTTTGTCAAGCACTTTCAATACTTTTTTCGTATTTTCTTATTAGTTCACTATATAAAACTTCAACTGATTTTATCAAATGTTCGATTGAACCGTTATTTTTTATAACCAATTCAGCCCGTTTAATCTTTTGTTCTTCAGGCATCTGTAAGCTGAAAAGGGATTTTGCATCATAGCGTGAAACTTTATCCCGGCACATCAGCCTTTCAATCCGCAATTCATAGTCGGCACTAACCGTTATGACCAAATCGAACAGGTCTTCCAAGCAAAGTTCAAAAAGAAGAGGTATTTCTACAAAAACAAATCCTTTAACATTTTTTTCCGCTTCAGTCATTTTTAACTGAATACACTTTATTATTTCAGGATGTACAATTTTCTCCAGCGTTTTACGTGCAGAATCGTCATTTGCAATAATGCTTCTCAGCAGTTTACGATTCAGAAAGCCGTTTTCTTTCAACACCCCTTTTCCAAAAAAATTAATTATATTTTTACAGGCAGGGGTGCCCGGAGAAACAACTTCCCTTGCAATAACATCGGAAAAAACTACTTGCGCGCCCATTTTTTTTAAAATATTACAGACAGAAGTCTTGCCGGAACCGGCATTGCCTGTAACCGCGACCCTTATTGTCTTCTTTTTATAATCTTGCATAAAATATATGAAGATATTGGCATCCTTCACGACAAGTCAAAAGTAGTTTACACTTTGTTGATCTTGTATTTTGGCAGTGAAATTTGAAAATAGAAATTGGAAAAAATACTAAGATGTAGATGCGTTACCTAATTTCAAATTTCCAGTTTCGACATCGGCATTCAATTCGATAATACACGCTTTTTCGAAAAAAGTGTAAGCTGGTGAATGAAGGATACCAATATATTGTTATAACCATGAACAAATTAGATATAAAAATTATACCGAAAATTAAAGGCGCATATATTGTCGGCGGTTCAATAAGGGATATAATTCTTGGAAGATCTCCTTTTGATTATGACATCGCTGTTTTTGGAAATCCAGAAAAATTTGCAAAAAAAATAACTGTAAAAAAATCAGATCACATCATTGAGTTAGGTAAGAAGGATCACAAGATAATCCGGGTAATTTCCGACAATAAAATCTTTGATATATCTTCGGCCAATGGGCAGACTATTGAAGATGACCTTCTCAAAAGAGATTTTACGATCAATGCCATGGCCTGTTCTTTGTCATCGGGAAGGATTATTGACTGCGCCGGTGGCATGAAGGACATTGCAGACAAAAAAATCCGCATGGTTTCAGATACAGCATTTGAGAAAGACCCGGTCCGTCTTATCAGGGCTTACAGGATAGGCGCAGCGCTGAATTTTGAAATCGAAAAAAATACGGTTTCATCCATAAGAAAAAATGCAAAGCTTATAAAAAATTCTGCCGGCGAACGCATCAGGTCAGAATTTTTAAGGATACTGCATACGCCTAAATCACATCATTTTATTTCTCAAATGGCTGATACCGGACTTTTATTTGCTATTTTTCCTGAACTTGGCAAATTAAAAGGATGCATTCAGAACAGATTCCATCAATATGATGTTTTTGAACACACAATGAAGGCATTTTATCATCTTGAAAATATTCTTAACAACAAAATCACCCACAGCATAGATGAAAATACGGCATCTCTCCTTAAATTTGCCATTCTGCTTCATGATACAGGCAAACCCCTGGTAAAAAAAACTGATAACAAAGGGAATGTCCGTTTCTACGGTCACAGCAAAAAAGGTGCTGAAATAACTAAAGAAATAAGTTCCAGGCTAAAATTATCAACAAAAGAAAAATATTTCGTTGATTTCATTATCCGCAATCATGTCGACCCATTGCACCTTTTTATCGCAAAGAGCAAAGGCACCTTGACCAATAAAGGAATAACCCGCTTCTTTATAAAATGCGGGGACAATACACCCTGTCTTTTGCTTCACAGCATTGCAGATATGAAAGGGAAGGGAGATGCAAGCAAAGAGGAATTTATAGAATTTGCGAAAAATATGATCCTCAAATATTTTTCAGAGTTTATGCAAAGAAAAAAAATGCCCGTTCTTATTACAGGCAATGATTTAATTAATAAATTCGGCTTGTCTCCTTCTCCATTATTCAAAAAAATTATATTAAAAGTTGAAGAAGCACGGCTTTCAAATCAGATAAAAACCAGACAGGAAGCATTGTCACTGGTAAAAAAAATATTAAATTGTGGAAATAAATAAGTTCAGCCGTCAGGTGAAAGGGGATTTATAGTGCAACTGGTAATAAACAGCGCAGCGTTTATTTGTTTCCATTCTGCCAGGAAGATTTCAGGAATATAAAGGTTCTGGGGCAGGGGTTTGACAGGAAACTGGTGAATGATGAAATTCTGGCGAAGTTTTTCTGATCCGCAGATTACGCAGATTACGCGGAAACAAATGGAGCAATTATCGGTTCTATCTTTAATATTACTTGAAATCGCAGAGATAGATATAAACATTATTGATATCGCAGATTGTATTCTTGCCGCCCATTCTTCTCCTGAAAGGGTCGTTGTTTCATTTGACAAAGACATGAAAAAATTAAAAGCGGTCAGTGAGATCTTGTAAAAACAGGAATTGCCTTTGTTAAGATGTATGGGGGAAACGGGGAAACAAATCACCGTTTCACCGCTTAAAGGATGTTACTGAAATCAAGGATAAAGCATGAAAAAAGCAACTCTTAGTTTTAGTAATGTTAATTTGAGAGCATCGCAGATTCATAAATTTCGTGGTTTTATCGGAAATTTTTTTAAAAATCATGATCTTATTCACAATCATGACTTAAAAACAGGAAAACCGATATACCGATATCCGTTAATACAGTTCAAGGTGATAGATAAAAAGCCCGCAATCATTGCTATAACGGACAGGGCCGTAAAGATTTTTGCGGAAATATTCATGAAACTCGATAAAATCGTTATTGAAGATTCTGTTATCCCTGTTTTTGAAAAAGATCTAAAGGTAGAAGAAGTCGAATTCGGATATTCCGTTGAAATATTCATGTACGAGTTTGCTTCTCCCTGGATCGGGCTTAATCAGAAAAACTTCAAAAAATATAATGAGGCGGGCCGTGAAGAAAAGAACGAAATGTTAAAAAGGGTAATAACGGGCAATATTTTGTCCATGGCAAAACATCTTGATTGCTGGCTTTCACAAGATCAGAAGATTAAAATTGATATCAAGCTGAAAGAGACAAAAGTAAATCTTAAAGGCAAAAGCATGACAGGGTTTAACGGGATATTTAAAGCCAATTTTTGTCTGCCCGATTATCTGGGGATTGGGAAATCGGTTTCACGGGGTTTTGGAAGTGTCAGGAGAATGATATAAAAAGATGTGATAAAATATATAGTTATACTGTATTTTTCAATATAACACTGAAAGTGTTTATATAAAAAAGCATATTGGTCAATATGCAAATTGATCAATATGCAAATCCAATTAAAGTTGAGCTGTGATTATACTTTTTGTTTCCAGTCTTTGCTTGGAAACGCATTATGCGAGGTCATGCCTTCTATAATTTTGTGGCAGGACCACAACGGTTAGGTAAAAAAGAAAGTATTTCATTTTTATTTTAAGTTAATACCATCGAGTCAATACTGTTAAAGTGTAATCTGGTAAATACAGAATGCCAAATAAAGATTGGATGAAAGGATAATGCAATGCTTGAACTTATGCAAAATTTAGCTCTTTGTCATCTATGGAAAGAACTTGAAGGCAATAAAGCGCCGCCGGATGATTTGAGGAAGTGGTTTATAAATGAAAAAGAGAATGATCCAGGCAAATTCTTTTCATATCTTGTAGAACCGGCAGGTAAAATCAAGAAATTTTATGCATTAAGCGCCCACCCTGACAATGATGATATTACAATTTTAGAAAGTGCTGACATAGGCAGTTTGGAAGGAAACTCAGCAATATGCTTGCCATTTAATAAACCAAGCGGCCCTCAATCTCCTCAAATAGGTCCTGTAATAAAACGCTCTTACAATAAACAGAAAGGCGCCGGGCCATCTTTAAAAATATTAAGATCAACGTTAAAGAATTTTCAGGAGATTTCTTTATCAAACAATAGTTGGGCTGCATATTTTAAAGACGTGAATGAAGTATTTAACAGGAAACAAATATATTTTGCCGGTGAATATTTAGATTGCGAAGAGAATGCGCTTCATAAAGCAATAATTATTATACCTGAAAATGAGCCTGTATTTTTAGTGTTTAAAGACAAAAACAATCAGATGCCAGGGGATATCCCGGAATATAGAAAATATTTATCTTCCATGTTGGATGCTGACAATAAATATACTACCGGTAAGGCAAAACCAGTACAAGTTGATTGTTGTTCATGTTGCGGGAAAGAAGATGTAAAAGGTTATCCGGCAGGATTGGCAAAAGCCGGAATAAATATTTTTAATATTGACAGGGAAGGTGCATTCCCGAACATAACAAATTCAAATGCTTTTCTATCTTATTCAATTTGCGAAAATTGTGCTGACTTATTATATGTTTTTAAATTTCATGTAATGAATAACTATATTACTTATATTGCCGGGCAGGAAACATTGATGTTGCCAGAACTTTACCTTAACCCGAAGTTTCTGAACAGATTTCTAACAAATTATAAAAATTATATTGAAAAATTAGATAGCGTACCGGACAAAGCGCTTATTGCCGAAAAAAAGAAATTAATAAATCTGTTAAAAAATGAAGAAGCAACATGTACAATAGATATTATCTGGTCAAAAGACAGCCTCAGAGGACAGTCAATCGGTAATTTATCCGGGCAAATTACCGATATTCTACCATCAAGGTTGAGGACGATTGATAGCGCAAATAAACAATTTAAAGACAAGCATTCCGTTTTTTTCCCTGAACACAGAGTTGAGGGCTTTGAATTTGATCTGAATTTATCCTTTGTGCAAGAATTACTGAAACGTCCTGGAGGCAAAAAGGCAAAGCAGGTAAATGCAAGTCAAAAACTTGTTGAATTAAAACGAATGCTTGCAGAATCCATATATAAGCAGAAACTCATTTTTGAAAAACGTTTCTGGGAAGAAGTTATTATAACTGCCAAATGGTATCTGCTATGCCTATTTGAAAAAGACAAACCTGAAAATGATTGTTTATATGAAGGTTATTCTGAAAAAAAAGATAAAATAATCATATGGATGTCTTTTGCGGGCTGGATAAAACATTTATCTATGACTTTGAATTACTTGCAATTTATGGAGGTGATAAAAAAAATGGAAAACAAACGGATTTATTTTCCTGAAATGGAAAAATTACAAAATTATTTTTCAGATGATTGCGGAATAAACACGGATGAAAAAGCATATGCCTTTATTCTTGGCATTCTCTACGGCAAAGTAATGCAAATGCAGGGAAAAAAAAGAGTTAATGTCAGCGCAAACGCCTTGACCTGGCTGAAAAGACTTACATTAACTGGAAGCGATCTGCCTGATTTATATGTTAAAATCAGGGGAAAACTTCTTGCGTACAATGCAGAAGGGAATGAGGATATTAGAGCTGTTATCAAGGAAATCGGCATACTTGGAAATAAACTTGGTGATGAAATAAACTTAAAACAAACATCGTGCTGTTATTTTCTTTTGCTTGGGCAATCATTAACAATAGATATTTTACCCGGAAAACAAAATAAAAAATAATATAAATTATCAACCGTGGAGGTTTAATAATGAGTCAGGAAACTTTATCATCGCGACGTGAACTTTTTTTTGCTTATGACATAAAAATGGGAAATCCAAATGGCGATCCTGATGAAAACCGCCCGAGAGTTTTACCGGATGGAACATACTATGTAACTGATGTCCGATTAAAAAGATTCATCAGAGATTATTTTAAATCACAAAGGCAAAACATACTTGTGGATACCATTGATTCAAAAACAACTAACTTAACAGGCCGGGTGGCACATTATCTGAACTCAATTAATAAATCAAAAGCTGATGGCAAAGAGCTTGTAACTATACTTCTGAAAAATTTTATTGACGCAAGGCTGTTTGGAAGCTCTTTTGCTTTTAAAAAACATGAAGACTGGGAGCCTAAACCTGTTCCAAAAACTCTGACCGGAGCATTTCAGCTTAATCACGGCGAAGTAATGCATAATGCAGAGCCTGTAGATATTCACGGGACAACGACTTTTGGTTCTGGCGAGGAAAAAAGTCAGGGAACTTTCACAACATATTTTGCGTTAAGATATGCTCTGATAGGGTTTAACGGGGTTGCAAATGAACATTCAGCCGAATTATCACGATTAACAGATCCAGATTATGATGATTTGTTAAAAGCGATGTGGAAATCGGTAAGGAGTTCCGGCAATACCAGGACAAAGGTGGGGCAGGTACCGCGATTATTAATATCAGTCGTTTATAATAAAGATATTGAATTCCAGTTCGGAAATTTATCTGATTACATAAAATTAATTCCGGCAAACGGCAAAGAAGAAAAAGTCTGGAGTTCACCGGAAGATTATATCGTAGATTTATCTTTGCTTAAAAAAAGGTTGTCAACATATTCAAATAAAATTGATTCAGTTTCCTATGAAATTTCACCGGATATTAAAGTAAAAGATGAAATCCCTTCAGGCTGGCAATCTTTAAATATTGATTAGGTGGATGAAAATCACAAGTTCCGGCACCTTTAAAATTATACGGGAATTTTTAAAATGATCAGTAATAAATGTATAATTTTCGAATACAAAGGAAAATTTGCGCACTTTTTAAAAGCAGAAGCAAACGCTTCTGCTCCAAGCTATCCTTTTCCCTCAAGAACGGTTCTCCTTGGTTTGGTTGGAGCAGTTCTCGGCTTAACAAAGGATTCACCGCAAATATTTTTGAAAAATGCAAATTTTGCAGTTTCCGGAAAAGCAGAAGCTGCTCACTGGCATACGGCAAATCTTAGAAAAGATCATCCTGCTTTACTTCCAAAAACCATAAAAAAAAGTGATAAAGGGACATCTAAATCCCAAAGGAATACCATTATAGCTCAGGAATGGCTTTTCAAACCTGAATTTACAGTCTTTGTTCAATTACCGGAAGAGTATCATGGCAAATTTGAATATAGAATCAGGAACAGGGAATGGTTTTTTACCCCCTGCCTTGGCTTATCGGAAATGATGGCAGATCTCAACTTTGTTGACTCCATTAAAACAGAACATTTGGAAGAAGGTGTTTATGGCATTCAAACACCTGTACGAAAAACAGAGGTTGAATTTGATATGTCAATCGCTCCGGAACGAAATTTTGTTATAAAATCAATTCGGATGCCGCGAGATGTGACGGATAAACGGGAATTTTCCCATGAAGCGTATTTATATGAAGCTAATGGAGAGGCTTTATATTTGAAAACCGCAACCGCCTGTAAAGTTGGGGAAAAAATTATATCATGGCTCTGATTCAGTCACATATAAATCCTTATAAATCACTGAAACAGCATGTTGAGGAAGTTGGTATAGCCTCAAATGCGATATTCGAAAAACATTCGATCCCTGTAAAAACGTTTATTGCTGAATGTATCGAATATGTTGTTAAATTTCATGATTTAGGCAAGGCGATTCCTGAATTTCAAAAATATATTAAAAATCCTAAAAAATATACAGGAAATCGCAGAAACAAAGCTCATGCGCCTGTTTCTATGCTTTTCTGGCTCCTTTTTGCAAGGGATAACAGTATTCACAAGGATGTTCTTTTAGCCGTTGCATCTGCTGTCTGGAGGCATCATGGAGATTTTCCAACCTTTAAATCCTTACTGGAAAGCACATTATACGAATATGAAGACGATTTCAAAATATCTGAATATCCGATTGATAAAGTCCGTTCTGACTTGAATCTGGATTTGCATCTGAATTCTGATGTTGATGAATTTGATATAGAAGATCTGTTTGACGATGATTTTATAGAAAAAAAATCATTTACAGAAGCTGCTGAACTAAAAGTAAAAGCTCTTATGCTTTTTTCGATTTTACTTGAAGCAGACAGAACTTTTCTTGCTCTGCCTGAAGAATATTTAAAACTAAAAATGACTCCTGCTGATCAGGTGAAAATTAATCAGGAAATTGTCAGTTCTTTCCTGATTGAAAAGTCTAAAACAGGAAATCAAAATAAAATTCTGAATCAGTACCGAACAGATTTAAGAAATAAAATTGTAGAAAATAGCTGCGGTCAGTCAAAAATTGAAAGCATTACTGTGCCTACGGGTCTTGGTAAAACAATGATGGCGGCTGAATGGGCATTAAAACATCGAAATCAAAATAATGTAAAACGAAAAGTTATTATTGTTTTACCTTTTTTATCCATAATTGATCAAACCGTAAAAGAATACAAACAGCTTTTCACAGGACATAATACTGACTCATTAATTCTTGAAGCACATTCAATTGCGGAACGAAAATATGTAGATGATTCAAATGAGGAGCAAAATAGTAAATTTAATAATGCCATTGATTTTATTTCCGACACCTGGGATTACGATTTTATAATAACAACCTTTGATCAATTCTTATACACTCTTTTATCATCAAAAAACAGGTATCTCATGAGGTTTCATAATCTTGCAGATGCATTAATTATTATTGATGAGATACAGGCATTACCTGTTATTTTATGGCAACCATTATCAGTTGCGTTAAATTTAATTTCTGAAAAGATCAATACAAAAACATTGATAATGTCCGCAACCCAACCTGAATTTATACAAACATCGGAATTGGTTTCCCACCCTGAAAAAATCT
>JAUWFS010000244.1:0-3604 GCA_030606805.1 Deltaproteobacteria bacterium
CTGACTGTACAGCCCTGGTTCTTAGCTGTTTCCTGGCATTGAAAACAATACATGCTCATCATTTATCTCCTTATTTTTTAAGTTTATATCACCATTAATTGACTAGAAAAATTATGTTAGAAAGATTGTTTCTCATAAAGACTTTTCTCAATATCAATTCTATCCATTTTTTTAGACATATCAAGTATTACCTGGAACTTAAAGCAAAACTCACCGAACTCTTTTTATACGAGAGGAGTAGAACGAATAAAATGCTCAGAGAAATAATGAAGAAGGCTCTGATCAGAATTATGAAGGTATTAATTCCTTATTGAATAAGAAATTCTCATAGTGTTGCAAAAATCCAAATGTCAAAATCCAAATGTCAAACGGATTAGTTTGGAATTTGTTATTTGGAATTTAAATATGCAGAGCCCATTCAGAAAACGGGCCATACATCTTTCTTACAAAATTTCTCTATATACTTCTCGGGATCTTTTATAAACTTATCCTTGCATCCTGCACAGCAAAAATAATAAGTTTTCTCCTTATATTTGTATGTGAGAGCTTCAGATTTTTTCACTTTTTCTCCGGTTACAATACAGGCTACCATCTCTTCGTCAGCCATAAGATATTTTTCCGGGTTCTTGACAAACTTCTCTTTGCATTCTTCCATGCAGAAGTAATAAATCTTGTTATTATATTCGTATGTGGCAGCAGCATCTGTTTTCTTGACTTTCATCCTGCATACAGGGTCAACAGCCGTATCCTCTACCATATGTTCGCCATGTTTATGGCCTTCATGAGATTTGCCGCTTATATACTTCTCCGGCTCTTTCACAAAGGCTTCCTTGCAATTTTCACAGCAGAAGTAATAGGTTTTGCCGTCATATTCATAAGTGCCTTTCGCATCGGATTTCTTAATTTCTTTACCGCTGACTGGACACTTAATAGTTTCATCTGCCTGAAGCTGATTAGCTGCAAAAAGGACAAAAACAAACAAAAAGGCCACTAATACAGACAATGTTTTCAATTGTTTAGTCATAAATACCTCCTATTTTTTTATTCAATCTATAAATTATATAGTATTTATAGATATTGTCAACATATTTTACCTCTATGACACATTTAAAGGTAATTTTGATGAATCAAACTCCTACTTTTGTCTTTGTGTTACCCAGCCAAAAATGACTTGCCGAAGCCATAGGAACTGAAGAGGAAGTGGTGAATTTATTTCGAAAGGTGCGTGATCAGATCAGATTAAAACTTAATGATTTTATATAAGATAAAAGACATGATATAAAAAGAATAAGTAAAATCCATAAAATAAAGGAGATTTCTTCAATGAAAAAAGTTTTTAACTGGACGGTTAATGTGAGCCTTCTGTTTATTGCTGCCTCTGCACTAACATACACAATACATTATTTCATTTTCCACGACGCTCATCATATTTTTTTATACATGATCGGAGACTTTGGTTTTCTTTTCATAGATGTACTGCTGGTTGTTCTATTTGTCGAGCGTATTCTTTCCCGCAGAGAGAAACAGGCTATGATGAAAAAGTTAAATATGGTTATAGGGACGTTTTTCAGCGAAGTCGGGCTGGATATACTTAAAAAATTTTCTACCTTTGTGAATAATGCAGAAAATCTTGAGAAAAAACTGAAAATATTGCCAATATGGAGAAAAAAGGATTTTCAGAGGGCTATTGCTTCGGCTCGGGAGTTTTCTTATGAAATAAAAATTGATAAAGACAAATTATGCGAACTCCGTGATTTTCTTATCGGCAAACGCTCTTTTATGCTGCGGCTGTTGGAAAATCCCAATTTGTTAGAGCACGAACGTTTTACAGACCTGTTGTGGGCGATTTTTCATCTTACCGAAGAACTGGCCTTTAGAGAAGATAAATTAAAAGAACTTCCCCAGTCTGATTATGATCATATAGCCAAAGATATAAAGCGGGTCTATTCACAGATGACTAGTGCTTGGATTGCTTATACAATCCATCTAAAAGAAAGCTATCCATTCCTGTTTTCTCTGGCAGCGAGGATCAATCCTATGGACCCGAATGCAACTCCAATTATTTCCAGTTAATGCACCTTTTTTTCTCATCAAAGTTTTTTCCTGAAAACTTTATAATGGAAATGCTTATGGGAAAAAGTCCTTTTCATTGACAAAAATGCTATTGTAGATTATATTAAATAATATAGTCTACTAATTTGATAGGAAGTATATGGAAAGGTAATAATAATGCAACAAAACACTAAGCCTAAAAAGACTCTGGACTGTATAGGACTATTTTGTCCTGAGCCCTTATTTCAAACAAGGGATAATATTGACAGTATCGAAGCAGGTGAAATACTTGAAGTACTGGCAGACGACCCGGCTGCTGAAGAAGATATCAAGCGGTTTGCTAAAAGGACCGGGCATCAGATCATCAAATTTGAAAAAAAAGAAGGCTATCAAAGATTTCTCATTCAAAAAAAGGAATAGGAGAAGCCAATGACAAAAAATTCTATTTTATATGTTCAAACCAGCGATACTCCGGAAAGACAGTACTCGCCTTTAGTATTGGCACAAACAGCGAAAGCCATGGATATCGATGCCAAAGTGTACTATCTAGGACAGGGTTTAAAGGTCTTGAAGCCTGGAGTATCTGATAATATTAAATTGGGTGCGTTCCCATCTTTAGCTGAAATAATCAAGAAGACAATGGAGATGGGAATTAAAATTTATGTCTGTGAAGCTTCCAAACAGATGCTAGGCCTGGAAAAAGCAGAGTTAATCCCGGGGGTTAAAATTGTCGGCGCCGGAACATTGAACGATCTTGCTCTAGAAGCTGGCGCAACCATGTGGTTTTAAAAGGAGATATTTTTAGAATGACTATATATCTTGATTACCAATCTTCCAAGCCGGTTGACCCCAGGATTGTCGAGGCTATGCTTCCTTATTTTCATGAGAAATTCGGAAATCCCTCTGCATTGCATGAAATAGGCGATGAGGCAACAGAGGTTTTAGAGAAATGCCGTCAGGAGATTGCAGGTTTTATAAATTCTGAAAAAGATGAAATCTTATTCACCTCAGGAGCTACAGAATCCAATAACCTTGCCCTTATCGGGTTTGCCTTGCGTAACAAAGCAAAAGGTAAACATATTATTATCTCAGAAATCGAACACATCTCTATCCATAATATAACAAAGCTCCTACAGAAGATGGAGTTTGAAGTTTCCAAAGTTCCTGTTGATCAATACGGTCGGGTAAGTCTGAAAAAGATCGCAGACCGTATAACAGATCAGACCATTTTGGTATCTGTGGGATATGCGAATAATGAGGTGGGAACAATTCAGCCAATCGCTGAAATCGGCAGATTATGCAGAGATAAAAACATTGCTTTCCACACTGACGCTGTGGCCGCAGAAGGGCTTTTGCCGCTTGATGTCAAAAAAGATTTAATCGATCTTATGACCCTCTCGTCTAACGATATATATGGGCCTAAAGGATTAGGGGTTTTATATATAAGAAAAGGAATCAAGATAAATCCCCAGATAATCGTTGGAGGGCAGGAACGTGGCCTGCGCTCTGGAACTGAGAATATCCCAGCAATCGTGTGAATGGCAAAGGCTGC
>JAUWFS010000135.1:0-9040 GCA_030606805.1 Deltaproteobacteria bacterium
CTTCTGCTGGCCGGTTCTGCTGAACAGATCAATAAATATAATGAGATCTTCTGCATTTATCGCATTTATCACACCACAAATGCTCCTGTCCTGATATTAGGTGGAGGCCGTGTCGGGCGCGCTGCAGCAGAGTTCCTGGAAAAGCGTCAGGTTGCTTATCGGTTTGTGGAGAAAAATCCGAAATTCATTGAAAACAATGAAAAATATATTCATGGGGATGCTGCCGACATCAATATCCTGCATAAGGCTGGAATAAAAGAGGCGCCGTCTGTCATAATTACCACACATAATGACGCTATGAATATTTATCTCACCATTTATTGCCGGCGATTACGACCCGACATCCAAATTATCAGCAGGGCAAACATGGATAGAAATATTTCCAGATTACATAAGGCAGGAGCTGACCTGGTTATGTCATATGCTTCCATGGGTACTAATACCATAATTAATCTTCTGAACCCAAATAAAATATTGATGTTTCAGGAGGGGCTGAATATTTTTCGCGCTCCGGTGCACTCAGCTCTTGCTGGTAAATCTCTTGCTGAAAATCAGCTCCGGGAACAAACGGGTTGCAGCGTGATAGCCATTAACACACAGGGCAAGTTAAATATTAACCCCGATCCCTTAATTCCTCTTGGTAAAAATGACGAGATGATCTTAATCGGCACTGCCGACGCAGAAAAGCGCTTTTTTGAAAGCTATTACCATCTGTAGCCCCCACAACCACCACCATAACTTACCGAAACGAGAACAGACAATATTTTATATATAGTTAAATCTGCCATGGCAAATTTAAAGTGTTATCAAAAAAAGCCTTGATTTTTCGCTAAGAGAACTGACAGGCAAATCTTTTCTTGAGCCTCCAGCAGATGCAGAAATTGGCAATTTTGACTTGCATTTTCTACGCGACCGTGATGGCAGGGAAACTGATTTCCTGATACTGCGGGACAAGAAGCCATGGTTAATGGTTGAAGCTAAACTTTCCCGTTCAGTCATAGATTATCATCATCGCAAGAACAGGAATGCATTGGGAGGCATTTTTTTTGTTCAGGTTGTCAGACAGGAGAATATTGCCGAAAAAAGAGAGGACGGTCTTTACCAGATCTCCGCTTCAAGATTTTTGGTAGTCCCTACAAAACAGTGCAGGTGGTCAAAAAGATGCTTGGTACACTCTGCAAAGCCTTGATTCACGCATAAACTCATTCACAGCAACTGAGCGCTAACTGCTTGAAATTATTGACCTGCACTGTTTTGTAGGGACTACCAACTTTCGATCAAAGAGCTTCCCGTCATCTCTTCAGGCTTGTCAATATTCAGGATATGAAGAATGGTGGGGGCGATATCTCCCAGGATGCCGTCCGGTCTTAGTTTTACATTTTGTTGATCGTCATCGACCAGTATAAATGGAACAGGGTTGAGTGTGTGGGCTGTATGGATATGTCCGTCTGTATCAATCATCTTTTCTGCATTCCCGTGATCGGCGGTAATCAAAACAACTCCTCCCTGGGCCTTTGCCTGGTTCACAACTTTTTCCACACAGTTATCAACCGCTTCGCATGCCTTGATTGCAGCTTCAAGCACGCCAGTGTGTCCCACCATATCCATATTGGCAAAGTTAAGAATTATCATGGCGTATTTTTTTGACTGCAAACGGGAGATAACTTCTTCTGTTACTTCAAAGGCACTCATTTCAGGTTTTAGATCATAGGTTGGAACTTCGCGTGGTGATGGTATCAAACATCTGTCTTCAAGAGGAAAAGGCTTTTCTTCACCTCCATTAAAAAAGTACGTTACATGAGCATATTTTTCTGTTTCCGCTATTCTTAGCTGTTTTAAATTATTTTTACTTATAACTTCACCAAGTATTTCATCCATATGAATGGGAGGAAAAGCAACTGGAAGTAGAAATTTTTCGTCGTAAATCGTCATACACACAAAATCACAAAGTTCAGGAAAGGAAATTCTATTAAAAAATGTAAATTCAGGATCTGTAAGTGCCTGTGCAATTTGCCTTGCACGGTCTGCCCGAAAATTAAAAAAGATTATACCATCGTCATCCTGAACGGTTCTAAGCGGCTTCCCGTGCTCATCTGTAATAATAACCGGTTGTATAAATTCATCAGTTTCATTCCGGCTGTATGCATTTTTTACAGCTTCAACAGGATCCTTTTCCTTAACACCTTCACCAAGCGTATATAGACAATAGGCCTTTTCAATGCGGTCCCATCTTTTGTCGCGATCCATTGCAAAATAACGCCCGCAGATACTAACAATAGAACCAAAGCCGGTTTTATTTATATGATTCTGCAAACTTTTTATGTAACCAGCCCCACTGTCGGGAGGGGTATCCCGGCCATCAAGGATAGCATGAATGTAAACATGTTTAAGCTCTTCTTTTTTTGCCATGTCCAGCAAAGCCAGCAAATGAGTGATCTGGCTGTGAACACCGCCATCTGAAACAAGTCCCATTAAATGCAAGGCAGAGTCATTTGCTTTAACTTTTGATATAACTGATTTTAAAACATTATTTCCAAAAAATTCTCCGCATCTTATTGATTTATCTATTCTTAGAAGATGCTGATATACCACCCTTCCGGCTCCGATATTAAGATGCCCGACCTCGGAATTTCCCATAATTCCTTCTGGAAGGCCTACAACTTTTCCGGAACATAAAAGGCTGGTGTGGGGATATTCTTTCTCAAGCATGTCAAGATAAGGAGTTTTGGCCAGCTTGACAGCATTGCCTTTGCTATCAGAACTAATTCCCCATCCATCCAGAATAATCAGCATGCAAAATTTTGTATTATTCATTATAGTTAGCAATCCTTTTCGCATCTATCCAGAGGCTTTCGAGATCATATAAGGTACGCACCGGTTCATAAAAAATATGGATAATAACATGACCGTAATCCATAATAACCCAGTGCCCTTCTTCTTGACCCTCAACGCTAAGCGGCTTTATTCCTTTCTTTTTCAGATCTACCTGAATAGATTCAGCAACCGCTCTAACCTGGCGATTAGAAAGCCCGCTGCAAATTATAAAATAATCTGCAATAGAAGTCAGCCCCTGAACATCCAGAACAACCAGTTCTATAACTTTTTTTTCCAAAGCTGCTTTAACGTAAACGTCAAGAGAAGGATCAAGTTCATAAATCATATATAAAGTCCTTTGCTGATTATAAAGTCTTCGACCTTTTTAGGAACAAAAAGTTTAATGGGCCGGCCTTTCTTTATAAAAAGACGAATTTGAGTTGATGAAATGTCAAGTGAATCTATATCGACAAAAAAAATTGCCTGTTTTTCGTCATGTACAAAGCATGATCGGGAAATGGAAAATTTATAGGTGCCGGATATTTTTCCCTTAATATAATCTTCAAGAACTTTCCATTTCAACGCTCCCTCAGTATCTACACCTCCAGACCGTGTCATAACAATAAAAGATGTAAGACAAAAAAGATCTAAAAAAGATTTCCAGGTATCTATTTCAAGAAAGGCGTCAATACCAAGAATAAGATAAAGTCTGCAATAATCCGGCAGAATGGATTTAAAGTGATTAATGGTATCAATAGTATATGATGGGCCTGAACGCTTTAGCTCAACATCGGAAATAATAACGGACTTCAAAAGTTCAGGATATTCTGAAACAGATAGGCGAATCATCTCAAGGCGGTATTTTGCATCGACAACATCACCCGGCTCCTTGTGTGGAGGAAGAGCTGCCGGGATTATATAAAATTTATCCAGGGCAAAACGATTTTGCACCTCCTGAATAGCTCTAAGATGCCCTACGTGAATCGGATTAAAAGTCCCTCCGAACAACCCTATATGTTCCAAAAAACAGACCTTTCAGTAACGATTTACGGTTGTCGGTTTACAGTTCACAGTTCACAGTTTTTTGCCTTTTACCTTCAATCTATTCACCTGAGTAGTTATTTTATGTTTTGACCAACCGTTAACCGTGAACCGTAAACCGACAACCGTTACTTATTTTCTTATCTGTCCCTCTCCAAAAACAATAAACTTGGTTGTTGTTAATTCATTAACACCCATAGGCCCAAAGGCATGAAGTTTTGAAGTGCTTATACCTATTTCCGCTCCAAGTCCAAGCTGCCCACCATCGTTAAAACGAGTAGAAGCATTGACAATAACAACTGATGAATCCACTTCACGTACAAAACGCCTTGCCCTGTTATAATCTGAAGTCACGATTACATCTGTATGGCTTGATCCATATCTTGCGATGTGCGTAATAGCTTCATGCATATCTTCCACAACTTTCACTGCAAGAACAAGATCAAGAAATTCCGCCGGCCAGTCATCTTCCACGGCATTTGCCGCCTCTGGTAAAATTCGACATGTTTCAGGGCAGCCCCTTATTTCTACACCTGCTTCAACAAAACGTTTTCCTATGGCCGGCAAAAAATTCTCAGATACGGATTTGTGGACAAGCATTGTTTCCATAGCATTGCAAACACCCGGACGCTGAACTTTTGCATTAAAACAAATATCCTCAGCCATTGCAAGATCCGCCCCCTCATCAACATATACATGGCATACGCCCTTGTAGTGTTTTAAGACCGGTATTTTCGAGTTCTCTACCACAAAACGTATCAGGCCTTCACCGCCTCGAGGAATAATAAGATCAATAAATTCTTCCTGTTTCAAAAGAACATTAACAGCATCTCTGTCCCTTATGGGTACAACTTGCGCTGCTCCCTCAGGAAGTCCGGATTCTTTAAGGGCATTACTTATTATAGCAGATAGCGCCTGATTCGAATGAAGAGCTTCAGAACCTCCACGAAGTATCACTGCATTTCCAGCTTTCAAGCAAAGGCCCGCGGCATCTACAGTAACATTTGGTCTTGACTCATAGATAATACCAATAACACCGAGAGGTATGCGCATACGTGACACTTCTAACCCGTTGGGCCTAAGCCATGTATTACTCATCGAGCCCACAGGATCCGGAATCCGGGCCACCTCTCTGAGCCCATCTGCCATGGATTTAATTGTTGAATCCTTTACAGTGAGCCGATCAATCATTGCATTGGAAAGCCCCATTTCCCTGGCGCGTAAAAGATCCTTTTTATTTTCCTCCTGGATATATGGTGCCTCTTTCTCAATATTATCAGCTATCCTTACAAGCGCTTCATTTTTTTTATCCGAAGGGCATCTTGCCATTTCAACAGAAGCCGCTCTGGCTGCTTTTGCCATCTCAATAATTATTGACTCAACAGACATCTGATTCCTCCTTGAACGGTTTACAGTTCACGGTTCACGGTTCTTTCCGAAAACCTTAACTTCATATGTTGTTTTATGTTTTGATCAACTGTTAACTGTAAACCGACAACCGTAAACGATTTTACACAGGTTTTATATCACACGTTATCGCCAGATTATCTCTATGTATGACTTCATCATAGGACTTATAGCCGAGATATTTTTTTATCTTGCCGGACTTGAACCCCATTATCTTTTGTATATCGGAAGCACAGTAATTTACAAGACCTGTCCCTAAAATCTCATCATTGCTTTTTCTTCTGAATTCAACTGCGGCACCCACGCTAAATTCCCCATCTACTCTTACAATACCGCTCGGCAGAAGGCTCTTGCCGTTTTTAAGGATAGCAGCCGCAGCTCCATCATCAATCATAATAATTCCTTTAGGCTTTAATGTAAAAGCTATCCAGCATTTGCGGTTTGCCAGCTTTTCTTTTTTTGGAATAAAAAAAGTACCATGCTCTTTGCCGGCAAAGAGTTTTATCAGAATATTGTGCTTTTCACCCCTGGCTATTAACATAGGTATGCCTGCGGCAGTAACTTTTTTTGCCGCTTTTATCTTGCTGAGCATGCCACCGGTTCCCAGTGGACCCGGAATATCGCTTGCATATTTTTCAATATCTTTTTTAATTGTCGTAACTACTGAAATAAGTTCAGCATCTGGATGCTTTCGCGGATCCCTGGTGTAAAGACCATCAATATCAGTAAGGTTAATAAGAATATCTGCATCCATAAGCAATGTTATCATTGCAGCAAGGTTATCATTATCCCCGAACTTTATTTCTTCAACCACAACTGTATCGTTTTCATTTATAATTGGAATAACCTGCCATGACAGCAGAGTACAAAGAGTATTGCGTGCATTTAAATATCTCTTTCGATTCACGAGATCGTCACCTGTTAGAAGTATCTGCGCAACTTTTTTATTATATCGTGCAAAAGACTTTTCGTATTCCATGATTAGTCCGGCCTGGCCAACGGCTGCAACGGCCTGTCTTTTTGGAATTTCTTCCGGTCTTTTAGAAAGTCCTATTTTTTTTATACCTGAAGCCATTGCGCCGGATGACACCAGAATTATCTCTAATCCCCTGTCGGCAAGTTGGCAAATCTGTCTGCTGATTGATCTAAGAGCCTTTAAATTTAATCCATTATCTTCTGTAAGAACGCCGCTACCTATCTTTACGACTATGCGTTTTGCGTCTTCAAAACATATTTTTCTTTTATCATTCATCTAATTTATCCAGGGATTGAACAATTTTTGATTTTAAATTATCAATTCCTTCTCCGGTTAACGCCGAAATTAATATGATTTTGATATCCTTGGCAAAAGCCTGAAAAATATCAACAGCCTTTTTAGCTTCAGGCATATCAATCTTGTTAAGAACAACTATTTGAATTTTTTTTGCAAGCTCCTTATTGTACATTGCCAGTTCTTTATTTACAGTTTTATATGACTTAAGCGGGTCTGCCGGATCGATTGATGACGAATCTATCAAATGAATAAGAATACGTGTTCTTTCTATGTGCCGCAGAAATCTTATACCAAGCCCGGCGCCTTTATGTGCACCTTCAATCAAACCTGGTATATCCGCCACTACAAAGGGCTCTCCCCAGTCTGTTTTAACAACGCCGAGATTTGGGACAAGAGTCGTAAAGGGATAACTTCCTGTTTTGGGATGTGCTGAAGAAATTGCGCTGATAAGGGTGGATTTACCGGCATTGGGGAGACCTATTATACCAACATCGGCAAGAAGTTTGAGATCAAGTTTAAGTTTTAATATTTCACCTGATTCGCCTGGCTGAGCGAAACGAGGCGCACGGTTTGTTGATGTTTTAAAACGAGCGTTACCCCGTCCTCCTCTGCCGCCTCTCGCTATTATATATTTTTCACCGGGTTTTGTAAGATCATTGATTACTTGTCCGGTATCGGTGTCGCTAATCACGGTTCCTGGAGGAATTTCTATAACAAGGTCATCGCCATGTTTGCCTGCCTTGCGTTTGCCTTGACCACCGGCACCATTTTTTGCTTTAAAATCTTTTCTATATCTAAAAAAATAAAGTGTGCGTTTTTGAGATGATGCCTCTAAAATTACATCTCCGCCTTTACCTCCATCTCCGCCGTCAGGCCCTCCCCGCGGGATAAATTTTTCACGCCTGAAACTAACACACCCTCTGCCTCCATCACCGGACTGAACGGTAATAATAGCCTCATCAATAAATTTCACTCAGTATACCTCGGAAGGCCATAAATTGCGTTTTTTTCGGTGAGCAATGAGCATCAAGAACAAGGCGCGAAGGTGCGGAATAGTAGGGGCACGATGCATCGTGCCCCTACTATCTGCCTGAGCAACGCAGCTATTGGTATTCAGTGCCTGCGAAAGATCGCAAGTTGTGGCCTTCCGGGGTATAAACACTTACCTTTTTACGAGAACGTCCCATTCGCTCATACGCTACAATACCATCTTTTTTAGCAAAAAGGGTATAATCTTTTCCTAATCCAACGTTCTCTCCCGGATGTATTTTAGTGCCCAACTGGCGAACCAGTATATTGCCGGCCCTCACATTTTCTCCACCAAATCGTTTTATACCGCGTCTCTGCGCATTACTGTCCCGGCCATTCTTCGAGCTGCCGCCTGCTTTTTTGTGTGCCATTACTACAACTCCTCAATATAAATAGTTAACCACGGATTTTCACGGAATTACCATCCAAGCCCCACTAATTTACTCATTGTTTACAATTTTCAGTGAGACTCCGTGCCCTTCCGTGGTAAATTTCTAAAATAATACTAATTGCTTTGCAAAATACTGTCAATTTTGACAGCAGTATATTGTTGACGATGTCCCTGTTTCCTGCGATATCTTTTGCGCCTTTTGTATTTGAAAACAATAATCTTTTTTGCTTTATCCTGTTCAACTATATGACCATTAACTGAAACATTTTCAAGAACAGGCTGCCCTATGTTAACATTCTCACCGTCTGAAAACATGAGGACTTTGTCAAATGAAACAGGAGCGCCAATATCCCCTGAAATCTTTTCAACTCTCAGGATTTCATCTTTCTGAACTTTATATTGTTTTCCGCCTGAAAAAACTACAGCGTACATGAATTTTCCTCCCTGATAAACTACAATAATATTTAAAATTAAAATCCTAATATTTATTATATTCTTATGTTTTGTCAAGTTATATTTGCATTTTGATTTAACAGTAAATATAAACATAACAATTCAAAGTTTTAGGGTTTTAGGGTTTTTTAAATTAGCGCCCTCGGTGCGGACATAAGTATAAGTGCCTAAAGTGAGCTAAAGTGCCTAAAATGCCTAAAGTTATTGTACGCCTTCGGCGTGCTGATTGATAACACAGAAATAGCGACAGTTACCACCTATGCATTAATGGCTTAAGAAACCTATATATCAATAGGCAGAATACCTTAACTTTAGGCACTTTAACATACTTTAGACACTTTAGCTCACTTCAAACTCTATTTTACTTTATCCCTTCGCCAAAGTTAACCATCTAAAAAAGTGTAAACTGGCAAATGAAGGAGTCTCGATTTTGGATGCTTTTTTGAAACATTCAGCGGTCTATATAGATAAAAACAAAACCACTTCTTCCCATCACAAGCTAATTAGTGAAGAACCTCTTAAAATAAATATACTGAATAGATTATATTCTATTATAATGCGAACTCCGGGCGACGAGCTGCCACTTGCTGCCGGATTTTGTCTTTCCGAGGGTGTTGTGGATAAACCAGACG
>JAUWFS010000030.1:0-22382 GCA_030606805.1 Deltaproteobacteria bacterium
GCCATACAATTCAACAAAAAAACAAATATCTGGGATTAAAGCGGATCATAGCTTTTTCACCTGATATTTTAGGTTTAATTTTTTGCAGAACCAGAAAAGATACTCAGGCTTTATCTGAATTATTGATGCAGGATGGTTATCGGGCTGAAGCACTTCACGGTGATTTATCCCAGGGGCAAAGAGATTCTGTGATGCGGAAGTTTCGCCAGGGTTCTGTCAGAATTCTTGTAGCAACCGATGTTGCAGCAAGAGGTCTGGATGTGGATGATATTACCCATGTGATTCATTATAATCTGCCGGATGAAGTAGAAATTTATACCCATAGAAGCGGAAGAACAGCGCGTGCAGGAAAATCAGGTCTTTCAATTGCACTTATCAATTCAAAAGAAATCCCCCGTATTCGTATGCTGGCAAAAAGGCTTAATATATGTTTTGAATTTAATAAAGTGCCTGACGGCAAAGCCATTTGTGAAAAACAATTATCAGGTCTTGTGGAAAAAATTGTTCATACCGATGTAAATCAGGCTGAAATAGAAGCCTATCTTCCTGCTGTTTGCAGAGCATTGGAAAATTTTGACAAAAAAGAATTAATAAAACGTTTTATTGCAGCAGAATTTAACCGGTTTTTAAAAAATTATCATAATGCGGATGATATTAATGCAAATACTAAAACAAGAACTAAAACCAGGCCTGAATTCAAAAACAGGCATGAGTTCAAAGCAAAGACCAAACCTGTAAAAAGAAAAAAACGCCCCGGGTCAGGGAAAACCCAGCGATTTTTTATTAATTTGGGCAAGCTGGATAAAATCAATGAAGGTGCTATTGTGCGCTTAATTTGCGATAAATCCGGAATTGGCTCAGGCATGATCGGAGAAATCAGTCTTAATAGAGAATTTTCATTTTTTGAAGTTGAAAAACAGGCAGCCGGAAAAGTGTGTAATTCTTTAAATAATGCAAAACTTGACGGCAGAACTGTTCAGGTTCATAAGGCTATTCAAAAGAATGCAGCCTACTAGTACCCTGTCTCATAAATTCAGTATCCCAAATTGGCAAAATGAAATGCGTTCAAAATGGTTACATTTACGGACTCCGTTGATTTACTCTGATTTTGAAAATCAGATAGTCATAACAGAAACATTGCTTTGCTTTGCTTTGCTGCTGTTAGCAAACGCTTATCCAATGTAGCAATCGGAATACCTTTTTTCATTGCAAGATCAAGATACGATGCATCATAAGTTGAAAGCTTGTGTTCTCGTGCCAAGACAAATATTTCCCTGATCATCCTCTCCGCTGGTTCTTGATCCACTGTTATAGGCAGTTCAGATAAAAGGGCAATAAATCTTGTATAGAGTCTGCATACTGGTTGGCTTTATCTTTAAAGCACCAGGTCATCACCACTGAATTATCAATGACAAAACTTTCATTCATCTACCGTCTTCCTTCTTCGAGCATTTCACGTAAAGATAAACCATTAAGACTGTGTTGATTCCGAAAGTCGCGCAATGCAGAAATGATTTTTTTTGGTTCCGTCCTGCGTTGAAATTCCGGAGGATGCAATACCGCCACAGGCACGCCATGTTTCGTGATAGTTATCCGTTCTCCTTTGCTTACCCGCTCAAGTAACTTTGGAAGATGTGTTTTTGCCTCAGAATCATACACTTTGCAACATGCCAGGATCTTTTGAAATGGAATCTTCTCTTCAATTTTAGGCGGGAGATTACGAAGGGTAGCGGCTTCGAGTTTCAATCCTTTTTTTGCAAAATCTCACGGACTGCTTTTAATTTTTTCATGTCTTTGTCAAATGAAACAACAATCTTTTCAGGGGAAGAATGGGCGGCAAGAATACAATCTACTATATCAATATTGGAGTCGTTGTATTTTAGAAGCGCTTCGAGGATTTCTGATCTATCGGGATTTACAATGCCGGAAAAATTCAGGATTCCGCTTAACTTTGTTGAAATTTCACTCTTGGGAATCTGATAATATTTTTCCATAACATAGATGCATTCAACAATAACCACATCAAATATCTCGGCCTTTTTTGTCCCTTCAGATATGTCTACCATAAATGATTCTGCTTTGGGGCTGAATTTGGGATGATCCCCTAATAAATACCTGAGAATAACGTTTGTATCAATCAGATAAACCTTCTCGTGCAGTTTCATCAGCGATTTCACCTTGTATTTTCTTTCTTATTTCTTTCAAGGGAACATATTTCTTTGCATATTTTTTCAGACTCCCTGCCAATTGTTCCGATTGCACTCCGGGAACGCCTTTTAGCTTGATCTCGTTGTCTTCAACAAGAAACAAAACCGCGCCATCTTTTTCGATTTTTAATTTTTTTCTAATTGGTTTAGGGATCGTTATTTGACCTTTCTTTGATACTTTTGCATACATTTTATATTTATCCTTCAAATTAATATATTCTTACTTTATAAAATAGTCCATCTTGTAAAATAATACAAGCATTAATGTTTTTAATTTTCAATTATGCATAGATGACAGATTCGTAAAAAATCCTTTGCGAACGACTTCGAGCAATTTCGCCTTCCAGGCCTGTAAACACAAGGCCTTCGGCAAGCCTGCTGTTTAAAAATACGAGTTGGCCTTTGCCAATTAATAACCCCACAAAACCCCACATGAAATTAATTTACCTTGACGCATTTAACATTTATGAATTATTATAAAAATAAATCGATTTGGTATATTTATTTCTTGACATTTGTTTAACAATATAGTTTTACAAAAAAAGTGGGGAAAAGTGGATATCAATGGATACTTTTGAAAAATGTTCAATTTTGTTCAAGTTCAAGGAAGGCGAAAAATTTAAATGTAGGAATACATTGAGTATTTCGAGGCTTAAAATTTGAGCCTGACGCTGACGCTGACACGAAGTGAAGCTTTAGCGCTATTTGGGCAAAAGGAAGCGTTTTGCAAAGGTCTCCGATGGTGATTTATGTTCAGAGGAAGCTCCTTTAATACAATTGATTTAAAGGGACGTATAATAATTCCGGCCAGATTCCGTGATGTCATAAAAGCCGGAGGTGGTGACGGAGTGATAGTTACCAAGCTGGATAAAGCCCTTTTTGCCTATACGTTTGATCAATGGAGCAAGATCGAATCCAGAGTTTTGGCAATGTCTGAAACAAGCGAGTATATGCGCCGCTTCAGGAGAGTATTTATAGGAGGTGCCTCTGATTGTATTTGTGACAAGCAGGGCCGGATCCTGATTCCACCGGTTTTAAGGCAGTATGCGGAATTTGAAAAGGAAATCGTACTTGTGGGGCAGATAGTTCATTTTGAAATATGGTCTAAGGAAAATTACGAGCAGGAAGTAGTGCAGATGGAAGAAGACATGAAAAAGGAGGCTGTCAGCAACGAAATAGCAAAATTAGGGCTTTAACCCATATTTCTCACAAGCTGAGTTTGCTGCAGGCTCAAGGCGCAGGCCATGAAGCTGTGGTACTTCACTGCAAATGGCCTGCAACACAGCGGATGCGGTGAAATCGGCTCGCCCGAAGGGTGAACAACTCATAAAGAATTTAGTTATAAATACCATCTATAAATTGTTGTATAGTTCATAAATCAAAGCCACTAATAATTTACAATAATTCAATTAGTTGTACATTATTTTATAAGTTGTTCATGAGAGATTCGGGCTAATTCTATGTCGTACAAACACATTCCTGTGATGTTAAGCGAGGTTGTCCATTACCTTAATTGTAAGCCCGGGAAAATCTATGCGGATTGTACGCTTGGCGGTTCAGGTCATGCGAGCGCCATTTTGGAAAAAATTATTCCGGATGGGATTCTGATCGGCATAGATCAGGATATAGATGCAATAAAAAACGCAAAAAAAAAATTAAAACCATACGAGTTAAACATCCATCTCTTTCATGATAATTTTGTAAATCTTCCGAAAATTCTTTCACAATTAAAGATTACTGCTGTAGACGGCATTCTTCTCGATCTTGGAATTTCATTTCATCACCTCGACTCAAGTGGACGGGGTTTCAGCTTCAGAAAAGATGAACCGCTGGATATGCGGATGAACATTGAATCAGATACAACGGCTGAAGAGTTGATAAATACGATGGATGAAAAAAGTCTCGCTGAAATTTTTTTTAAGTACGGAGAGGAACGCTATTCACGTAAAATAGCAAAAAAAATAGTTAATGTAAGAAAAAAAGAAAAAATTAAATCCAGCAGACAGCTATCGGAAATCGTATGCAGAGCCGTTTCGGGCAAAGCATCATCCAAGAGAAGGATTCACCCTGCCACTCGAGTGTTTATGGCTGTTAGAATAGCTGTTAACAAAGAGCTGGATATGCTCAATTCATTCATGGAAACCTCCGTTGACTTGTTGAAGCATGAAGGCAGGTTTTGCATATTATCATTTCATTCCCTGGAAGACAGAATTGTTAAAAAAAAAATAAAACTTTTGGAAGGCAGGTGCATATGCCCGCCGGCTCTGCCAAGGTGTGTTTGCAATAAGCCAAGGGTTATACGATCTTTGACCAAAAAAGTTTTGCGGCCGACAGAAGAAGAAATTGCAGCTAATCCAATGGCGAGAAGCGCAAGGATGAGGGTCGTAGAAAAATTGTAATTACTACGGTTTACGGTTCACGGTTTACGGTTAAAAGCCGACTAACCCTGAACATATACCTCGAAAGGCCACAACTTGCGATTTTTCGCTGGCCCTGAACATCAATAGCTGCGTTGCTCAGGCTTGAGATAGCCTGCTATTCCGAGCCTTCGCGCCTTGCTCTTGATGCTCATTGCTCACCGAAAAAAACGCAAGTTATGACCTTCCGAGGTATAACAACCTGAATAGGTAGTGCCCGAACGAAAACTTCGTTCAGGTACTATTTGCGAAAAATGAAGAGATCAAAGCAACCAACCGTGAACCGTAAACCGCAAACGCTTACGTTTAAGCTATGGCTCGTAAAACCAAAAAAAATGTAAGCAGCACGAGGATAGTGATCTGGTTTATCATTATGGCTGTCTTTATTGCAGAGCTTTTAATTTACACATGGAGCAGAGTGCAATGCATAAAATCCGGGTATGAAATTTCTAATGAAAATAAAAAAAATCGGAATCTTATAAATCTGCAAAATAACTTAAAGGTTGAGCTTGCGCGCCTGAAATCTCCGGAACGGCTCGCAAAGATAGCAAAAAACCAGTTTGGCCTGAAAACACCAACGCCGGAGCAGATAATTATAATTCCATGAAACCAATTAAAAAAAACCACATAAAGTTGAGAACAATTCTGATTGGTTTTATTTTCAGCATTTTTCTATCTGCTATAGGGGCAAGGGCTTTTTATCTTCAGGTTTTTTGCAGTTCATGGCTGTCAAGGAAAGCAGCAAATCAATATGAGAAGTCATTAATATTTCATGGAAAGCGTGGGACAATTTACGATACAAACCACAGGGAAATGGCCTTGAGTATAGATGTTACATCAATTGTGGCATATCCTCCCAATATCGAGGAGCCGGCGGCGACCTCCAAGGCTCTTAATAAAACGCTGAAAATTGACCTTAATTCGCTTAAGCAAAGACTCACATCTGACAGATCATTTGTTTGGGTTAAACGCAAGGTTACACCAAAGGAAGTAAAAGATGTAAAAGCCCTTGATCTTAAAGGTATAGATTTTATATCCGAGGACGAACGTTTTTATCCAAACAAAACCCTTGCAGCACAGATGCTTGGATTTTCAGGCACAGATGGGCATGGCCTTGAAGGAATCGAATACTATTATGATACTTACCTTAAAGGAAGTACTTGTAGTTTTACGGTTTTAAAAGATGCTTTCAAGCGCGGGTTCGACGCTGAAAAGAGTGTAATGCCTGATTGCAGCGGGAATAATCTGATATTAACGATTGATTATAATATCCAGTATTTATCCGAAAGAGCGCTCGAAGAAGCTGCTGTTAAATTTAATGCCGAATCAGGGATGGCGATTGTAATGTCTCCAAAGACCGGAGCCATACTGGCAGTGGCGCACTATCCATTTTTTAATCCAAATTCTTTTGGAGAGTTTGATCAGAATCTGTGGAGAAACAGATCAATAACAGATCCATTTGAGCCCGGCTCAACCATGAAAATTTTCAGCGCATGTGCGGCAATAGAATTTGGAGGATATTCTCCGAATGCCATTTTTTTCTGTGAAAACGGTAAATACAAAATAGGCAAAAACGTTGTCCGCGATACTCATCCTCACGGCTGGCTGTCTCTACAGCAGATTATTAAGTTTTCAAGCAATATCGGCACTATAAAGGTTAGCGAAATGGTAGGGCCGGAACATATTTATAAAACATTCCGCAGTTTTGGTTTTGGTGAAAAGACTGGAATAGACTGCCCGGGGGAAACATCGGGCAGCCTGTCCCATTACAATAGATGGTCAAAAATTGATGCCGGCGCAATATCCTTTGGACAGGGAGTTGCCGTTTCCGCCCTGCAACTGATAACTGCGGCTTCAGCTATTGCAAATGACGGGGTACTCATGGCTCCTTATATTGTCCAGGCTATAACGGATCAGAATGGACGTCTTATAAAAAGCTCAAGCCCGCGTATGGTCAGAAGGGTCGTTTCACTGGAAACAGCCAGAACCGTGAAAAAAATAATGGCTTCTGTAACTACTGAAGGGGGGACAGGTGTGAATGCTGCTTTGGAAGGTTATACTGTCTGCGGGAAGACGGGAACCGCCCAGAAAATTGATGAGAAAGGAACTTACTCAAACGAAAAATACACAGCTTCATTCCTTGGGTTTATTCCTGCCGAGGATCCTGAAATAGCTGTTCTGGTAGTTATTGACGAACCCCAGGGAAAGCATTACGGCAGCATAGTTGCGGCTCCGGCATTCAAAAGAATAGCGCATGAAACTGTAAACTATATGAACATACCGTTAACCGTCGATAATTCATTTGGAAGACTGGTTGACATACGGACCGGCGGAAATGGGGCAAAAGGTTGAAACTTTCTATTTTGCTTGAATCTGTAACGGAAATAAGGCGTGTAAGCATTGTCAAAGAAGGTATGGAGCATCAGCATAGCGCGGGAACATGGCAACATAATAACTTGCCGGATTATGAAATAGGCTCAATACATTATCGGGCGCAGGAGGTTAAGCCTGATGGGCTTTTTGTTGCAGTAAAGGGTTTTAAGGCGGATGGGCATGACTTTATTGATGAAGCCATCGCAAGAGGTGCATCGGTAATTGTAGCTCAGGAACCTGTTAACAAAGAATCTGTAATTATAGAGGTTGAGAATGCCAGAAAAGCTCTTGCAGCAATTTCCGCAAATTTTTACGGGAATGCTTCAGAGAAATTGTTCATTATAGGGATAACCGGAACAAACGGTAAAACAACAACAGCTTACATAATTGAAAGTATCCTTGCTGAAACGGGTTTCAAGGTTGGTGTAATAGGAACTATTAATTACCGTTATTCAGGCAGGGTTTTTCCAAACCCAATGACAACGCCGGAATCTTTGGATCTGCAAAGGATATTGGCGGAAATGCATGAAAACGGGGTCACTCACGTTGTTCTGGAAGTGTCATCTCATGCAATTGACCTGCGCAGGATTGACTGCTGCCGGATAGATATTGGTGTGTTCACCAATCTGACCCGGGAACACCTTGATTATCATGGAGATATGGATTCTTACTGGTTTTGCAAAAAAAGGCTTTTTACAGAGCATTTAAAAACCGGTCCCAAGAAGGGCCACATTACGGCTGTAGTAAATTGCGATGATAAGAGAGGAAAAGGACTTTATAATTTACTTTCAGAAGCATCTGATAGTATGCCCGTGATTTCCACAGGCAGCACGGCAGATAAAATGATATGGCCGGATAATATTAAATACAGCCTTACAGGTATTACGGGGAGAATTTCAACGAAACTGGGGGTATTTGATTTTAAATCACCTCTCGCAGGGGAGCATAATCTTGAGAATATACTCAGCGCAACAGGTGTGGGGATTGCTCTTGGACTTTCTCCGGCTATCATAAAGGCAGGTATAGAAAAGACCTGCCGGATACCAGGCAGACTGGAATTTATACCAAATAAAACAGGCAAATTTGTGTTTGTTGATTACGCCCATACTCCGGATGCTCTGGAACATGTTCTGTCTTCTTTAAAGTCAATTAAAGATAATAAAATCGGCAGAATTATCTGTGTATTTGGTTGCGGCGGCGATAGAGATAGAGGCAAAAGGCCCCGGATGGGCGAAATAGCCGGCAGGTTTTGCGATCTAACTATAATTACATCGGATAATCCGCGGACAGAAGATCCCATGGAAATAATAAGCCGGATAGTAGAGGGAATAAAACAAACATCTTCAAAGAAATATGACCCAAAGGAGCCGGCAAACGGCATTCAAGAGAAAGGTTATGTTATTGAGCCTGATCGCAGGAAAGCCATAAAGCTGAGCATCACATCAGCCGGTTCGGGAGATATCATACTTATAGCCGGCAAGGGGCATGAGGCATATCAATTAATCAAGGGTGAAACTTTTCACTTTGATGACAGGGAGGAAGCGAGAGAAGCGCTTAAATAAAATATTGGGTTTACGGTTCACGGTTTACAGTTAAGGTTTTTATGTTTTGAGTAAGGAACGGTTACAAAAAAACGACAATGGGAAACGAAGCAAAAATACCCTGGACTACTGCTGAAATCCTTGAAGCAACAAAGGGAGACCTTTTGTGCGGGGATGTCAAACATGTTTTTGAGGGAGTATCTATTGATTCACGCACAATATCTGCGAATGAACTTTTTATTGCGATCAAGGGAAATGTTCATGATGGTCATGGTTTTGCATCTAATGTGATAACCGGTGGCGTGAGAGGTCTTATTATAAGTAAAGATAATGCCGGTACGGATTGGCAAGATAAGGGTATTGTTTGTGTGGCAGTGAGCAATACTACGAAAGCTCTGGGCGATCTTGCTTCTTTTAACCGCAGGCGGACCGATGTTTCAGTTGTAGCGATAACTGGTTCAAACGGCAAAACTACAACCAAAGAAATGACTGCTTCCGTTGTTTCAACGCGTTATAAAACTTTATCTACCAAAGGAAATTTCAATAATGAAATAGGGCTTCCGCTAACGCTCCTGGATCTTAAAAACAGCCACCAGTGGGCTGTGCTTGAGCTTGGGACGAACAGACCCGGAGAGATAGACAGGCTGGGTGAAATTTGTATTCCTGATATTGGCGTAATTACAAACATAGGCTTTGCTCACCTTGAGGGACTGGGTTCAATTGAAGGGGTAATGAATGCCAAAGGAGAGCTTCTAAAAAGAATAAAGCCGGAGGGAACAGCGGTTCTTAATGCAGATGATTCAAGAGTTTTATGTTTATCAACAAAGACCTCAAGAAAAGTGCTTTATTTCGGTTTATCAGAAGATGCCCGTATTAAAGCGCTGGATGTCAATGAAACGACAACCGGGATTTCTTTTACTCTGGTGCTGCCGGAAGAAAAAATTCCAATAAAACTCAGAGTGCATGGCGGATTCATGGTATCAAATGCCCTTGCTGCAGCGTCTGTTGGATATATTATTGGTTTGTCTTCAGAGGAGATAAAAGCCGGCTTAGAATATTTTCAGCCGGTTAAGGGCAGGATAAATATCTTTGATATCAGGGGAGTGCACATAATTGACGACACATACAATGCAAATCCTGATTCAATGGAAGCTGCAATCAGGATTCTCAGTTCATTAAAAGGCAACAGCAGGGGTATTTTTGTGGTCGGCGATATGCTTGAGCTGGGAGAACACGCAGAATCCATGCACAGAAAGATAGGCGCTCTGTCTGCCAGATCAAATATTGCAAGGCTTTACATTACAGGTGAGTTCGCAAAAGCTGTTGCAAACGGTGCCCGCAAAGAAGATAAAAATTCGATGGATATATTTATTGGAGCAAGAGAAGAGATTCTTGAAGATTTAAAGAAATCACTTTTGCCGGGAGACTGGGTTCTTGTAAAGGGCTCAAGGGCAATGGGCATGGAGAAAATCGTTGAGGGGTTGAGGATCTAACATATTATGCTTTACCATCTGCTATATCCGCTTCATACGACGATATCGGCTTTTAATGTATTCCGCTACATTACATTCAGGACTATCTATGCCAGTCTTACAGCTTTTTTTATCTGTTTTTTCCTCGGGCCGTGGGTTATCAGAAAGCTCAACGAGATGCAGATCGGACAGCATATAAGAAAAGACGGCCCGCAGTCACATCTTGATAAAGCCGGAACGCCTACTATGGGTGGAATCCTGATTATATTTTCGATTACTGTCTCTGCACTTCTCTGGATGAATTTGACAAACTATTATGTGTGGATAGCTCTTTTGGTAACGATTGGCTTTGGCACTATCGGCTTTATAGACGACTATCTCATGCAGATCAAAAAACGGAGCAAGGGACTCAGCGTTAAAAGCAAGTTTTGTCTTCAGATATTACTCGCATTGTTAATTGGATTTCTTGTTTATATGTGTCCTGATTTTTCAACACGAGTAACTGTCCCGTTTTTTAAAAATATTTCGCCTGATCTGGGCTGGGGATATATATTTTTTGCGGCGTTTGTAATTGTTGCAACATCAAATGCCGTCAACCTCACAGACGGCCTTGACGGCCTTGCTATTGGCCCAGTGATTGTAGTTGCTGCCACATATATGCTTTTTGCTTATGTGGCAGGGCATTCTAAAATAGCTGATTATCTTCAGATCAACTATGTTGCCGAAGGCGGTGAAATAGCAATTTTTTGCGGAATTCTGGCTGGAGCAGGCATGGGTTTTCTATGGTTTAACGCATACCCTGCTCAAATTTTTATGGGTGATGTTGGATCCCTTTCACTTGGCGGCGCTATAGGCACAGTTGCTGTGATTACAAAACAGGAGATACTGCTGGTAATTGTCGGGGGCCTTTTTGTTATAGAAACACTTTCCGTGATTTTTCAGGTAGGTTTTTTTAAGATGACAAACGGACGAAGGATTTTCAAAATGGCGCCGCTTCACCATCATTTTGAATTAAAAGGATGGCCGGAGCCAAAGGTTATAGTACGATTCTGGATAATTGCCATAGCGCTTGCACTTATTTCAATGAGTACGTTGAAACTGAGGTGAAAGGTTTACGGTTCACGGTTCACGGTTCACGGTTGATCAAAACATAAAACCATTAACTATAAACCGACAACCGTGAACCGTAAACCGTAAACCGTTTATATTATGGAGCTTAAAAATAAAAATATTCTAATAGTTGGCCTTGGTGTTACAGGCGTTGCAACTGCTCGATTTTTAATAAACAGGGGAGCATCAGTAACTGTCAGTGACCAGAAGAAAGAACAGGAGACAGGCCCTGAAGAGCCGTTAATCCGCGAGCCAGGAATAAGAATGGAATTAGGGCCACATAGAATCGAAACTTTTGAAAGAGCGGATCTTATTGTAGTCAGCCCCGGAGTTCCTCATACGATTCTGCCGATAAGAAGAGCAAAGGAACAAGGGATTCCAGTAATAGGTGAAATTGAGCTTGCATCAAGATTTATAACAGAACCAATTGTTGCTGTAACCGGCACTAATGGCAAAACCACTACAACAACTCTTTTAGGCAAAATGCTTGAAGATTCCGGTTTTAAAGTATTTGTTGGCGGAAATATAGGCAAGCCTCTGATTGCATATGCCGACAGAGAGGAAAAGGCTGAAATTGTTGTTGTAGAAGTAAGCAGTTTTCAACTGGATACCATAGATACTTTCCGAGCCAACGTGGCGGTTTTGCTGAATATTACCGAAGATCATATGGATCGTTATCCTGATCTGGATGCTTATACAAAGTCCAAGGTCCGGATTTTTAACAACCAGCAATATAACGATACAGCGGTGTTAAATGGTTCTGATCCTGTTGTGCGTTCTTTGAGCAGAGATATCCTGAGCAGAAAAGTTTTTTTCAGTTCAAAAGAAGAAGGTGTGGCAATAAGCGATGAAAACATAATTTCTCAGGAAAATATGTCTCAGCTCCTTGCGGACTTTAAACTGCCAGGCAAACACAACATGGAGAATGCTGCAGCGGCAAGTCTTGCGGCACTAACTGCCGGAGGAACCTTTGAAGGGGTGCGAACGGCATTGAGAAAATTCAAAGGACTTCCCCACAGGCTTGAATATATTGATACTCTAAATGGTGTCGACTTTTTCGACGATTCAAAGGCTACAAATGTTGATTCAGTGGCAAAAGCGCTTGAAACTTTTGAAAGACCCGTAGTCCTGATTATGGGCGGCCGAAATAAGGGGAGTAAATTTCATGTTCTGAGAGATTTGATAGGTAGGCACACAAAAGAGCTGATAGTTATTGGAGAAGCAAAAGAGGATATTAAGGCTGAACTTGGGGATATTAAGCCTGTTGAGACTGCGAATAGCATGGAGGACGCAGTTTTCAAGGCATATAATGCTGCAAAACCGGGTGATATTGTACTCTTGTCGCCGGCCTGCGCCAGCTTTGACATGTATAACAGCTATGCGCAAAGGGGAGAAGATTTTTGCAAAGCTGTTGCAAAACTTGGAACTGTAAACGGTTTACGGTTCACGGTTAACGGTTAACGGTCTCAAGTTTTGTACCCCTAATTATAGCAGTATGCTTTTCTCGTTCCCATGCTCCAGCGTGGGAATGCATACCATATGGGTTACCACGCTGAAGCATGGGAACGAGGCAAAACCGTGAACTGTAAACCGTGAACCGTAAACCATTATTTATTATGCCAAAACAACTGCCTAAAAATAATCCGCAATCAGGATATGATATCAAACTCCTTTTCCCTGTCCTTTTTCTGGTTGGGATAGGCATTGTAATGGTTTACAGCTCAAGTTCAGCCCTGGCGCTTAAAGAATTTGGAATTGATTACTATTTTTTTAAGAAACAGACGTTTTTTTCACTATTAGGAATTCTTGCCCTGGTTAGTTGCAGGCATATTCCGTTAGAACTTTTTCGTTCTTTGGCATATCCGTTTCTATTTTTAGCGTTTTTATTCCTGATTGCTGTTAAGTTTTCCGGACTGGGTATAACTGCCGGGGGCTCCACACGATGGTTACGGCTGGGCTTTTTTACATTCCAGCCATCTGAGTTTGCGCGTTTTTCTCTTGTGTTATATCTGGCGTACTCCATGAGTAAAAAACTGGATAAACTTAAAGATTTTTCAATTGGTTTTTTGCCTCACCTTATGGTTTTTGTTATATTCGCAATACTGATATTTCTGCAACCGGATTTTGGTTCGGTAGTTATCTTCGGGGCAGTTACATGGATTATGCTTTTTGTCGGAGGTGTTCGGTTTTTACATCTTTTAACACCGCTGCTGATATTTCTGCCCGCTTTATACATATTTATGATCAATGCCCCTTACAGGTTAAAACGAATTATGAGTTTCTGGGATCCATGGAAATATCCGACCGATGAAGGATACCAGATGATACATTCCTTTATGGCTTTCGGTACCGGGGGTATATGGGGAACAGGAATAGGAAAAGGTTATCAGAAGCTTTTCTACCTTCCCGAACCACATACTGATTTTATTTTTTCAGTTATTGGCGAAGAGCTTGGGCTTTTTGGCGTTCTTGTAATTTTATTGCTCTATTTTGTGATCCTGTGGAGGGGAATAAGCATAGCAATAAATGCTGATGAGCCTTTTGGATCATTTATGGCTATTGGTTTGACAATCGCAATTGGGCTTCAGGTTTGCATTAATATGGGAGTTGCCCTGGGCCTTTTACCAACCAAGGGGCTTACCCTGCCGTTCTTGAGTTATGGGGGGACTTCTCTTTTAATCAATATGGCATCAATAGGAGTATTGATGAATATAGGAGCATCTGCCAATGCGCTTAAAACCAGGCGAGTCAAAAAAAAGAGCGCATAGAGCAAATAGCAACGGAAAGCGCATTGTAATTGCGGGTGGCGGCACAGGCGGGCATCTATTTCCCGGCATAGCCATTGCCGAGGCTTTTATTAAGCGCAATCCTGAGAATAGAGTCATTTTTATAAGTACGGGCAAGCCATTTGAAGTATCTGTTTTAGAAGAAAAAAAATTTTCACTTAAAACCATAACAGTAGAAGGAATAAAAGGTCGGGGGATAGTTAATCAGATCATATCGGTTTCAAAAATACCAAAGGGATTATTTGAGTCCATGCTTATCCTTAAAGACTTCAGGCCAAATCTAATTGTTGGAGTTGGAAGCTATTCTTCAGGGCCTGTGGTACTTGGGGCATGGCTTCTTGGAATTAAAATTGTTCTGCATGAACAGAACATATTGCCGGGCATTACAAACCGTATTTTGTCGTATCTGGCTGACCGTATTTATATTTCTTTTAAAGATACTCTGGCTGATTTTGATTCCAAAAAGGTTTGTTTTACAGGCAATCCTGTAAGGAACGAAATTCTTTGTTTTGCAATGGAGGAATCCGAAATTTCCGGTTCCGTTCAAGGTAAACTTTTTACAATTCTCGTAATCGGAGGCAGCCAGGGGGCTCACAGCATCAATATAGCAGTAATGGATGCTCTGAAATTCTTAAAAGAGAAAGACAGCTTTTTTTTCATACATCAGACAGGGGCTGCTGATGAAGAAAAGGTAAAGAACGCTTACAAAAAAGATGGCATCTCCAGTAGCGTTAAATCATTTTTCAATAATATGGGGCGGCAATACAAAAATGCCGATCTAATTATATGCAGAGCCGGTGCTACTACCGTGGCAGAATTAACAGCTATTGGTAAAGGTGCGCTGTTAATACCATACCCTTTTGCAGCAGACGACCACCAGGTTTTAAATGCAAAAACACTGTCAGATGCAGGCGCTGCGGAAATAATTCTTCAAAAGGAACTCAGCGGCAGGTCACTTGCGAGGAAAATCGAGCACTATGCATCAAATTACAAGGCTATTAGTAATATGGCTTTAAAGGCAAAGAAGCTTGGCAGGCCGGATGCAGCAGGGGCCATTGTTGATGACTGTTATAAGTTAATTAAGGAAAGGGGTCGGGGGTCAGGGATCGGGGATCAGGAGTCAGGGATTTAGGATTGAGGGATTTAGGGATTTTAAGAGAATTATAGTAACTATTGCTTGAACTAAAACTCTCTGAATTATAGTTTTCCGTGAACCGTGAACCGTGAACCGTGAACCGTTATTATATTATGTATCTTAAAAAATACCACATACACTTTGTAGGAATCGGCGGAATAGGAATGAGCGGTATAGCCGAGCTCCTTCTTAATCTCGGCTATAAGGTATCGGGCTCTGACATAAGGTCATCAGACATTACAAGGCGCTTGAAAAGGCTTGGCGGTATAATATTTAAAGGGCATTCCCCGGAGCAGGTCAGCGGAGCTGATGTTGTTGTGACATCATCTGCAATCGGGGCGGATAATCCGGAGGTCGTTGCTGCAAGAAAAGTCTCAATTCCTCTAATACCAAGAGCGGAAATGCTGGCTGAACTTATGCGGTTAAAGTACAGCGTGGCTGTGGCCGGTGCGCATGGGAAAACTTCAACAACTTCAATAATTGCTTCGGTCCTGAGTAAAGGAGGGCTTGATCCTACAGTGGTTATCGGTGGTAAACTTAAAGGCATAGACTCAAATGCACTGCTTGGCAGAGGTGACTTTATAGTAGCTGAAGCTGATGAAAGTGATGGGTCTTTCCTTAAAATGTCGCCTACTATAGCGGTAGTAACCAATATAGACAGAGAGCATCTCGATTTTTATAAAGACTTAACTTCCATAAAAAAAGTCTTCTTAAGTTTCATTGACAGAATACCTTTCTATGGTCTTGCCGTGCTTTGCCTTGATAGTGAGCCGATACAGGAGCTTATCCCGAAGATTAAGAAACGCTTTACTACCTATGGGATGAGCACCCAGGCTGACTTTCATGCAAGAGACATTGTGTTCAGCAATCAGAAAAGCAGGTTTGATATCTATCATATGGGCGATATGCTTGGAAGCATAACTTTAAATCTTCCCGGTACCCACAATGTCTATAACTCTTTGGCAAGTATTGCTGTTGGAATTGAGCTGGATATTCCCTTTGATATTATCAAGAACGCCCTGGAAACTCTTGAAGGTGTTCAGCGAAGGCTTGAGGTCAAAGGAGAAAAAAGGGGTATCACAGTTATTGACGATTACGGGCATCACCCAACAGAGATTAAAGCTACCCTGAGAGCTGTAAGAGAAAGCTGGCCGGACAGGCGTATAATTGCAGTTTTTCAGCCGCACCGCTATACCAGAACAAAAGCGCTCTTTAATGAGTTTACGCGCTCATTTTACCAGTCGGATCTGCTTGTAGTTCTTCCAATTTATCCTGCGGGCGAAGAAAAGATAGATGGAATAGATGGCTGTACCCTCAGTGAGGGCATCAGGACGCACGGCCATAAAAAAGCTGTGTTCAAAAAAAGTTTCAAAGAGGCTGTTTTACATTTGAATGAAATATTAGAAGAGCGAGATATACTGCTGACCTTAGGTGCAGGAGATGTATGGAAAGTCGGGGAAGAGGTCCTTGATATATTGAAGTAACGGTTTACGGTTGTCAGTTCACGGTTTACGGTTCATGGCTAATGACTCAGGTTTTTTTCAAAAAAACATCTTAACCTTACATGAAATATAAACTTAGATTCTCACAACTAAGCCTTTTACTTTTATGTTTTTCTCGTTCCCATGCTCCGGCGTGGGAATGCATACCATATGGGTTCCCACGCCGGAGCATGGGAACCAGGCATGTTTACTCAACCGTGAACTGTAAACCGTGAACCGAAAACCATTTATAATGCTTGATTCTGATTCAAAAATATGGCTTGAAAGCCGGTTTAAAAACAGCGTCAGATTTGATGAATCTATGTCGAAGCACACATCTTTGCGGGTGGGAGGTGCGGCCGACGCTTTTGTCATGCCTGAAAAGCCCGAAGAACTTGTGGAGATTATCAAGTGGTGCCGGCAGAAGGAAATTCCTTGTCTTGTTTTCGGAGACGGGACAAATCTTCTTGTAAAAGACAGCGGCATATGCGGAATTGTAATTGTACTTACGAAATGTCTAAAGACCATTACCAAAAGAGATATGGGAAGAGATGGCATCATTGTTACCGCCCTGGCTGGGGCAAGGATGCAGTCTCTTTGCTCTTTTGCCGTCAAGAATGGCCTCAAAGGGATGAATTTTGCCATTGGCATTCCCGGCACGGTGGGTGGAGGCATAATGATGAATGCCGGAACCGCACATGGATCAATAAAAAACGTTCTTGATTCCATAAAAATTTTGCTGCCTGACGGGCATACTAAAATAATCATGAAAGAAAATCTGGACTTTGAATACAGGAAACTGTCTCTGAAAAATGAAGTAAAAGAAGGTAATCAAGGGCAGCCCATTATAATGGGAGGTTGCTTTTGTCTGCATCCTTCAGACCCACAGAAACTTAAAAAAAATGCTGAAGAAATTTTGAAAGCAAGAAAAGAAAGGCAGCCATCCGGTTCCCCAGGTGCCGGGTGCTTTTTTAAAAACCCTTTGTCCGGAAAAACAGCGGGAGAGCTTATTGATCTGGCCGGACTTAAAGGCAAGTCAATAGGTGGAGCAGAAATTTCATTAAAACATGCCAATTTTATTATTAACAGGGACAGAGCATCAGCCTCAGATATACTGGCCATTATAAAGCTTGTTCAGGAAACGGTGTCAAAAAGGTTCAACATTAACCTGGAGCCGGAGATAAAAATTGTTGGGCAATAAGCATATAAGGAAAAACCATTACAAGGGCACATCAACTAAAAAACGTGTCAAAATATTACAGCGCTTTATTGTCTGTTTTGAGATAGCAACCGTAGCTGCCATTTTAACTGTAATGAGCTTTGTTTTTATTCTGACTCACGATTTCATTACACAATGTGACTATTTCAAGACTGATAACATAGTTGTTAGGGGAGCGCATAGGCTTTCAAAACAGCAGATCCTTGAACAGGCAAATATAAATAAAAGAATAAATATTCTTTCCGTCAATCTTTCAATAATAAGAAACAGATTGCTGGCGCATTCGTGGATAGCTGAGGCTGAGGTCAGGAGAGAGCTGCCCGATATAATAACTATTAGAATTAAGGAGCATGAACCGTTTGCCATTTTAGATCTTGGTCGCAGGTTCCTGATAAACGTTAATGGAGAAGTGTTTAAAGAATGGACTGCATCGGATCCTGATGTTCTGCCGATTGTCAGCGGACTTCAATTTTCAGACCTGAATGTTTCCGGTGAGCCGCGCAGCACATCTTTTAATGCAGTAATGGAGGTTTTACGCCTTGGCCTGGAGCCTGACAGCATTCTTCCAAACGGGAGAATAAGAAAAATCCGGGTGGACGGACAAACAGGTCTTACCCTGTATGCATTTGATAGAGCAGGAGTAATAAAGCTGGGCTATCATAATTATCCAGACAAGTATGAAAGGCTTGAAAGCGTGCTTTTTTATCTAAAGAAAAAGGAAGGTTTTCCGGATTTCAATTCTATCGATTTGAATCACGTGGATCGCATTGTTGTGAAGCTTGTGAAGGATGAATCATCTGCCGGGGATCATAAGGAGGTTTGACATGCAGGGAAAGGAAGAAATTGTTGTGGGCCTTGATATTGGAACCACCAAAATCTGTGCTGTTGTTGGTGAAATATCCGGCGCTGAAATCAATATAGTCGGTATAGGCACCCACCCTTCAATCGGGCTTCGTAAGGGAGTGGTGGTGAATATTGAATCAACCGTAGAATCTATAAAAAAAGCGGTTGAGGAAGCGGAGCTTATGGCCGGCTGCGAAATCTCATCGGTTTATGCTGGAATTGCAGGAGGGCATATAACCGGCTTCAACAGCCGCGGAATTGTGGCGGTAAAAGGCTCTGAAATAACTGAACTTGACGTTGAGCGAGTAATCGATGCAGCAAGAGCTGTAGCAATCCCAATGGACAGGGAAGTAATACATGTGATTCCCCAGGAATTCATTGTTGATGATGAAGCAGGTATTCAAAATCCTGTTGGTATGGCAGGGGTAAGGCTGGAGGCGAAAATTCATATTGTGACCGGAGCTGTAACGTCGGCTCACAACATTGTCAAGTGTGCAAACCGTTCCGGCCTTGATGTCTGTGATATTGTTCTGGAATCTCTCGCTTCCGGCGAAGCCGTGCTGACCGAAGAAGAAAAGGAGCTGGGTGCGGGTTTGATTGACCTCGGTGGAGGGACAAGCGATCTGGCTATATTTTGCAACAAAAATATAAGACATACATTCGTGCTTGCATTAGGGGGTAACAACCTGACAAATGACCTGGCAATTGGACTGCACGCACCGCTTGGAGAAGCGGAGAAGATAAAGAAAAAGTATGGAACTTGCGTTGCCAAAAATATCAGCAGCGAAGAAACTATCGAGGTTCCGGGCATGGGAGGGCGAAAGCCCAGAAAGCTTCCCAGACAAATTCTTGGTGAAATTTTGGAACCCCGTATGGAGGAAATCTTCACACTGATAAATAGAGAAATTTTTAGAGCGGGGATGGAGAAATTAATTTCGTCAGGCATTATTTTGACAGGCGGTTCAGCGCTTTTGAGTGATGCGACGGAGGTTGCGGAATCAGTTTTTAATTTCCCAACCCGGCTGGGTAGGCCTATGGGAATCAGTGGTCTGGTCGATGTGGTAAATAACCCCATGTATGCTACCGGCGTTGGGCTGGTTATATACGGTGCCAAAAACCAGACCGCTAAGAAATTCAGAATTCGCGATAAAAACATTTTCAACCGTGTAACAACAAGGATGAAGAAATGGTTCAAGGATGTAATTTAGGTTTAATTGTCGATTAGTATGGGAATCAACCTTTCAGATTAATTATTATTTGGAACCTAAGTTGAGCTTTTTTTTGCGAAAAATTGCTCAAGAGTAAGTGTAAGAAAAAAGAGGGGGGGGGGGAGTATGTTTACTTATGTAGATAATGATAAAGCTGCGAAGATCAAGGTTATTGGGGTAGGTGGTGCAGGCGGAAATGCAATAAACAATATGATTGAGTCCAATCTGCAGGGGGTTAAGTTTATTGCGGCAAACACGGATGCTCAGGCACTTGAGAATTCAAAGGCACAGCTCAAGCTGCAGATTGGAGAAAGGCTTACAGAAGGACTTGGCGCTGGTGCTGATCCTAAAGTCGGGAGAGAAGCCGCACTTGAAAGTAAGGAAGCAATAAAAAGCGCTCTTGAAGAAAGCCACATGGTTTTTATTACCGCTGGATTCGGCGGTGGTTCCGGCACGGGAGCCGCACCGGTTATAGCGGAAATTTGTAAAGAAATTAAAGCGCTGACAGTTGCAGTAGTGACAAAGCCTTTTTCATTTGAAGGGAAGAAAAGGGCAAAACAGGCGGAAGAAGGCATTGCTGCATTAAAAGAGGTTGCCGACACAGTAATTATAATACCCAACGACAGATTAAGAGGAATTGCTTCCAAAAATGCAAGGATGGTTGATATGTTTAAGAAAGCAGATGAAATTCTTCTTCATTCCGTCAAGGGAATTACCGATCTTATTATGATGCCGGGTCTGGTCAATCTTGATTTTGCGGATGTTAGAACAACAATGTTAAGGGCAGGGATGGCCATAATGGGTACAGGTATAGCGAGTGGTGCCAGCCGGGCAAAAGAAGCTGCTGAAAGGGCTATATCCCATCCATTGCTTGAAGATATCTCCATTGCCGGCGCAAAAGGTGTATTAATGAACTTAACAAGTACTAGTGAGTTAACAATGGAGGAGATGACGGAAGCTTCCGATAGGATATATGAAGAGGTGGGTGAGGATGCCGATATTATCTGGGGAACTGTAGTTGATGAGTCTCTTGGTGATGAGATGAGAGTCACCGTTATTGCAACAGGGATAGGTGCGGGGCATGAATCATCAATGCCTAAAAATTACAAAAATAAGTACATGGAACATGAACTCAGGGGAAAAATAAGAGATATTACTCCTGATGACATGAGGAATGCATTTGACTTTGATGAGCCGACTTTTATCCGTCAAAAGGAAGCGGTAGGTGAATCAACGGGAGCTACTTACAGAGGATACAAGGGAATAGTAATTGACAACAATGATCTTGAGATTCCTACCTTTTTAAGAAGAAAGGCAGACTGAATATCGGGGATCAGGGATCAGGATTGGCACGTTCGTGGAACAAAAAACAAAAATAGAGCGAATCCCGCCCAAGCGGGGCACAAATCAACAATCCTATGAAACACATGGTATCGAAAACCGACAAGTCAAATAAAAAATACGCTGAATCGGAAATCGGTACAATCAGGAAAGGTTGTAGAGAATGTATTCGAATAGCCCTTGTATATCCCAACAAATATCATGTTGGGATGTCCAGTCTTGGTTTCCAGACAGTATATCATTTATTAAACAATATTGAGGATGTTGCATGTGAAAGATCTTTTCTGCCCGATGAAATTGGTTCGCCCGGAGATAGAATAACCACTATAGAATCAGGGAGGCCCCTTAAAGATTTTGACATTATTGCTTTTTCAATTTCCTTTGAGAACGACTACCCCAACCTTCTAACCATCCTAGAGAAAGCAGATATCCCCTTGCATTCAAACGATAGAGGAACCCACCATCCTCTTGTTATTGCGGGAGGAGTTGCCTGCTTTCTAAACCCGGAACCCATTTCATCATTTATAGATTGTTTTTTGATCGGCGAGGCGGAATTAATGCTTCCCCAATTTATTGGCTGTTTTGATGCTAATACAAGCAGAAGATCTCTTTTAAAAAATATAGTGCACAAAGTACCCGGTACTTACGTTCCTGCATTTTACGAAACAACCTATAATAAAGATGGAACAATTCGCTCCTTTGAACCATTACTTGATGTTCCTGTCAATATCAGGCGGACGTATATAAAAGACCTTTCCCAAGTGTCAACCTGCAGCAGTATAATAACCCCGCATACTACCTTTGATAACACATTTTTGATAGAAACAGGCAGGGGCTGTCCCCATGGTTGCCGCTTCTGCAGTGCCGGATATATTTACAGGCCTCCGAGATTCAGGTCTTTCCAGGTTATTGCAAAATGTCTGGACCAGGGAGTTTTGCTTACCGATAAAATCGGTCTTGTAGGAGCTGCGGTATCGGATTTTCCCAGTATAAAAGAACTTTACGATTATGTTGATAATAAGAATATTAGAATATCGTTCAGCTCTCTCAGGGCTGACTCACTTTGCCCGGAGCTTATATCTTTACTGAGGCAAAGCAAAGTAAAAACAGCTACAATTGCTCCTGATGCAGGATCTGAACGTATGCGCAAAGTAATCAACAAAGGCATTACAGAAGATGAAATACTTAATGCCGCTGAGGCCCTTGTGGCTGGCGGTATTCCAAACCTAAAGCTCTATTTCATGATTGG
>JAUWFS010000228.1:0-4721 GCA_030606805.1 Deltaproteobacteria bacterium
CAAAAACCTGTTATTGTAAGCTACTTGTACTGTCACAATGACAAAATATGGTTTTGGGTGTCTCAAATAATAACAATTTTATGGCAGAGCCAATTTTCTCTGACCTGGCCCAGAGGGCCAGGGTTTCTATGTTGAACTAAAATCAAAAAATTTTATTTTGAGTTGTCAAGATTTATTATAATAATCAAGGATTGCCAAAATTTTACTTTACGGAGGAAAAAAAGCTCTCTCCTCCGTCCGACAAAGGTATTCTGAATCTGAAAATCAGGGTCTGGCCAGTTACAGGTCATATAACTATCCTTTTGTGTGCCGAACGGTCCGGTTAACCTGACGGGCGGTTTTTAAGACAGCATTTATTAAGAAGATACATGTCGTTTCTTGATAAATTCAAAAAATCGGCTCAACATGCCCGGCCAGGTTGAACCGGTTATTATACCCCATTATGAACTCTATTATCCTCAAATACTCCATATTGTGGAGGTGCGTTACCTTTACTATCAATCAATTTTGGAAACCCGCTTTCTTCTGGCTTTATTTCTCGAATTTTTTCTACAGTAACTTTATGAACCAATTCGTCTCCATAATCGAACAAATACCAAAATGAAAAACCTATTGACAGATCTAAATCACGTAATTCGTATTCAGCAGCCGGCTTAGATTGTTTCCCATAACTTGAAACCATATGTTCTCCAAGAGGATTTGCTGAATACTCATTGTCCCAGTCATACAATTTTTCACTAAGATAGAAGGAGAACATATGATCATTATCCCAATTGAATAAATGTTGTATCTTTATATGAAGATCGTATAAAGTTTGTTTGTCTTCAATTTCAATAATTCTTGAAATTTCTTCTTCAATCTCATCTAATCCCATTCGAAGTAAATCTATTTTTATTTGATATATCTCCGTTGGCTTAGAGAGTATTGTAAACGCTTCTTCATACGTTTTCGCGATAGATGTTGCTCTTATTATTTCAGCATTTTTATCTGAATCAAGATAACAACACTTCTTGTATTTTTTACCGCTTCCACAGGGGCATTTATCATTGCGTTTTATCTTTAACATCTTGTTTAATTCTTTCTATTTTCAGATTAGGCATAATGTATCACCTACAAGCAGGGAAACGGGCATTTGCAAATGCTACGTTTTCCTCAAACTTGGCAAATGTTATAGCCGCCCGACCCTGCTTGTTAGAGTGTATGCGATTGTTATGTGTCTTGATGAAGCAGAGTACTTTTTTGATACAAAAGCTCTGGATCCAAATCCAAATGATTTGACCACTTAATTGTATCGAAGCTAACTGTTACTGAATTAAATAATGAAACATCTTTTAACTCTGAAAATTTTCCCAAATCCAAACATGGAGAAACATCAAAGACTTTCTCTTCATTATTCTCAAACTTTAAAAGCAGTTTGTATCCATCAAGTGGCTTTACACTTTTGACTGATAAATACATGAATTCCTCCTTTCTTATCTCAGAGGGTCAATTTTAAACGGCAACTCGCCTTTTGAAGATAACTCCCAATCCGCTATCAGTTCTTCTTTGTGAATTTCAGCCCATGCCAAAACAAGTTTAGCTTGTTTCCGAGGTAATTCCCCTTCCGTTATTTCACATGCCTGAATATATATGACAGCTTTGGAATCCTGATAGTACGCATGGATATGAGGAGGATTATGCTCTCCTGGAAAACAATACATTCGGATGATGATTCCGTAAAACATAAAAAAGTTGGATTACGATAGCACCATTCTCCCCAATGCCACGGCAAGCCCTGCAAAGGGGTATATGATTTATCATCATATGCGATTACCACTGGGTAACAACATCGAATTTCATCCCAATTATCGGGAATCCCAACGATTCGGATTTATCTGGACACGATCACCGACTGGTTATGCCACTGCTTGGCTAAAGTTTACTATCTCAACGTCAATGTGTGCTTTTACGGTATGTTTTTTACAAAGATAATCATCAATTGCATCAAGTGTTTTTGCATGAAAATATCTTTCTCCGCATTCAGCGCATATTTCAGCATCAACGTCTTCGACGATGTATAGCTTTTTGTTGAGCCAATGTTGACGCTTTACCCTTTTTTAGATTCCTCAGAACGTAAGAATAGGATAATATATTCGTAACCTGAACATGACGGTCTGAAATAGTTATTTCTCCAATTCATTTTTAACAGCCAGCCCTATCTTTTCTAATGTTAACGGTTTTTTTATATATTTACCTGCACCTAATTTTTGGGCTTTCTTAACCTCATCTGTTTCAGCAAACCCACTGACTATGATAGCCTTTTGGTTAGGGTGAATCTTTATTGTCCTCTCGTATGTCTCACGACCATTTATGCCCGGATCCATAATCATATCAAGGAATAATAAATCTACAGTATTTTCTTTCAAATATTCAACGGCTTTCTCTCCACTGGAAACGGCTTTAGTTTTATAGCCAAGTATATCCAACATTTTAGAGGATATATCTCTTTGGCTTTCCATATCATCAATAACCAGAATCGTCTCTCCGTCTCCTTTGTAGTCTTTAATAGGTATGGACAAATCCTTATCCGACACTTCATCTCTTGTTATTGGAAAGTACAACTCAAATGTTGCGCCATTCTCGTCACTTGTCACATTTATATAGCCTTTATGATCTTGTACAACGTTCCATACCACAGCAAGCCCTAAACCTGTACCGCTTCTGCCCATTACCTTCTTTGTATAGAACGGCTCAAATATCCTTTCAAGGTCATCTGACGATATTCCTGAACCATCGTCTGATACAGCCAGAACAACGTATTCACCTGTGTTTACATCATCATACCCCCTTAGAGGTCTGTCTATATAGCGGTTTATGGTCGATATGGTAACATTACCGCTACCCTCAATAGCTTCCGAGGCGTTTGTCACCAGGTTCATTACTACCTTTCTGATATGAACTTGAGAACCGCCTATATTAAACAAGTCCGTATCAAGGTTGGTCTTGACCGTAATTGTAGGATGAAACTGTTCAAGTTTTTTAAACTCTGGAGAATTTAAATAGTCTCTGATCAGGTCATTTAAGTTCACTGGTTCTATAGTGGTAGCTACTCCTCTTGCCACTGTTAATAAATCCTGAACGATAGCAACAGCCCTGTACCCAGACTCCTGCATTGTTTCAATGGGCTTTCTGAGCTTGCTGTTTTCAGGTAAATCCATTAAAATTAATTCCGGATAGCTTACAATCCCTGACAGGACGTTATTCAAGTCGTGGGCGACACCACCTGCCAGAAGTCCAAGGGACTCCATCTTCTTAGCTCTTGCGAGCTTTTCTTCATTTTCCCGCAGCGCCTCCTCCGCCCGCTTGTACTCGGTGATATCTTCAACAATTCCAACACCGGCAATAACATTACCATCACGAAAAATAGGAATCCAATTAGCTTTTATGATTGATTTTTTCCGACTAGTATAAGATATATATTCTCCTTCATAATATCCAAACTCACCATTAAAAGATTTGTAAACTTCGTTTGTAAACATTTTATCCGGCATATTATCTATATCCAGCCCAATGAGTTTTTCACGAGATGAGGCGAAAGTAGTAATCATCGCTTCATTAACATCTGTAATTATGCCTTGATTGTCATAGTGAATGATTCCAATTGGGGAATTTTCAAAGAATAATCTGTGTTTTTCCTCACTCTCTCGACGGGCTTTGACTGCCTGTTTCAGGGAAGCCAGCAATAGGATTAAAACTGCAAACAACAGCATTACCGCGAACGGTATGAAACAGTGGCCGAGGATTTCTTTGTTCCAGTCGTTCGCGTCAACGTCCATGCCGAGAACCGCAACAAGATTTCCTGTGTGGAGAGCTTTTAGCGGAATCAGAGCCGTGACTAATATGCCCCATCGGTCGGTAACCGGTCCGACAACGGCCTCCTTTTTGGTGTCGAAAGTACGGAGGTAGGAATCCGAAACTTCCTTATAAACCAATCCGGGCGGTGTGTAATCTTCTGAATCTGCAGGAAGGGAATCCACGAAGAAGAAAACTACGCCATCTGAGCGTTGTCCCATCAAGTAAAGAAATCGGCATTTGTGTCTGGCATTGCGCATCAAGGCCAGTTGCGACTTGATACGCTGGTAGGCAGGCGTGTTCAGGTCCTTTTCCGAACCGGATAGAGAGGCAACACGTTCGATATTGATAGCCTGCGTGGCAATCCTTGCCTGTTCGAGCAGCTCCGCTCGCATGCGTTTGTCGGTCGAGTGCGCCACCCACCACATAAGCGCAACTCCCACAGCGAGAACAAGCAGGAGCAAGATTAAGATTCTGCGATTTATTCTTTTAATCATGATTGTTTAACCCGGTCATGCTGAAAGGATACTTACATTATACTTGAATACCGACAATTTCAACAATACTGATGAAATTCTGAGTTTTCATAAATCTGCACCATGAGAAGCTGATTTTTTACATCTAAGCCATATAACCAACATTAGGGTACGAAACTTGAGGAATTATTATTCCTTTCCGGTAACACCGGCTTGTTCAAAAGTAAGCATGTCTGTAAAAATGCGCACAGCCCCTTCAATTATACACATAGCAAGCGCGCCGCCAGTACCCTCCCCAAGGCGCATGCCAAGATCGAGAATCGGTTCAAGCCCAAGATGCTCCAGCATTAACCTGTGGCCGGTCTCTTCGGAGCAGTGGCCGGCAAAAAGATAATCTGTTACAAAGGGACAAAG
>JAUWFS010000199.1:0-6072 GCA_030606805.1 Deltaproteobacteria bacterium
TTCTATTGCATTGCTCCGGCGTTCCACACCTTTGCGAATCGCTGCAAGTAATTCATCATTATTAAAGGGTTTGTCAAGGTAATCATAAGCCCCAAGCTTGAGAGCTCCTTTTGCCGATTCAACATCTGAGTGAGCTGTAACGATCAACACTTCCGTAGAAGGGCTCAATTGTTTTACAGCTTTGAGCGATTCAATACCTGACAGTCCGGGCATTTGCAGATCCAAGGAAACTACATCAAAATCCATGCTCTGTTGGATTTTTTCGATTGCTTTGTCACCGCTCTCAACTACGGTAACATCAAACTGTGATTGGAGTACTAAAGACATGGCTCGCAGAATGTTCGGCTCATCATCTACCACCAAAATGCACGGCTTTTCCCCATGCTTGTTTTTTTTATTCTCGCTCTTTTGTTGTGGGCTCATCTACAACACCTCTTCATTTGGCAAAATATTTATCTCCTGTTCTTCATAATACCTAAAGTGATCGGTTCCAGGTTCCAGGTTCAGGGTTCAAAGGTTATAGCCTACTTTACAAGGGTTCAGGGTTCACAGTTCAGAGTTCAGGGTTGACAACCTTTGAACCTGTGAACTTTGAACGGTGAACTTTCTTTATTGTCGCATTATCCTTTTATTAACAGCGAGTTAGGGCTCTCCAACCGGGAACCGTGAACGTTGAACCGCTCAACCCAGGTAATAATATATCACCACAAAATTTTGTTTTCGTCAAATAAATGCCTGAGGCAGATGCACAAAAGTATGTGCATTTATGCCTAACATGTTGTGCATATGCTAAAAATTGTTATATAATTATTTTTTTTATTATACTTGCCTTGATATTCAAATATATAGCCTTGCGCATCATACTTAGTGTTAAGTGCCTATGAAACAGGAATTAGCGGAATGATAAACTCAAAGTATTTGGAAAAACTGCGCTTATTTTGACTGCGCAATGCATCAGATCTGTCCTGGCATGTATTTTGAGTTAGTAAGAAGGTTTATTGGTTTATAGGCATAGATATTAGGAGGTGATTATAATGAAGATAAACTTAAGCTCCTTTTTGCAATTAAGGTTTAACATTTTTATGTGCAAGAAACTTGGATGGAGAATAACCTCTTTTTATATAACCATGTTAGGGAAATTATATTTTTTCTTTAAGAGAAAGGAAAAGCGGAAAATAAAAGATTCTGTTAAGGAGGTATTTGCCGGCCAAAAAAGTAGATCTGAGATAAGGTCGATTACCAGGGGTATTTTTCGAGGAATAGTATCTCACTATTACGAAAAATTTTTTAACGCATATTCTTCTCCTGAAACACTCAGAGCTTTTGTAAGAACACACATGGAAAGCACAGGCCTAACAGCCGTAAAAAGAGGGCTTTCCAGAGGCAGGGGCGTTTTGTTAATCACCGGCCATGTGGGAGGCATTGAGCTGATCCCGGCTTTTCTCGGTGATAAGAAATATCCTGTAACGATAGTAGCAAGATTTTCTTCAGGCCATGTGCGTGATGCATGCGTTAAACAGGCCAGTAATTTTTTAACACGAGTCATCAATGCTGATAATACACCTAATGTTGTAAAGGCCATTTTTGATAACCTGAAAGAAAATCGTGTGGTAATTACTCAGTGTGATGAGATAGATGAATGGAGACCTTCTAAAAATAACAGAATATACTTTTTGGGTAAAGAGATAAAGCTGGATAGAACGATGAATATTATTTCAAAAAGGGGTGGCGCTTCTGTAGTGTTCGGCATTATGCATAGAAATCATAATCATCGATATAAATTTATTTCAGCTTCGATGGAAGAAATAAAAAAACAGTTCAAACAATCAACAGATGCATCTGTCGGAGAGATCGTGTTGAAATATCTGGAGCAATACATTTACAATCATCCAGAGGGATGGTATCAATGGAAAAAATATCCGGTCATGGAACAGATTCCGTCAGCCGGCATAATGGTTGAAAAACCATCATATATACCACAACTCAGGCCCTCTTTTGGCAAGGTTGCATAGAGCCGGATAAGTATTTGATACAAATACAATGAGGTATGTTGCATGGAAAGAGAAACAAGCTGTATCAATTCCAGGTCTATTATAAATTATATAAAGGCTCATAATAACGGTGATTGTTCTGTCTTATTGGAAAACCTTGACCCTGAGATTGATGCCCTATTAGATCCGGAAAGCTTTTTAAGGGATCCCAACAACTGGACCTCCTCTGCTATAACCATAAAATTACTGAAAAAAGCCAGAATAATCCTCAATGATGATATGGTTGCCTATAAGATTGCAAGATATGCTATTGAAAATTCATCTCTTGGTTATATCCAAAAAGTATTTGTTAAGGCATTCTGGTCATCAAAAAAAGGCTTCAAACATGCCCAGGAGATAAATGATAAATTTAACCGGACCAAAAAAGTGGAAATCGTGGAGTTAAGGAGAAATAAAGCTGTGGTTCGTCTCCATTGGGACTCTTCAATGAAACTTTCAAAAGATTTATGCCTTTTCAATCAAGGTATTTATACATTTTTACCAACTATCTGGTCAGGAAGGCCTTATACACTCAAAGAGGAATGTTGCTATTTTGACGACGGCGTTCCATATTGCGAGTATCATATAAAATGGAAACTTCAAAATAGAATTAACGAGTATTGTTCCAGATTTTTTACATCTAGAACAATGCTAAAAGACATCATTGTCGAGCAGGAAAAAGATAAAGAAATCATTGAACAAAAATATGACGAAGTCAGCCGCCTGAATGCCGAGCTTAATTATAAAATCAAACAGCTTTTGGCAGTACAGGATACAGGAAAGGCTATTGTTTCCGTACTTGACTTAAAAGAGCTTTTGGCCCTGATCATGAATATTTTATCAAATGTATGTGAAATAAACCGGGCCATAATCATGCTTGTAAATGATAAGGAAGGAAGCCTTGAATATATGTATGGAGTGGGTTTTGATGGTGAAGTTCCTCAAGAAATCAGAAACTATACGGTTCCTCTGGATCGTTTGAGCAACATAATGGCAAGAGTAGTCAACAAAGGACAGTCCGAGTATATTCCCAACATAAAAAAATCAACCCTGAGAAAAGAAAACATTGTTTTAAAATATGCTGATCCTACGTCAGCCTTTGTTGTTCCTCTTATAACGAAATCCAGGGTAATTGGGATCATTGCAACAGACGCTGTGGATGGAGATGGAATCCCAAAGGAAACAAGGGAAACCCTGGAAATCTTTGCTCCCCAGATTGCCATTGCTATAGAAAACGCAAGGCTATACAACAGACTCAGCGAGCAGATGGAGGAACTGAAAAAATCCCAGGCCCTTTTGAGCAGAGTTGAAAAGCTTTCCTTCCTCGGCAATATAGCAGCGAGACTGGCTCATGAGATTAAAAACCCAATGACCGCCATAGGAACATTCATCCAGATGCTGCCAAAAAAATATAATGATAAAGAATTCAGAACCGAATTTTATGAGATTGCAATGGAGGAAACCACAAGAGTAAATAATCTCATTGCCGAACTTATGGATCTGGCCAAAACAAAAGAGTCACACTTTGAGTTAAACGATGTTGATGAATTGATAGACAAAATGATTTTGCTTACTTCGCCCCAGAGCCATTCAAAACATATTGATATTGTTCGTAATTATGATCCTGGCATAGGGCAGGTATGGATGGACCCGGAAAAGATAAAACAGGTTATTTTAAACCTGCTTTCAAATGCTATAGATTTTACTCCTGATAAAGGAAAAATCGAATTAACAACAAAAAAAATTATGGAATATAGCAAACCAGAAACTGTTCAGATAGAAATCAAAGATAATGGCCATGGAATACCTCAAGCTATAATTGACAAAATATTTGACCCATATTTTACCACCAGGCATAAAAGTAGTATGCACAAAGGAACAGGATTGGGCCTGTTTATTGCCCATAAAAATATGCAGGATCATGGTGGAGTCATCGAAGTAAAAAGCAAGGTTGATGAAGGAACTACGTTTACGCTAACCTTCCCCAATATAAATATAAATCAATGCAAATAGACAAAGTAAATGTTTATAAGGTCTCGCTTCCTTTTACAGGCGATTTTTCTATTTCCCGTTTAAAAGGTTTATCTTCCATCATTATCGTTGTAGAGGTCATATCAGATCATGGAGAAATTAAAGGTTATGGAGAGGGTCTGCCAGTTGAATTTATCACAGGAGAAACACCAGCAAGTGTTGTTAAAGATATAAAGCTTTTCACACACAATAATTTATTCCCCTGGAATTTGAATGATGTTTCGCAGATATGGGATTTCGCAGACTGTTTTCCAAATGGGAAGGAGCATAATGCAGCTATTTGCACTCTTGAAATGTCCCTTTTAGATGCGTTGGCCAAGAGACAAGGCAAGTCAATTATTGAATATTTTCCTAAGGAGTTATGTACAAACAGTATTTTTTACGGCGCCACAATCCCTCTTGCAGAAAAACAGCGGATAATGGAGCTATGTAAAATGATCAGGAAAATGCGGATTAACAAGTTGCGAGTTAAAATGGGCAAAGAGTTTAAACAGAATCAAGATGCTATTGAAACAGTAAAATTAATGTTCGGAGATGATTGTGATATAAGACTAGATCCAAATTCTGCTTGGGACCGTGATCTTGCATTTAAGCACATACCGCTCATTAAAGAGCACAAAATTAAAATTTTAGAAGAACCCATGATCCCTAATGAGCCAAATTTTGCCGAATTTGCTGAGAAGATACAAGCTGAAGGTGTTATTTTAATGGCATGTGAGACAGCAATCACTTTAACTAATGTAAAGGAAATCGTAAATAAAGGCCTTTATCAAATGATAAATGTCAAACTATCTAGAAATGGCGGATTTAGAAGGGCGCTTAAAATCATAGAATATCTTCGCACAAAGGGAATTCCTTTCCAAATCGGGTGCTCGGTGGGCGAGTCGGGCATTCTTTCTGCTGCGGGCAGAGCATTATGTCTGCTTTGTAAAGATGCCTTATATTATGACGGTTCTTATGATGAATTCCTGCTAAAAGAAAATATTACAAAAGAAAATGTTACTTTTGGACAGGGCGGCAAAGCAGGACCTTTGCCCGGTCATGGTCTGGGCGTTGAAATAAATATGCAAAACTTAAAACAACTGAGCGATCCTGCCGAAACCATCACAATTTTAAGGCCGTAATTTATATGAAGATAAACTTAAATTATGAGTTGAGTTATTCCAAGTGGAGAGAGAACCACAAATCGATACTTGAAAGCCTTTCGGATAAAAATAATTATATGCTGTTTTCAGGCGGAAAGGATTCATCAGCGGCTATGGATTTTATCTTAAGAGCGGCAAAGGATTTCGGGTTTGATTTTGAGGCGCATGCGGCGGCATTTCCTGTACATAGATATTCAGATGAGGAAAAAGAGAGGATCGGATCTTATTGGAGCAAACAGGGTATAAATATTATATGGCATGACCCGGATGTAACGGATGATTATATTGATAACTCAACAAACCCGTGTCTTGCCTGTCAAGGACTGAGGAAAAAGATTCTAAAAAAAATTTTGACCGGCTCGATAGAGGACTGGAATAAATTGGTGCTCATAGTCGGTTATTCCCTCTGGGATATTGTCAGCTATTGTGTAGAGCATTTGATGTCTGAAATATTTTCTGATCCTGACAATAAATTTGATGCTGAAAAAAATTACAGGTTTAAAGAAACAGCGCAGCGTTTTTATCCCCTTTTAAAGATGAAGGAGGGATATACGATTTTCAGGCCTTTGATCAAATATAATAACGATGATATTCTTAAGGTAATTTCGCAAAAAGATATACCCACGCTTTCCATCCCATGCAAATTTAAACACTTAAGGCCAAAAGAAATATTAGAAAACTACTACGAAAGAATGGGTTTACGGTTTGATTATAATCAGGTGTTCGATTTTGCAAAAAAATCGCTCGATCTTCCGGATATGTCTTCATATACATCTATAAAAAAGGAAGAGTATCTGCGACGAATTTTTTGAGATAAAAGGTAACCCGCCCGCCCGCCTCGCTTTTACCTCGCAACAAAAAGACCG
>JAUWFS010000067.1:0-14114 GCA_030606805.1 Deltaproteobacteria bacterium
ATGAGAAACGTGCGGCCGGTGTCGGTCAGGTCCTTGGTGTGGGTTCAGACGGCGGCGCCTTCGTACAGACCGATTTTGCGACCGACCTTTTCCAGAAGGGTTTTAGTAATGGCTCAGTCCTGCCAAAAACCCAAAAAAGAACTCTTTCCGGAAATTCCAATTCTGTGGAAATTTTCGGGATTGATGAAGATTCACGGGCAACCGGTTCAAGAAATGGCGGTGTACGTGTTTATACCAAAGCTGAGCTTGAACAGTATGAATCCAGCAAGGCGAAGTTCAACAGCATTGAAATCAAGGTTGATAAAATTACCGGCCTTCTTTTTCTTTCTGATGAAATTCTTGAAGATGCAGCTTTCCTTGAGGGTGAAGTGTCCGGCCTGTTTGTTTCGGAGTTTGACTTCAAACTTCAGGACTTGCTTTTTCATGGTCTTGGTTCAGGTGAACCGCTGGGTATTATGAATTGCAATGCTCTTGTAGCCGTACCCAAAAAGGCGGCTCAGGCTGCCGATACGATTGTGACCGAAAACATTTCAAATATGAAGGCTCGTGTTGCGGGTGGCAAGGCTGAATGGTATGCCAATAGAGACACCATTCCTCAGCTTGATGCCCTTTATCGGACAATCGGCTCAAACAATGTAACCCCGCTTTTCAAACAGACATCTATCTATTCTGGAATCTTGGACGGAATACCGATTACATTTGTTGAGCAGGCTGAAACCCTCGGTGACAAGGGTGACCTTTGCCTGGTTGATTGGTCACAATATGTCACGGCTACCAAAGGCGGCTTGAAAAAAGCGGAATCAATCCATCTTAAATTTGATTACGGTCAGAAGGCTATCAAATGGACAATCAGATTTGACGGTCAGCCTCGCTGGAGAAGTCCTTTGACGCCTTACAAGGGAAGCAAAACAACTTCTCCTTTTGTAGTGCTTGCCGAAAGAGCATAGGCAAAAGCAAATAGCAATCAAACAAGCCGTGCCAGTATAATGCTGGCACGGCTTTTAAAAAAAAAGGATTTATCATGGAAAATATAGCGGAAAAATTTAAAATCGTTGAAGCGATTGAACCTAAAGCGGATGCAGCCGGTACAACCGGTGATTATATATCCCTGAAAAATGCCCTCAAGGTTACGATTAAACTACATATTACGCAGGGCGATGCGGCTACTATCGAAATTGGAGTTAAAGAAGCAACCACAGTTGCCGCCGGGAGTGCAGCTGCTATTACAAAAGCACTTAAAATCTGGGCGAATCTGGATTGCGCTGCAAGTGATCTTATGGTGAAACGAACAGATGCGGCCACCTATACAACTGACGCAGGTGTAAAGCACAAGATTGTAATCATTGAAGTCGACCCTGCCCTGTTGTCTGATGGATTCGACTGCATTGCAGTAACTACTGGGGCCAGCAATGCTGGGAATATTGTCCAGGCTGAATATATTATTGAGCCTCGATATAAAGGTCTTTCCGCACCTTCAGCAATTGTTGACTAAGGAAAAGGTCAAATAAAACCATGAAATTAATTACACCGCCGGTAACAACACCGGTAACACTAACCGAAGCAAAGGCTCAGCTCAGGCTTGAATCGGCCTTCACGGCTGACGATAATTATATCACGTCTCTGATAAGCGTTGCCACAGCTCATGCTGAATCATATTGCAACCGGCGGTTAATTACTCAGACTTGGGAAAAATCTCTTGCAAGCTGGGCAGATGTCGAGAGAGCTTGCTATAATCAACTTCAAGAAATTGTCTCAATTACGTGGCTTGATGAAGATGGTGTAAGCGATACTTTGTTAGTCACAGATTATATCGTAACCGGCATTGCCACAGATGAAGGCCGGATTGAATTTGATGATGACGCTGATCTACCAACCGATTTGTATCAAGTTGACCCTATACAAGTCAGATATATTGTTGGATATTACCAAGGCGAGGCGTGGGTGGCAGAAACCGAGCAAGTTGTGAATGATAAAGTGCTGGCTAATTATGGTTTGATTGCCAAGTGCACGGTTGGGGGGACTACCGGCGCAAGTGCTCCCACATGGCCAGCGTCAATCGGCGAAACGGTCGAGGACGGTACCGTAACATGGACAATCATAGGGCTCGCTGTACCGGACATGATAAAGCAAGCTATCTTAATTCTGATTACTTATTATTATGAAAACCGGGAACCAGCTAAAGGTGCCGGAATAGATACAGTTGACGCCCTGCTTTTGCCTTATCGGATATGGGATTTCACAGAATGAAAATAGCTGAATTACGCCATTGGATTCAGATAAAAGAAAAAGTCCAAACGCCTGATGGCATGGGCGGCTTTACGGAAACGCTGAACACAGTACATGAGACCTGGGCGGCAATTTGGCCGGTATCCGCAAAAGAGACCAGGGAAAATATGAGGGTTGAGGCGAACGTATCTCATAATATCCGGATACGTTATAGATCCGGAATTGTTCATGCAATGATCGTTGTTTTTGGGGCCAGGGCGTTTGAGATTAAGGGCATTGTCAATTTTGAAGAGCGAAATATATGGTTGGATATGGTTTGCAATGAGCAGCTTTAAACTTGACTGGCACGGCAAAGAATTAATAGCAGAAATTGAAGATATCTGTGAGGACGCTGTTAACGCAGGAGCTGAGAAAATAGCCAAAGATGCACGTCGGCTTGTGCCAGTCGATACCGGAGGGTTGAAAAAATCTATTCGTGTCAAGAAATTCAAAAAACCTGGAGTATTTGGGGCCTATATCAAAGCCGGTGAAAAAGGGAAGGAAATGGTTGCAGGTTTTGTTGAATTGGGCACGCCTGGAGAAGTTTTTAGAGCGAAAAGTAAAAAAGGACAACCCCGAGCACCTATTAAGGCAAAGTCATACATGCGACCGGCCCTGAAAAAGAATAAACGTAAAATTAGAGGGGATTTGCAAAATAAACTAAAATGAACGAGCTTTTAAAATCCATATACAGCTATTTCATAGCCGAACCGCATAATGCTTTTTATACAGCTCTCGGTGGACGGTTATTTTGTGGTGAAGCTCCGCAGGAAGGCGTAACGCCTTATTCTGTATTTTTTGGCGTGGCGGCGGTACCGGAAGATACTTTCGGCGAAGAAATTGACGACATATCAATCCAGTTTAATCATTATTCCGGCTCCAGTTCACCAAGCGAAGCAGGCGAACTATTAAAAAAATGCCGTGATCTTTTTGATAGAGCGGAATTAACGGTTGTGGGAAAAAAAGACGTTCAGCTATTTAGGGAACTCTCCACGCCTGCCTGGAAAAACGGGGAGACGTGGATTACATCAATAGAATTTACATTATTTATGCAGGAGGATTAATATCATGTCCACACCAGATTATCATTTGGGTGATAAAGCAAAAGCGACTATCGGAACCGTTACCATCAAGGGCCTGAATGCCATGAAGATTCCCGGCATTGTACGGAAATCTGTAGAAGTTGAGGAGTTTGGCAGGGACTTTGACTTTACCGTACCAACATCGGCGGCCTGGGAAAAAGGCAGCATTGGCGGTAACTATGTCAGGGGTGATACAACCGGTCAGGTTGCGTTAAGGCAAAAACTTTTTGACAATGAAGGCCTTGCAGATTTAAGACTGTATGAAAATGAAGATGATTTTTGGGCGCCTGATTTGGCAAATGATGTCAATTCGTTGATCTATATCATGAGTCAACCTGGTCCAGAATTTGTAAAATCAGGATTATTGCCATTTACGGCGGAGCTTCTTGTCCAGGGCCTGCTTGCGCTTTTTACAGCGCATATCGGAGGGGTAACATTAGATTTTGTGGCAGGCACTGACCCTGCAATCTCAACGATTACTGATTCAGATAGTGGATTTGTAACCGCTGGTTTTGAGGTCGGGCAGACTCTGATAATTGATGGCAGTACCAGCAATGATACTGTGACAGATCAAATTATTACAATAGTAACTGATACCACAATGACTTTGACAACTACAGAAATATTGGCCACAGAAACAGCCCTTGCGGGCACAAAAATTCATGGTGGAAAACTCGGAACATAATTGAAAGGATATTATATTTTATGAAATTACAAAAATTAACAAAAGCATGGTTTGATTTGCCGAACGATCCGGACGGCGCCAAGTTTGAGATCAAACATCTTCTGGCCGGAGAGATTGCAAAGATCGTCGAAAAAACCTATAAACGGCGATTTGAATTTCGCGAGAATGAGGACGGCGATTTGAAACCGGTACCTATTCTTGTAACCAACAAGACCTTGGAACAAGAACTAACCGTTGTGGCCGTAATTACAGATTGGGAAAATCATTTTGACGAAAACGGGAAAATTCTTGATTGCACGGATGAAAATAAACTCCGGACGTGCAAAGAACTTAGCGAGGAAGATTTCAAGATTTTCCTGGATTTCATAACCGATTGCAGGGAAAAGCTTTCTGACACGGTAAAAGCTCAGGCGGAGACGGAAAGAAAAAACTGATTAGTTTCGCAATCTGGCTATCCGGCATTGACCGACTGGATTGCGAAACATGCCAGGCAACCTGGGCGGATTTTGACGGAACGCCTCCATGCAAAACTTGTAGGCCGGAACTTGAGCAAGGCAATGCGGAGGCTGTCAGGATATACCAACAATGTTCGGGTCAATGGATACATTCTGTAAATGGCATTGTTGATATCAATATTCTGGCCGTGATTGAAGTTATGAAATTGAAAAAAATAAAAGATATGGATGAATGCCTTGAAAAGGTGCAATTAATTGCAGCCAAAGTATTAGAAGCGCATAAAAAGCAGTAACACCAAGGCTTCACAAGGACGGCTCACTGAGAAGCCGTATAACAAGAGATTTCTATTTCCGAAGGGTAAACCATGAGACTTGGCACAGCCGACGTACTTGTCAGAGCCAAAACAGACAAATTTGACAAGGATATTGATAAATCCGGAAAGAAAATCAAAAGCTTTGGCCAAAAAAGTAAAAAAGAACTTGCCGGGCTGACATCTTCTTTTGCTTCGCTGGCAGGTGCGGCTGGCGTCGGAGCTTTAACGGTATCTTTGGCTGGCGTGGTTAGTGTTGGGGCTAAGTTCGAGTCTCAAATGGCAACCGTCCGTGGTATCATGCGAGCGTCTGAAAAAGACTTTAAGCTACTTTCCGATGCTGCCAAAAAAATGGGAGCCACTACAGAATGGAGCGCCACTCAATCCGGTGAAGCCCTTGAATTTATGGCACTGGCAGGCTGGAGCGTTCAGAAATCAATCGAAGGCTTGCCCGGAATGCTTGATGCGGCTACGGCAGCCGGTGCGAATCTTGGCGAAACGTCTGACATCCTGACCAACACGCTTACCGCTATGGGCCTTGGCATTGAGGACATTGATAGACTTACGGATGTGATGATCGGGACAACAACCAGGTCAAATACGAGTTTTCTTCAGATGGGTGAGGCCCTGAAAGAATCCGCTCCGTACGCTAAGGCTTATGGGTTTGAAATTGAAGAAGTTGCGGCACTGTTGGGCGTGGTGGCCGATGCTGGTATACAAGGCAGCGATGCAGGAACCGGATTAAAAAATACATGGATTAACAACGCTAAAGCTGCCAAAATCCTTGGAACAGAAGCAACCGACCTGATCGGAACGTTGCGGGCAGCAAATGAAGCCCAATGGGACACCAATCAATTTGCAAAGGTTTACGGCAAGATTGCAGGTAAAACCGTTCTCAACATCGCAGCTCAGATTGATAAATATGAAGCATTGGCGGAAACCTTGCATGATGTAAGCGGTGAAACAAAAGAGCTTGCTGATATTAAGCTTGATACTTTGATTGGCGACTGGAAGCTTTTAAAATCAGCGGTTGAGGGATTGGGCGGTGTGATTTATGAAGAGATCGTAGATCCGCTTAGAGCTGCAACGTCTGCGACGGCTACGTTTGTTACGGATTTATCATTATCTTGGCAAGCAGTGAAATTAAATTTATCGGGCATGATAGATTTTAAGACTGCTCTGCTTGATGGTGCAGCCGCTGTTAAGCTGTTCAATGAAGAAATGGGGCCGGAAAAAACCAGACTTGCATATCTTGAGCGGATAATTGCAAGCGGAAAATATACATGGCAAGTAGAAAAAGAAGCTGAGGCGTTAAGAACATTAATTGCGATTCAAGAAAAGGCTGTTGAAGCTGATAAGCTTGAAATTATCAAACCTGAAATTATCAAGTCTGAAGTTGTTTCAAAAGCGGTTTCTCCGCCCGATGACACCTGGATAAAATCCATGCAAGCGCAAGAAGCTTTTGCGCTCAAAATGGCTGAAAAAGAACAAAAAAGGCTTAACGCAAGATATGAATTAGAAAAAGAAATTAACGCTAAATTTCACGATGAATTGTTATCTGATACAGAATTCAGATTGCAAGAATTAGATTCTCAGTTTTTGGCATATGATGGTTTTATAAAAGATAAAGCCGCTCTTGATGCGTGGTATGTTGAAAATTATGAAGAGATAATGAGTGAGGCAAATAGTGAAAATCTTGCAATACAATCTGATTTTAATTCGCAATATGCCGAAATGGGTAAAAGCAGGTCTGATATAGAGCGTATGCAATTAGATCGAGAGGTTAAATTATGGGAAAAAGCTGGAGTTGATAAAGAAAAAATTGCAAAATTAACATCCGATAAATTAGCGGCTATCAATAAAGCTGAAACGCAGCAGCGCATTGATAATATCCAAGATGTGGCCGGGTCAATGTCAGATGGTTTTAAGATGATATCTGAAATGGGCGGAAAACATAGCAAGGAGGCTTTTGCTACGTATAAAGCATTTAAGATTGCTGAAACTATTATTTCAACCTATTCTGGTGCTATGAAAGCGTATGAATCACTTGCGAGCATTCCATATGTTGGCCCTGCCCTTGGCGCTGCTGCTGCTGCTGCTGTAACTGCGTTTGGTATGGCTCAAGTATCTACGATAAGCAGCGCTCAGCCTCCATCATATGATTTAGGCGGAATTTCAGAGGCAAGGGGAATATATCAAACTGGGGATATCGCTGAAGCACATATCCCTATTCCATCTGGCGGGAAAATACCTGTGCAAATAGACAACACAAGAGCATTAGAGCCCAGAAAACCGATGGAAATACATATTCACGAAGCGTCAGGCACGCAAACACGAACAGAAGAATCAGAAGACGGTGCAAGGCTTGATATTATTATTGAACAGGTTGAGCAAGCAATGACAGGCCGCATGGAGCGCGGGGCTGGCATGGCACCATTTATGGACGGTCGATACGGAAGGGCTTATTAAATATGGCTATTGAAACATGGCCAGCGGGTTTGCCGGTTCCGCAGAAAAAGTTTAATGCTCAATTAAGATCAGGGCTTGCAGACGATCAAGAGCAAATTAATTCAATACGAATCCGCACTTATCCAGAACGAGAATCTAATTTTTCTTTAACACTTACTCAAGCACAATTTGAAACTTTGCGGACATTTTACGAGACCACATTGAATGGCGGTGGGATGCTGTTTGAAGCGGACTGGTTAACGGAAGCTGGCTTTGCTTTTCACAGATTGCGTTTTTTAAAACCTTTTGAGGCAAGCTTAAATGGTGGTATGGTGTGGGAAGTGAAGATGAACCTTGAAATTATTGCAGGCGTGCCTTTTGAGGATATCGATTCTGCGTATTGGCCGTGTCCAACTTAAAAGAAAGGATTAACATGGATTTGAAAGAATTGTTAAACGATCATCAACTTTATCATAGCAGTTTCCAGATGGATAATTTTATTACCGTTCGAGCGGGCGAGACTCAATATGGGCAATATAAGCAGACCTTGAGAGAGTTGTTTAAACGATATCGTGGCTTGAAAGAGCTCTATGTGGCAAGAGAGCTTTTGCAGGTCGACATTGAAGAGCTTGAACATAAACATTCTGAAACTGATTTTGAAGTACGTCGAAAAAATATCAACCTGGCCAAACATCGTATGGACTTGGAAGATTTGGAGCGGAATATATCCGACACTGAACGGGAATTTAAACGGTTTTATGCACAGGCTGATATTCTGAAATCGCAAATCGGGAGGCTGACCCCTGACAAGCGGGACACGTTAGATCAAGAAATGTGGACACATAAGCTAAAAACCATGGTGGCTGTGGATTATATCACCAAAGGTCGGATTGGTGAAAATGCTCTTACTTTTATCCGGTCAATTCCAAAGGAAATACGCAAACCATTGCTGACTGAAATTAAAGATCAAAAAGCTTTGCTTGAATGGTTTGATAATTTTGACCAGCCTTTGCCGGATATCCAGATTGAAGCAAACATAAACGTTCAAAAACTTTTGGGTCAATAAATTATGGCAACCTGGCCAGCGGGACTTCCTGCACCTCAAAAAAAGATAAGCATAACGCCCGGCGATACTCGTGTTGAGCGCAAGCTGCAATCCGGCCGGACTGAGTTCAGGCGGTTCGGGGACGGTAAGCCAGACCAGGCAAAAGTGCTTTTTCGATTATTGTGGGCGCAGTGGGAAACGTTCAAGACGTTTTATGAATATGATCTTAATCTTGGTTTGAATTGGTTTTCTGCTTCCTGGCTGGCAACATTGGGTTATGATGTTCATAAGGCTAAGATTTTGGGTTATCCTCGTGAAGTGGCAAGGCAGGGTTATTATGTGGATGTTGTTTGCATGTTGATGGTGCAGAAAACGGCCTGGATTATTGGTGAGGATACAGAATGGCCTTGCGCTACGACTGGAGCTGAGCCGCCGCCACCGGATGAAAATGGCTATATTTATGGAGGAACCCATGGTACAAGTACATATCTTCGAGATTGTCAAGAATATACGCCAGATACGTGGACAACGAAATCAGACATGCCAACTCCAGGAAGAGCTCTTTTAGCTGCTTCAACAATAGGTAGTAGTGGATATGTCTATGGGGGATATAGCGGCGCTGCTGTATTACAAGATTGCGATGGATATGTGCCAGACACTTGGACAATCAAAACAAATATGCCAGCTCCAGCAAGATATGGCTTTGGAGCATCGACGATAGGCGATAGCGGATATGTTTATGGAGGGCAAGGTGCTTTTTACGATTGTGATCAATATATACCTGACGCATGGGGGTCAAAAACTAATATACCAAGCGCTCAAAGATATCATGCGGCCTCAACGATAGGCAGTAGTGGATATATTTATGGGGGAAATCAACTTCAAGGATGTAGCGAATATACGCCAGATACGTGGACAACGAAATCAGACATGCCTTTACCAGGAAGACAATATTTAGCTGCTTCAACAATAGGTAGTAGTGGATATATTTATGGGGGCGCTACCCCTTATATCCAAGATTGCGATGAATATACACCTGATACATGGGTGTCTAAAACAGATATGCCAGCTCCAGCAAGAGGTAATTTAGCCGCTTCAACGATAGGCGATAGCGGATATGTTTATGGTGGAAATATAGGATCAGGCTCTTCCGATTCATGTACAGATTGCGATGAATATACACCAAGCAATAATACTTGGATATCTAAAACCGATATACCAGGTACCCCCTACGATGTAAAAATGTTAGCCGCCTCATCAATATAGAAAGGAAATTAATATGCAATACGCACAAATTGACAAAATAACAAACCAAATGAAAGACGCACCATCAAGGCTTCCAGACCGTTGGACAACTCCAGGCGGTGCAACGATTACACATTTCAATAAGCTTTCAAAAAAATCGTTGCAAACTTTTGACTGGTTGCCGGTGATTTATGAAGAACTTATGGACGGGGCTACACACAGCGAAAAGCCTGTTTATGACAAGACAAACCAACAATTTGTATTTGAAGCTATTCCTCAAGATATTGACATATTGCTAAAAGAATCCGAACGCAGGATTGACGAAGCGGCCAGCTTTGCCAGTGCAAGATATATATCGCAGGGTGTAGGCCAGGAATGCCGGTATATAATAAAGCGAGAACAGGCAATCAATTTCCTTCGTGACTCTGAGCCGGACATGGCCGATTATCCCATGGTCAAGCGTGAAGCCGATGAAACGGGTAGGACACCAAGGGAGACAGCACAGCTTATCCTTGACACGGCCAGCCTTTGGATTGAGCTTGCGGCTGAGGTCGAGGCTTTGCGATGTGGTGGTAAGAAAAAATGCAGGGAATCGGCTGACGTGACTGAGGTGATACAACATAGAGATGCGGCCATATCTGCATTGGAGTTGATATAATGCCAACCTTATTAAACGATGCGATTAAAGAAGCATACGAATATGCACCTCAAGACATTACTTATTGGGATACGCTTGAGTTTGACCATCAATCTTTTATTGAAACTATAAAAATAGTAAATTCTTTTAAAGAATTGGTTACCCTACAAGGTACTTTTTTGCCTGTTCTTTTTGAATGCACTTTGCCAGAAAAAAATTCAGGCGTCCGGGGCGAAATGGTTATTAAGATCAAGGGAATTCCCGTTGCGGAACGAAAGCAGATAAGAGAAGTAACATCATCACGGCATAAAACGACAATATGCTATCGGCAATATATTGCCGAAAACGACAATCCAGATTCTGAGTATCCTATTTTATTTCAAGTTGTAGCAGCTTCTGAGAATGACGCCGGTATTGAAATAAAGGCATCATTGTCTGGATTGCTTGGGGCCAAATTTCCCCGCAGAATTATGACAGTACAAGACATTCCGGGAGCAATGGTATAATGTGGATAAATAAATATCTTGGTAAACGATGGACACAAGAGCAAGATTGCGGTTATTGGTTTAGGCGAATTCAGAAAGAACAATTTGGCCAAAATATTCCAGCAATATGTAATGTACCGGCAGATCCTCGCAAGTTCTTAAGACAAGCCATGCACATACTGAAGGAAGTTAAAGAAAAAGCAAGCGATATCGGATGGCGCGCAACGGATAATCCCATAGATGGAGATGCCGCATTGTTAGCCATACGAACCCATATTCATCATATAGGAGTTGTGGTTTTTGTTGATAAACAATTACAAATCCTTCATGCCCCGGATGAAGGTTCAGGCGTTATGCTTTCGAGTAAAAAGAATTTAAGACAAAACTTTATGCGGATTGAGGGATTCTATACTTATGGAAATTAGAAGATCGTACAATCCTTTAACTTTAAACTACGATATTATATATTTTGGCATTGAAATATCTCCAAATGAAGTAATTAAACAGCAAAATCTTATTTTTATAAGACCTGTGGTTTTACTTATAAATGGAGAGCCAATCCTCAGAGAATTTTGGGATAATAAGTTAAAAGAGAAAGATGTTTGTCATTTTGTAGAATTGCCAGGAGTTTCCGCATTAATTGCAGTTGCATTATTTATCGGTAAAATGATTTTATATGCCGCTGTAGGATATGCGATTGGGTATCTTTACAATCTTTGGTTTGGGCCTGAGCCTATGGATTTTATACCAGGCGGAGTTGAAGCTGAAGAAATTGAAACGGTTTATAATTTAACTAATGCTACAAATAGATTTCGTATCGGAGATCCTTTCCATGAACATTTCGGCAGGCTTATTTGCTTTCCTTCTTTGTTGCAGAATAACTATGTTGAATATGTCAGCAATGATTGTCAATATATGTATATTATGGGTATTATTGGTGTTGGAGAATATGATATCGAAAATGTTTATATCGACAAAACGCCTATCGGCGATTATGAGGATTGCACTTATAATATAATTCCTCCAAATGGTTCGCCCACATTAATAAGTCAAGTTGTTTATACTTCGGTTGCAATATCAGGGCAAGAGTTATTAGAAGATTATCTTACGGTAGTAGTTACGGCTCCAAATGTTGAAGTATCAAAAATAGGTTTTGATATTGTATTTCCGGGAGGTTTAATAGGGCATGGCGATAAGGGCGATAAGCATCATGTTGCAGTCACTTTTTATGCTCAAGCTCGCAAAATAAATAAACTTGGAGCTGGATTGACAGCCTGGGCTGCTTTAAAATCAGCCACAACAAGTGGTTGCACAAGGCAACCCTTACGATATACATATACATGTTCAGCGTTTGGAGCTGCAAGGTATGAATTTAGAATAAAAAGAAGTGATGCCCCATCCACAAGTACAAACAGAACAGACAAATGCACAATTGAAGCCCTTCGAGGATATGGTGTAGATCATCCTGATTATGGAAATGTAACCTTAATTGAATTAAAATTAAAAGCTACTGAAAGATTAAACGGGAGTATATCAAGAAAAATAAATTGTGTTGTTACTCGAAAATTATATCCAGTCACAGAGACAGGCTTTGGAGTTACAAAAATAGCAACAAGCTCAATCGTGGACATTTGCGCTTATATTGCTACTGCGGATAACGGTGGGCAACAATCCGATTCAGTTCTTGATTTTGAAGAACTTTTTGCAATGAAAACATTGCTTGCGACAAAAGAATGTTATTTTAATTATAGATTTACAAAAAAAAGTATATGCATCAATGCTTTAAAATTAATAGCTAAATGCGGCAGATGTATACCAATTCAGCCGGGTGGATTATTTTCGTTAGTTCGAGATCAATTACATACTGTACCTTCTCAAATATATGCTTGTGATGATTATACAGAAGGCACATTAAAGTTTAATCATGCACTAAGGACAGATGATGATCCTACGTGTGTAGAGGTTGAATATGTTGACGATGAGACTTGGCAAGCTCAAACTATCATATGTTATTCGCTCGGCGGTGGTATTGAAAATAAAGCAAAATTATCTTTGACGGGTTGCTCAAATCGACAACATGCTTTTGAGGAGGGCATGTATTCATACTGGGACGATGAGCTGAACCGAACCACTGTATCTTTTACAACCGGGCTAAAGGGCTTTATTCCTTCCATTGGCGATATGATTTATGTTGGTTCAAGACAAGTCGACTGGGCACAGACTGGCCAGCTCGCACACATTAGCGCCACAGTTGCAACGTTGTCCGAGCCGGTTGATTTTGGGGAAACGGCTTATGAGGGCAAATTGTTATTAACTAGCAAAACGGGTGGCGTCTTGGGGCCTTACAATGTCACGCCCGGAGATAATGCGCATTCAGTTACGATTGCCTTGTCATCTGACGATGTAAATACCATACATGCCAATGGTGAAATAGCTACAAAATTTCTTTTTGGTCTTACAGTTGATGAAGTATTAAGAGTACGAGTTTTAAAAATTATTCCTTTAAGTTTTAATGAAGTAAAAATTGAAGGAAGCATCATCCATGATGATGTTCACGATGATCCTGGGGAAGCTCCAGCGCTTGGTACGCACGAAGCAACCATTCCTATTCTTGATGATCTTGTTGTTACACTCGTTAATACTAATCCTTCAGATTTTGATTATCAAGTTTGCTGGTTAAGTTCTAAATCTAAATTTAAGCTTGAAATTGATATAGGCGCTGGTTATGTGCTCTTAGTCGACAATCTTGAGGCTTATACGTATGAGTTTACGCAAGCTTCTTATGATTTTGATATCAAAATAACCCCATATATTGATGATATATTATCGCCGGGCCATGCTGAAATTATTTCTTTCGCTTTACCTGCAATTCCTGCTAATTTTCAAGTCTCTGATGACGGTACGGATGTTACAATATCGTGGGATGCTGTGCCAAGTGCTGATTATTATAGTTTAAGAATAGAGTATAATGGTGAAGATATTTGGAATGAAAGCATCTTTGCAGCAGAAGAATTGATTATATCTTTAAACGAATTGGTTTATTTAACTGATGATTCGGCTCCACAAATTAATATTTATATCAAAACGATTATCCTTGGTATTCCTGGGCCAGAATCAAATGCTTTAGCGTGGACGGCAGATGGATTTGGTACTGAAACCGCATACACAATATTTTATTGCAAATCGTTTAACGACAGTGTTGTTTCTGGAACTCCGCTTTTAGTAAGATTCCAAAATCAAGATTTTGATTATTTTTATATCAAGGCCTACCCAACTATCGGGGCCGAAGTTGGTGGAACGTCTGATGATGCAGGTGTCGGCTTTAGAGGTGCGGTTGATTCAAAGTTGTCGGGCACACCAAAGTTGGGCAAAATTGAAAGTGGCGGGTCTCAATATTATTATAAGCAATATCCAACGGTGGCAGCAGATGTTGAAAGTTTCTCCGGGGTTACAAAA
>JAUWFS010000095.1:0-11928 GCA_030606805.1 Deltaproteobacteria bacterium
CCTACCCACTATACTTTGTAATGACAAAATTGAAATCCTTATCAGCCCCATATTTATTTTTTGCATATGTGGTCAGCACCCAATGCAGGCCTTCACTCATAGAATCAACTTTAGCTGATTTTGAGATGGAGACCGACTTGATCATTATGTTAGACCGCGCCCGGATATAGCCGTCTTGCTTCTTTACTGTACCAATGAGATTTCCCTTCAGATCTGCTGTGAAAATTGAAAATGAATTTAAACCGCCTATGATACGATATTTAACAATAACAACTTGTTTTGACATTTTACTGCGAACTTTTTTTTCCGCAATATTTAATCTCTGGGTCGCCCATTCAGTCAGTTCTTCTCTATTTTTGATCCATAAAGAAGCATCCGGCAATGCCGGCGCATTCAAAGCCTGGTGATACCAATCTACCGATCTCTGGTAATCCCTTGCCACGCCTTTGCCGTAAAAATAATAATCCCCGATCATTATTGCTGAAGCGGGCTCCCGGCTGGAATCAAACGCTTTTGTGAACCATTTCAGCGCTTCCATATATTTGCCTTTATTGTTAAAAAAGATGCCCGTTTGATAAATGGCAAGAGGATTGCCGTTATCAGCCGATATCATTAACCATTTTTTGTACGCTTCCTCTTTATCTTCACTTTTCAGGATGCCGACTTTGTATAACACGCCGAGATTGTATTGCGTCTTGCTGTATTTTCTATCAAAAAAAGATTGATTTTTGATTAACTCATTAAAATATGATTCTCGTTTCTTAATATTTGCTGATACTATACTTCTAAGGGCTGCGATTTTCTCTTTGTTGTCTTTAATGTAAGCATCCGGGAAATCGTCCGAATATAGTTCTCCTAGAAAGATAATTGCTTTAACATTACCTTTTTTTGCTGCCGTCTTAAGATATTTGACTCCCTTTTTCAGATCATTATTATCATTCACTGATATCATCGCTATTCCTCTGGAATAATAATCTTGCGGGCTGCAATTCCAGCAGCCATCCCCAAGTAGATAATAGAGCATGAAAATAACATAAATACCCAGGCAAATTCCAAGAAACAATGATACAGACCTTAATTTTTTTCTTATCGTCATTTAGCGACCCTTTGGCTTTGTTTGGGGCACAATGTTTACTGTAACTGCAAAATCAGAGTATGCGGATCTCCGTGACAATCATTACAACTGCTGAATTTCTCAAGCAATTCCTTTGAATGGGGTTCCTGCCCATGACACTCCCGGCACATTGGAATATATTGGTGCTTATCAGCATGGCAACTGGCGCATTTAAGAAAACTATGTTTATTCTTGCTGCTCAATAATTTGTTGCCGACATCAGCATGACAACCTGTACAGATAGCATCTGCCGCATCTTCGGTATTATAGCTGACCATCAAAGGTGAATGACTTGGGTGGCAAGCATTACACCCCGTATTTCCGATAAATGGTGTATGCGTTTTATCATGGCATTCGATACAGGTCGGTATGTAGCCGTGCTTGTCGTGGTGACATGAAGAACATGCAGTGTCGGTATGTGCGCTAAGGTTTTGAGTTGTCTCAGTTGCCTGATCAATATGGCAGTTGCCGCAATCCTCAACCATTTTTTCAAAACTTAGACTATCTACAGGTGCGTGAGCATTTTCATGACACCGCAGACAGTCTGGAAAACCAGCCCCATGGAATAGAACATGACAGTCAGCGCAGTTGGGAACAACGTCTTTCCAGTTTTTACCAGGTTTATATGTGTGAAATATTTCGTGACATTTCTTGCAGACCATCTGATGTGCTCCACCTTTGTCTCTAATGTCCGTAAAAACTGAAAAATGACACCGGGCACAATCACGATTTGTTATAGGTTCGATTCTTTGCTCGTAAAACGCAGTACCACACTCTTCAGCAGCGACATTAATCAACGAAAAGGCGCTTAAACTCAAGTATATGATCAAAGTGCAACCAACAATGTTGGCGAAAAACTTTCTTCCCATTTTGTGTCCCCTACTTGATCAATCCATGGGGATCTTGATGACATGCAAGGCAATCCGGAAATTTTGCATGAATATCGTACCTATGTGGTTCCCCATGGCATGTTTTGCATTTAAGTAAACTTTTATGCTTGTTTTTATGACAATACACACATCCTAATTCATGATGTTTTGTCTGACTTACTGCTGACATCTTTTCCCCTACAAGTTCATGGCAGATTAAACAGAAAGACGTGTCAATGTCTTCTCCATAGATTACTTCCAGCGGCATATGGGGTTTATGGCATCGCAAACAATCATCAAGGGTCATTTCCTCTGTATGGCTTTCATGGCATTCCATGCATGATGAAGATTCGCCATGTTTTACATGGCATTCATTACAGTCTAATCCGGCGTGTTCGCTCGGATGCGCCTTCATCTCTTTATCCTGGTCCGGATGGCAGGATACACAGGCCGAGTTAACGGAATCGGCCTTACTCAGATCCATCTCCATGGGATAATGAGGATGGTGGCATGACGAACAATTTTCCACCTTATAGTGTGCTTTATCTGACGGCGCATGACACAGAGAACATTTTGGAATAACATTTTTTTCAGCAGGAGGATGCTGCCTATGGCAATCAATACATTTGACTGATTTGTGCGCTCCTCCACGCTCGTTAACCGCATTTACCGTTTCGTCATGACAACTGGCGCATAAAGCCGGAAGAACTACAGCATCATACTTGATTGCTGAGGGACGATGAGGTTTATGACAAAGGAAGCAGTCCTTATCGTTCATTTCAGGTGAATGAGAATCATGACATTCCAGGCATGCAGTAGATTCGCCATGCTTTGAATGGCACTGTTTGCAGTCTAATTCGGAATGCGCACTTGGATATGTCCGGTTCTCTTGCCCTTCGGCCGGATGACAGGAGACACAGGCCGGTTTTACATTATCGATTTTGCTCAGATCCATCTCTTTGGGATAATGTGGATGATGGCACTTTTTGCACTCTTTTAGAGCATAATGGGAGCTTGCATCAGGTGAGTGACAAACACTGCATTTTGGAATGATATTTTTCCCATGGGGGGGATGCTCCTCGTGACAATCAATACAAGTGACTTCTGTTTTATGTAATGCCCCCCGTTCGTTGATTTCCCGTATGTTGCGCGGATGGCACTTGATACAGTCCCCTTCGACTAATTCAAGAGAATTATTTTCAGCCAAAGACAAGGTGCTAAAGAGAAGTATAGCTAAACAACCAATAATACTGATAAACACCTTTTTTCTCATCTGTGCCTCCACGTTCAGGGTCCAGGGTTAAAGGTTCAAATTAGCGCATCTTCGGTGCGGACATAAGTAAAGTGAGCTAAAGTGCCTAAAGTATATTAAAGTGCCTAAAGTTAAGGCGTACCATAACTTTAGGCATTTTAGGCACTTTAGCTCACTTTAGGCACTGTTTTTTCTACTCTGCTAATGCATGAGGATTATTATGACAGTCAAGGCATAACGGGTATCGTTCATGCATAGTGGCGCCATGCAGATCTGCGTCGTGGCACCCGTCACATTGTGTAACCGCCATATGTTCGCTCTCATGACATTCTATGCAGCTCATTTCAGAATGAGCTTTCTTGCTTGATGCAAGGGCATTGCCCACATCTTCATGACAGGAAGCGCAGTAATTATTAGGAATACCATCAGCATAATTGACTGCTTTGGGACTATGCGGCTTGTGACAGGCAAGACAATCCGCATGGGTCATTTCCTCAGCATGAGGAGTATGACAATCCGCACACTCAGCCCACTCACGATGAACCATGTGGCATTCAGTACAATTCAAACCAGCGTGTTCGCTCGGTTTTGCTTCCATTTCTTTACCTTGATCAGGGTGACATGAAAGGCAGGCAGCCACATCGATTTCACCGAACTTCATCTCGGTGGGATAATGCGGGTAATGACAAGCGTTGCAATTTTTGATGTTATAATGCGCTGCATCTCCAGGATCATGACACATTTCACATGTTGGAATCGGATCCTTTCCAAGGGGTGGATGTTCCATGTGGCATTCGCTGCAACCAAGTGACTGGTGCAGTCCGCCACGTTCGTTTATATCTTTGACTGCATATGGATGACATTTTGTACAGTCCCGATCTTCTAATGGAACTATATCAAAATCAGCCGGCATAACCTCAACTGTCGATGGGGGTTCCGGTGCAGCTTCAACAGTTGGTTCAACTTCCGCTACAGGTTCAGGTGCAGCTTCAACAGTTGGTTCAACTTCCGCTACAGGTTCCATCTGAATTTCTTCTGCCGGAGTCGGCTGAGCTTTTTCTGTCGGAGTCGTTTTAAGTATTGTCAAAAACCAGATACCAAAGAAAATTAGCACTATTATAAAGCCCAACGTAATGATATAATTCTTTTTTTCCATTCCCCATCTCCTTTTCCCACGCTTTTGCAAGCTAATGTGATCTCCTAAATACTCATTAAAAACAAGAAATTAAGCGGCTCTTCCTTTTTTATAATTTCTGAAGAAAGGCCGGGATATTTTTTGGTTATCAAATTTTTAATTTTATACTCAGAAATTTGAAAACTCAAATATGAGATTAACCAGAGGCAGCGGGCAATTAAATTTAAGAGCGTCTGAAACTCGCGCATAAATGAGCCTAAAGAAAAAAGAGTATTAATATCAGTTAGAAAAATTAAACGTTATGGCTTGAGTTTATCCTTTTAACAAAAATATACAAAAGTGCCTCTTTTTTCTTAATGCTCACTAATACGCTCAAACAGTTTCCTGCTTTAAATGTATCACACCTGAAGCTTACGCTCGGCCGGTTTTATAAAGCTAAAATTAGAACGGAAATTTAATGAGTCAAATTGTTTTCTACAAGATTAGCGGAAGCGGCAACGACTTTATTATTATTGACAACAGAAATAGAGTTGTTGACGAAAATAATTTGCAGGATTTTATTGCTAAAGTCTGCCGCAGAAAAATGTCTGTTGGTGCTGACGGCCTTATACTTGTGGAAGAATCTGAAAACGTTGATTTTAAGTGGCGTTTTTTTAATTCTGACGGAAGCACTGCTGAAATGTGCGGGAATGGAGCAAGATGTGCTGCACGCTTTGCATATTTAAACGGGATTTCAGGAACAAAAGTATCTTTTGAAACAGAAGCCGGTATTGTTTCAGCTATAGTTGAAAACGACCAGGTAAAAATAAAAATGCCGGACCCGATTGATCTCAAGACAGATTATAATCTTGAGCTGGGAAATGGTTCCATGCAGGTTAGCAGTGTAAATACAGGAGTTCCGCATGTGGTTATCCTGGTTGGTGATATTGATGATGCCGAGGTGGTAAAGACAGGAAGAGAGATAAGGTTCCATGACAGTTATGCACCTGCCGGAACAAATGTAAATTTCATATGCGCCGGAAATGACAATACCATTTCAATTCGAACATATGAGCGAGGGGTAGAAGATGAAACCCTGGCATGCGGGACGGGTTCGATTGCAGCCGCTATTGTAATGCGTTATAAATCAAAAGGAAAGTCTCCTGTAAAGGTTATCACAAGAGGCGGGGGATATCTTTATATCTATTTTAAAGAAGATGATGGAAAATTTTACGATGTTTTTCTTGAAGGTGATGGCCGTGTCATTTATAAGGGCTTTCTCCAGGAAGATGCATGGAAGAGGTAACGGTTTACAGTTCACGGTTATCGGTTCACAGTTGTTGGTTATTGATTATCGGTTACCAACGTAAGGCGGAATAGTATGTAAATTCAGTTAGTTAGTAATTCCTTAGATTTTGCTTGATTATGGAATTGCCATAGAGCCAAAATAGCGAAAAGTGTTCCGTTTTAAGTTAGTAGCCTGTTTTGATCAACCGTAAACCGTGAACCGTAAACCGTTACATAGAGGAATAAAAAAAACATATGATCAGAATTGAAAAGTCAGACAGATTAAAGAGTTTACCGCCCTATCTTTTCAAGGAGATAGACAGGCAAAAGGAAGAAGTTAGAAAAAAGGGCGTAGATATTATTGATCTTGGTGTTGGTGATCCGGATATGCCTACACCTCCGCATATAATTGAAGCATTGAACAAGGCTGCTATAGATCCTGCAAATCACAGGTATCCGTCTTACTCAGGCATGCACGAGTTTAACGAGACCGTTGCACGCTGGTATAAGCGAAGATTTAACGTGGATCTTGACCCCGGCAGGGAAGTCGTAACACTGATTGGATCCAAGGAGGGAATTGCCCATATCCCCCTTGCATTTATAAATAACAATGATTTTGCTCTTGTATCAAGCCCTGGGTATCCGGTTTATGATATAGGAGTTAAATTTGCCGGTGGTCAGACATATTTTATGGATTTGTTAAAGAAAAATAATTTTCTTCCCGATCTTGATGCCGTTCCAAAAGAAATTGCTGGCAAGGCAAAGATGATGTTTATTAACTACCCCAATAATCCAACATCAGCGGTGGCGGACGGAGATTTTTTCAAAAAGGTTGTTTCATTTGCAGAATTGCATAATATTGTTGTCTGTCATGATGCTGCATATACCGAGATGGCATTCGATGGTTACAGGCCGATAAGTTTTCTTGAGACCGACGGTGCAAAAGATGTGGGAATAGAATTTCATTCCCTGTCAAAAACATATAACATGACGGGATGGCGCATTGGGTTTGCAGTCGGCAGGGCGGAAATGGTTCAGGCTCTTGGTCAGATAAAAAGCAACATTGATTCAGGTGCATTTCAGGCCGTACAGATTGCGGGCATAGCTGCACTGGAGGGAGATCAGTCTTGTGTGGAAAACATGAACAGAGAGTACACTAAGCGACGGGATGTGCTTGTTGATGGACTGATTGGCCTTGGACTTTCAGTAGAAAAACCGCGAGCGACATTTTATGTATGGATAGAAGTCCCGGAAGGATATACCTCTGCGGAATTTACAAGCCATCTCCTTTTGAAGGGCGGCATAGTTGTAACACCCGGCAATGGATTCGGATCTGCCGGTGAGGGGTATGTAAGGATGGCGCTGACTGTCGGCAAAGAAAGGATGAAGGAAGTTATAGAAAGGATTCGAGCCATTGGGTTTTAGGTATAAATGGAAAAACATACTGCCTATATTGCTGTTGGTTCGAACATTGGAGACAAATTATTAAACTGCAGGAAAGGTATTTCTGCGCTCACAAAGTCCGGCAGATCCGTCATAACCGGGCAATCAAATTTTTACAAGACCGAGCCCGTTGATTACACTGATCAGGACTGGTTTGTTAATTCTGTGGTAAAGATTGAAACCACTTTCGATCCGTTTCAGCTTTTATATGAGCTGAAAATAATCGAAAAAGATGCAGGACGCACTGAAGATCCAATCAGGTATGGCCCCAGGATTTTAGATCTGGACATAATTTTTTATGATGATATTGTGATAAATTCATCGGGACTTATAATTCCTCATCCTAAAATACACAAAAGACGCTTTGTATTAAAACCTATTTGTGATATAAACCCAAAATTCATTCATCCGGTTTTGAAAATGGATATGCAATACCTCTTAAATAACCTGGATGATAAAAAGCAAAGGGTAGTTCAATATTGTTTCGATTATTAATATTTGCAGGAGTAATATATCTTAGCTACAGATTGCTGAAATCCTGGAAGCTGAAAAATACACAGGGAAAGGCAGATTTCGGCAAAACTGGTAATATGGTCGATGATATAATGATCAAAGACCCCTTTTGCGAGTCATATTTTCCAAAAAGAAATGGAGTTCATCTCAAAGTTGATGGAAAAGATTTATATTTTTGCAGCACAGAATGCAGAGACAAGTTTATTGCTTCACGTCAGAAGGAAAACACTTGAAAATTAAGTAAAAATTCACCACGGAACGACACGGAGCTTCACTGAAATCAGGACGAAGTTCAATTGATAAATTATGTCAAAGCAACTCGCTTGAGAGCGGGCATATTGATAATTCAGTGTAATTCTGTGAAAATCTGTGGTGAAATATTATAAAATTAATTGCTTTTTCAGATCATTTTAAAGGAGCATCGATACCGGAGGTCTAAAATAGATGAAATTTTTTATCGACACCGCAAACATAGAAGAAATAAAGGAAGCCGACAGTATGGGCATGGCTGATGGGGTGACAACCAATCCTACTCTCATTGCAAGAGAGAAGGGTAATTTTGAAGATATCATAAAAGAAATCTGCAAAATAGTTGACGGCCCTATAAGCGCGGAAGTTATCAGCCTCGATACCGAGGGCATGCTGAAGGAAGCCCGGCATCTGGCAAGCATTCACAAAAATATTGTTGTAAAGATCCCCATGACAATTGATGGTATAAAGGCAACGCGTCAACTTTCAGAAGAGGGGATAAAGACAAATGTTACTCTTATCTTTTCGCCGCTACAGGCACTTATGGCTGCAAAGGCTGGAGCAACCTATGTGAGCCCCTTTATAGGAAGGCTTGATGATATTTCTAATGAGGGCATTCTGCTGGTTGAACAGATTGTCGAGATTTTCAATAATTATGCATTTGATACCGAGGTAATTGTAGCAAGTATACGCAATCCGCTGCATGTACTTGATGCGGCCTTAATGGGTGCGGACATTGCTACTATTCCATTTAAAGTGCTTAGCAAGTTCGCATCACATCCTCTTACCGACAAAGGGATTAAAGCTTTTCTTGATGACTGGAACAAAGCCAACAAATAAAATATTAAATAGATAAACCAATGTTTTCAGGCCTGGATATAAAAAAAATATTAAGTCATCCCAATAGTTTGACTCTATATCGCATCGCGGCTGTTCCGGTAATTGTTGTTTTCCTTTTATTCCCGAACAAATTTTGTACTTTTACTGCCGCCATACTTTTCAGTGCGGCAGCTATAACTGATTATTTTGATGGCTTTTATGCAAGAAAAAGGGGGCTTGTCTCTAATTTAGGAAAAGCAATGGACCCCCTTGCAGATAAACTCCTTGTTTCGTCTACTTTTATTATGCTTTCGTCTCTCGGGTGGGTACCTGCGTGGATAGTTTGCATCATTATAGGGCGCGAGCTTGCAGTAACAGGTCTTAGGAATATTATTGTTGAAAGAAAAGAGGATATTTCCGCATCCAGCCTTGGCAAGTACAAAATCGGCTTTCAGATAGCCGCAATAATACCCCTTTTATTGCACTATCCTTATTTTGGGATAAATTTTCATGTAATAGGGATGGTTTTTTTGTGGCCCGCCCTGGTCTTGACGATTTGGTCCGGGGTTGATTATTTCATGAGATTTAGTGATTTTCTGCTGGACTAACTTATTCCCAAGTTATTTTATTGTTGACAAATTAGAGATAAATATTTAAAAAATATACTTTTGAGCGGGAGTAACTCAGTGGTAGAGTGCGACCTTGCCAAGGTCGAAGTCGCGGGTTCAAATCCCGTTTCCCGCTCCATTTTTTGGCGGCATAGCCAAGTGGTAAGGCAGCGGTCTGCAAAACCGCTATTCACCAGTTCGAATCTGGTTGCCGCCTCCACATAAAAAATAAAGGGCTTGCAAAATTTGCAAGCCCTTTTGTTTTTGCGCAAAAGCTTAAAACGCGCGCCCTGCGGTCGCTGAAGTGTTACCTACTTCATTCTAATTTTAGACTCGGTTTTTTCCGGTCGCTTTTTAAGATGCTTATATCGATGCACCGCGGTTTCCGCTAATCGGGAAAGCAAGCGAGGCAAATCCGAGTCCTTCCAAACAGACTTAAATTCATCGGAAAAAGCAAACTGTTTGCTCAAAAGATAGTGCGGCTCTTTGCCCGGAATTAATTCAATATCTTCATATTTAAAATCAATTTTTCCGGCAAAAATACTTTCTAATAACTCTTTGACAGTATAGACAAAAAACTTTTTTACATCCTCGGTAGATTCTGCCTGACTAATTTTTTGTCGGAAGTTGGGAAGAACTTTTTGTTCATACTTGGAGAAAGAAATTTGTTTTGACATATTAGACCTCCTGATTAGATATAAAGTTTTTTGGCATCCTTCATTCACCAGCTTACACTTTTTTCGAAAAAGCGTGTATTATCGAATTGAATGCCTATGTCGAAACTGGAAACTGGAAATTTGAAATTTGAAATTTGAAATTAGGTAACGCATCTACATCTTTGTATTTTTTCCAATTTCACTGCCAAAATACAAGATCAATAAAGTGTAAACTACTTTTGACTTGTCTTGAAAAATGCCGATTTTATCATATTGTTTTAAAAGTAATTTTGAAAGGATTTTTTATTTATGCGTGTATTATTCTGGTTTTGCAATAATTTCAACTGGACTCCGGCCATAAAAACCCTTGAAAATGTTCCTGCTGCCAAACCTTCTGAAAACGATAATACTGTTGTGGCTTTTATTCACATAGAGCCCAGAGATGTTGAAGACGGCAGCTCTGCTGAGACAAAGCTGGTAAAAAACTCAAAGTGGCTAGCCCGCAAATGGGAAACAGAAAATATCGTTCTTCATTCTTTCACGCACCTGGGAGAAGAAAAGGCTGAAGCAATAAAGGCTCAGGAATTATTAGACCGGACACGAGAACGGCTGGAAAAAGCAGGCTATTCTATTGTTCAAACACCCTATGGTTATTTTTTGAATCTTGAGATAAAAGCTCCCGGTCATCCTTTGGCAAGAATTTACAAGGAATTTTAGCCAGCCGTTATGCATGTCCCAACTTCACCATATCTTTAATCGATTTTCATTCGCACCTGATCTTAGTAAAATTGGCCTCGAAATAGCTCGCTATTCCTGCGGTTTTGCTCAATCAGATCGATTAAATCTACGGCAAATTTGAGCGCAAATTCTACCAAGTTATTTTTTAGCGAGCCCTTAATAAAATAAATAACTCAGAAGTAGATAAAGCATCAGCCTACCGGCTTCTGGTGTCGGGTAGTAATTTGTTCGCTGTTTTATCCTTGATGATGGAGCAATTGTTGTGAAATGGGCTTGACCATTTGCCATGCTTTTGAGACATGCTCTGCCCGCCATAAATCATAATTTTTTTGCAAAGTTAACCAAAGATCAGGTGTGGTATCAAAGGCACGTGATAAGCGTAATGCCATATCCGGTGTAATAGAGCCTTTCTCATTTATGATTTTCGACAGCGTCTTTCTGGATACACCAAGGGTGGACGCCATATCTTTTATTGTGATGGATAATGGCATTAAATAATCTTCTCTAATTATCGTTCCCGGGTGTGTTGGTTGTCTTTTCATCTTTTTCACGGCTTCACCTCTTAATGATAATCGTTGTAGTCAACGACGTAGGCTTCCCCCTCAATAAATTCAAAAAATACTCTCCAATTACCTGAGACCTTTACAGCATATTGGCCTTTTTTGTCGCCACTTAATTGGTGCAAGTATGAACCTGGATAATTCATATCTTTTATGTTGCCGGCGGCATTAAGTCGGTCCAGAATTCTTTCCAACCTGTCAGCATGTTCAGGCCGTATTCCCTTTTTGCTGCCAGTATAAAAAAAGGTTTCAAGTCCTTTGTGCCTGAAGGATTTGATCATGGATTAATGTAACCCTTTGAGTTACGCATGTCAATGGTGAGGTTTATTTTTTTAAAGCGAAGATACTGCTCACTTGACGCAGACGATATCCGAAAAACTATCAAAAAAGTGATAAACTGCCGCAAAACTACAAATGTTCTAAATCGGCTCGGCTTCTGCGGTCAAGTGCAGCAGATTGCAGGGTGCGTTTTACGCACCAAAAAGATTCAATGAAGAATATATTATTAATTCGGTATTTGTGGTGCACGGAATGCACCCTACATAGCTACTTTTAACCCTTATTAATTTGAGTGTAACCAAAGTTAAGCAACCATTTTTTCCTGTACATTCATCAAGTTATATTCATCAGGAAAAAATGTATTGTTCTTAGCCTGTGTTGTGAAAAATTCCCAGTATTCATCCCAATCCTTACTTTTTGCCACTGA